>DDTB01000009.1 GCA_002343985.1 Chitinophagaceae bacterium UBA2375 | reverse complement strand
TAAACTGGGCGGGTTTTGGTAGGCACAAGTGGCGGCTTCGCCGAACACTTGCGCCAGGGGTTCAGGATAATTTTTTCAGTTGCTTTTCACATTGTTTCCAGTAAGCCATAAAGGATGGGTAGTATCCCGTTACGCCCGGAAATAAATATTCCGGATCATCGGCGAAGCCGGTATAGTGTTTGGTCAGCGGGTGTTTTTTAAAATAGCATATGGCGTTTGGATACATTGTCTTTAATTCCTGGTATGAACCGCAGAATACCTGTATGCCGGGGACCATGCGGGAAAGGTCCAGTATAAATTGCATCACAACCTGCGAAACCGGGAATTCATTAAAATGTGAAGGTTCCATCAGTAACACCCGCAAGCCTTTTTCATCCCTGCGCCACATAGGGTCGAGGTTGTAGCTGTTGTACACAAATATTTTTTGGGCATCGCTTTCAGTCAGTGTGCTCTCCGGCAATGAAACCTGCAATAATGGCAATCCATGGTCGCGCAATACTTCCGGTACCGGCAACCCGGGTAATTCATCGTATGTATGGTATAGGAAACTGCCTGCCTGCATTGTTTTCGTGTAATGGTTAACGTTATCCTGGTTACAGTAATATTTTTTTGACGCGTTTGAGCCGGCAACCCATTGCCAGCTCAGGCTGTTGCTGGCCAGGTCGCCATCCAGTAAATGATAGTACATCCATTTCGCGGGCTGCCACCAGTGCGCCTTACCGATATTGCATGTTATCGAGGCTATGTACATCCTGATATGATTATGTATATAACCGGTTTCTGCCAGGTTCCTGATTTCTTTGTCTATAACGGTGATGCCTGTACGACCTTCCAATATGGCAAGCGGTACCTGGAAATGCCCCACGTCATCCTGCGGCTTTTTCAGGTCCGAAAAAATGGCATCGCTTTTATCTTCCCAGGTCCTTTGCCAGTATTCGCGCCAGGCCAGTTCCTGGATGAATTTTTCCGCATCAAAGCGTTTGTATTTCTGCAAGACGGTCCGCAATACCAGGGGCAGGCTGATCACGCCCCTCGAAATATACGGAGAGAGGCGACTGACCTTTCCGTCTATAAAATTGCGGGTTTTGGCGTACAATACAGGATGCACATCCTGCACGCGCTGAATGATTTCATCGTAATCAACGGGCCATTTGGTATTATTCATGCTTTTCTTTGCTGTTATTTTTTTGCGGGCGCATCCCCCTGCACCGGTCGCTGCAATATTTCACTTCATCCCAGCAATCCTTCCATTTTTTTCTCCATGAAAACGGGCGCCGGCAAACGATGCAGGTTTTATGCGGCAGGTCTGATTTTTTGATTGTCTTCATATCAAGCCATTATCCCCTGATGATATTTTTTTTCCTGAGCATGTCGAGCGTGAGCGGTTCGCCTTCACTATTGTTTTTCCATGCCTGTACTTCGCAGAGGAATAGCCTGTGGTCGCCACCCTCCATTTCATCCAGCACTTTTAATTCCATCCATGCAAGCGCGCCTGTTAGCACGGGAAACCCTTTCCACTCCGTACATAAATTGCGTTTATTCAATGCCGTTAGTTTGTCGGTGTTTTTTCCACTGCGTTTTCCGAGTTTGTCTACCAGGCGGTACTGGTCTTCATGCAGCAATTGCAGCACTGCCTGTTTTTCCCTGCGGATATTATCGAGTGTCTGGCTGCCATGGTATACCGCGCAGATCAATCTTTTGGGTTTCATGCTCACAGGGACCGTGTAGGTAATGATGTTCATATTAAACCCGCCGGGGCCTTTGCTTGAGATGCTGTACACTGGCAGGTTTACCCTGTTCCAAGGTTTTTTTCGGGTCATAAGCTGTTGAGGTATTGTTCAGCGTTTTGGAGATGTGCCAGCCTTTTGCTTTCGGGCATTTTATCGAAAGTGCGGATCAGCATGCCGAGCCTTGGGTTTTGCAGGAAGAATTCACGGTTTTTGTGCATGAAATTCCAGAATAGTCCATCCCAGGTTTGCTGCCAGGGCCCTTTCGGGAAATCACTCATTTTCATGATGTAGTTGCTGCCGCTGATATAGGGTTTGGTGCACATCAAACCGCCATCCGCAAACTGGCTCATGCCATATACATTAGGCACCATCACCCAATCGTACGCGTCTATAAACAATTCCATGAACCATCGGTACACCTGGTTTGGGTGGAAGCCGGAGAGCAGCATGAAATTCCCCAATACCATCAACCGTTCGATATGGTGGCAATAGCCATGTTGCAGCACCCGTTTAATTACGATGTCAACCGGGGCGATGCCCGTGGTGCCGGTATAAAATGAGGGAGGTATATCGCGATTACACTGCCAGTAATTCCCGTTTCGTTGAGCCACGCCTTGCTTTATGTAGATCATGCGGATGAACTCGCGCCAGCCAATCACCTGCCTGCAAAAACCTTCCACCGACGATAAAGGGATTTCGTGTTTGGAAGCAAAACCAAGCGCTTTATCCATTACTTCGCGGGGCGTGAGCAATCCACTGTTGATCAACGGGCTCAACACCGAATGGTGCAGGAATGTGTGCTGCCTGGCCATGGCATCTTCATATCTACCAAAATCTGCAAAACGATATTGCAGGAAATCATGCAGCCAATCGAGCGCTTCTTCATGCATAACCGGATAAAAAAAATCATCAGCAATACCGGGGTTTCCCGGAAATGTATTTGCCACCCATGCCAACGCGTCCTCCACGTATTTAGTTTTTTTTGTTTTAGGCAGGGGCGGCGGTTGTTTATGAGCGGGATAACGGTCACGGTTATCCGCATCGAAACTCCATTTGCCCCCGAGTGGTTTGCCCGACGCGTCGAGCAGCATGCCGAGTTTTTTTCGTTGCTGCTGATAAAAGGAAGCCTGCAGGTAACCGGATGCGGGTGGTTGATAATTTTCTATATCTGATTGAGAAAGGAAAAATGCAGGATTATTATATATGGTATAGGTGATGCCATAAGTTTTTGCCGTTCTTTTGATCCCTTTCACCAGCCAGTCGTCAACCGGGTCTGCACAGTGCAATTCCTGTGTGCCATTAGCTGCAAGGTAGGGGATCAATCCGCTTAGGGAACTGCGCGGATCCATGCAATCAATATAAAAAACATCATGTCCTTTTTTCTCCAGCTTGTCGGCATAGGCTTTCATGGAAGCCCTGTGAAAGACGAGTTTTTTTTGGTGAAACGCGTACTGTGTAAAAAAAAGGTCAGACTCCAATAACCAGACCGGGCGCCCTTTTTGTAAAGCGGGGTGATCCGGGAATAACTGGTTTGGGAATATGATACAAGCTTCGCGGCCCATAGATGCAACAAACAATTTACCCGACACATTGTTTATGGATAAAATTTTATCATGGAATCATTAAAGGGAAAATTCATTGTACTGGCCGGGGCCACCGGTGGTATCGGCCAGTCATTGGCCAGGATGCTGCAAACATCAGGAGCAAACTTGTTCCTGACGGGAAGGGATGAAGCCAAGCTCTCCGCGCTGGCAGGTCAGTTGCCCATCGATGCATCCCAGGCCAAAGCCACTGACCTGAGTGTACCCGAACAGGTGCAAGGATTGCGGGATGCCGTTTTTGCCGTGTTCCCGCAGGTGGATATCCTTATTAATGTATCAGGCATTGGTATCATCAAGCCCATCGCGCAATTGGATGAGCATGATTTCATGAAAACCTTACAGGTTAACTTGTTTGCCCCTTTCCTGCTGATCCGCGCTTTTCTGCCAGCGATGAAAGAAGCCAATAAAGGTTTGATCCTGCAGGTACCCGGCGTGTTGGGGAAAGTGCCCATGGCGGGCTCCGCAGCTTACAGCGCCAGCAAATACGGTTTGGTGGGCATGATGCAAAGCATCCGCGAGGAACTGAAACGGACCGAAGTGAGGATGACGAACCTGTTTTTGGGTGGGGTGGACAGCCCTTTTTGGGACAATATAGACCTGCGTGTACAAAAAGATAAAATGATCCGCGCCGAAGAAGCCGCCCGGGCCATCTGGTTCCTTTGCCAACAACCCGCTTCCGGTGTTATCAGCGAAATGGCCCTGCAGCCATTTAACCACCAGGCCATCTAACGAAATGCGGGCTATGTGCCGAATGTTAGTATTTTTGTTTCCGTACACGGACAACTCCGTGTATGCCTGACTGGTAGTTCTATAATACCACCTGTTGGGCCTGTTGAACGAGCCTGCCAAAAATACATACATGAACAGCCTGCCAACCAAAATTTCTTTTGATAACACCCAATACGCATTTGCCTATAAAACCGACGGAGAATTAAAAAAAGCCCATTTTTTATTTAAGACCATGGGCAGTTCATTCCTGCTCAACCTTGGATTAACCCTGATGCCGATGGCCATCCGTTTCAGGATACCCTTTACCAAATCGCTGATCCGTCAAACCATTTTCAGCCAGTTTGTTGGTGGTGAAACATTGGAAGAAACGGCGAAGGTTGCCGATAAGCTGGAGCAATACCATGTGCAGGTGATATTGGATTACGGTGTGGAGGGCGGACAGGGTGAAGCCGCATTCGACCATGCTACGGATGAGTTTATCCGGGTGATACAGTACGCGTCGTCGCAAGCGAATATTCCTTTTATGAGTATCAAGATCACCGGCATTGCCCGGTTTGGTTTGATGGAGAAAATTGATTCGCTGATGCACCAGCGCAGTGGTACATTGATCAAACGCTACCAATCGGCCCTGGAGGCTTTGACGCCTGATGAACAATCTGAATGGAAACGCACGGTAGCAAGGCTTGAAAAGATTTGCGGGGAAGCGGTGTCAAAGAATATTGGCGTGCTGGTAGATGCGGAGGAAACATGGATCCAGGATCCTGTTGACGCGATCACTTTGCTGATGATGGATTCGGTGAATAAGGAAAAATGTTATATATATAATACGTACCAGTTATACAGGCACGACAGGCTGGCATTTTTACAGGAATGTCATGAAGCCGCCACACAAAGGGGATTTATCCTGGGTGCGAAACTGGTGCGCGGCGCGTATATGGAAAAAGAAAGGCAGCGGGCATCAGACCTGGGTTATCCATCACCGATACAACCGGATAAGGAAACCTGTGATGCCGATTACAATGCGGCATTGCAATTTTGCATGAATGATATCAACCGTATCGCCCTGATCGTGGCTTCACATAATGAATACAGCAACCTCTACACAACCCAGCTCATGGAGCAGGCGAATATCGCCCCTGATCACCCGCATGTACATTTTTCCCAGTTATATGGCATGAGCGATAACATCACTTTTAACCTGGCCAACAGCGGCTTTTCAGTGAGTAAGTACCTGCCTTTTGGCCCCATCCGCGATGTGGTGCCCTACCTGATGCGGCGTGCGCAGGAGAACAGTTCCGTTGCCGGGCAAACCGGGCGGGAACTCGGTTTGATAGAGAAGGAACTGAGGAGGCGAAAAGGGCAGGCGGGGTAAAATTTATTTTGCAAAAGTTGTATGAAACTATGTTAAATTCCTGAAAAGAATTTATGACATATTATTTGCAGTTAGTTCCATTTTAAGTTAACTTTGATTTTGAGGATTGATTGACAAATGTGGTGTATATGAAGCAGGTAAGAGAGTTGGTATTTTACATAAATTATTTTGAGGATTTTTTTTCAAAACAGCATGCAAGGGTAAAGGAGAAAATTGATTTTGTTCTCTTTTTGTTGACCCATGCAGACCGTGTGCCGGAGAAATTCCTGAAACACGTAGCATCTGCGAAAGGGTTATATGAGATAAGAATTGAAGTCGGTAAGAATATTTTCAGGGTGTTTTGTTGTTTTGATGAAGGAAAAATAGTTGTTTTATTGAATGGATTTCAAAAAAAATCACAGAAGACCCCAAGATTTGAAATAACATTAGCCCTTCGCCTCATGCATGAGTATTTCAATACCAAAAGATGAAAATTATGCCTACCACTAAAAAAAATATTATCAGTTTTGAAGAACACCTGACAAAGCAATATGGAAAAAGAGGTACAAAGAAAAGGACTGAATTTGAAATAAAAGCAAAAGCATTTCTGATTGGAGAGCTGATTAAAGAAGAAAGGCGACTTGCAAAAATGACACAGGAGCAACTGGCTGAAAAGATTGGGGCAAAAAAAAGTTTTATTTCAAGGATTGAAAACGGGCACAGTGATATCCAATTATCAACGCTCTTCAGGTTGCTTGAGTTTGGACTTGGAAAGAGGATTGAACTAAGGGTTCGCTGATGTTAGATCCCATATTAATTCTTCCCCGCCGGCATTTTGATGATCTCCGATTCTGTGATCAGGAATACGGAATCCTTTTTTGTTGGTTCGAGGGTATAGCTCCCGGTGAATGAACCAAATGCGGGCAGTATGGCTTCCTTTGGCCTGAAAAGGAAACAGGGCAGCCTCAGCGATTGCCGGCCTTTCCCGCTGATCATTACTGAAGGATGGATATGCCCGCTGAATACATATTTTTCTCCTGTTGACTCAAGGTCATCACGGTCATGTATAAACGAAAATGGGCCCAGGTCAAATTTACCAGTACGTATGTTAATACCGGATTGCTGAAACCAACTGTCGGGTAATATATCGTGGTTACCCCTGACCAGGATGAAATCGGTGTGCCTGTGGTCATCCCGCCATTTTTTGAATAGCAGGAGTTGCTTGTTTTCAGAACTGTGGAAAAGATCGCCTACGATGATGAGTTTTTCCGGTTTGAAAAATTGTATCTGGCTGAAGAGCCGGTGCAGGTCATTGCTGTTCACTTTGCCCGGAACGGCAATCCCGCTCTTCCTGAAATGACCGGTTTTGCCCAGGTGCAGGTCAGACAGGATCAATGCTTTTTCTTCTTCCCAGAAAATGCTGCGTTCTGTAGTGAGTATGAGGTGTTGATCAAGAAGGGTATGGTTGAGCACAAGTAGTATTTTTGATGCATGGCCTGCCGTCGGTACAAACCCATTGCCGGCCGGCGCTTTATTTTTTGTTTTATACTGCAAAGTTGCTATGTTTGAACAACATCAAAAAAATCATATTATGGCAGATTTCAACAAAGATGTCCTTGGCTTTGCCGGGGAAGGTAAACCGAAGTTAAGCGGTGGTTTGAAAGTGTTGACGATCCTCACGATCATTGGCAGCATCCTCTCATTGCTTAGTGCGGGTTACACCTATTCAACCGCGCAGAAAAATTATGAAGAGCTGAAGAAAGCAATGGCTGACCCTGCATTGGCTGATGCGCCGGGATGGATTAAGGGCATGATGAATGAGAGGATGCTGGAAGTGACCAAAAAGATGGCGGAGAATAAAATGCCCATTATGATTATTACCATTTTGGGTGCGGCGCTTTGTTTGTATGGCGCGATGGAGATGAGGAAGTTGAAGAAACAAGGTTATATCATCTGGCTGGTGGGCGAGGTATTGCCTTTGATTGCCGTATTGATGTTTGCCGGAGCCGCGGCTTTTTCGGGATTGGGATTACTTAGTATCGTTTTTCCTGTGATATTTATTATTTTATATACCGTTTATAAAAAGGACCTGGTTTATTAATTTTTTAAAATTGGTAAATATTATCGGCAGATTGTCATGATCTGTTTTTATTGTAGTCATCAAGCCCGGTTAGAAGCTGGGCTTTTTTTTGGGCAGAAGTGAAGCATTGGAAGAATTCCTCAAGATATGCTATGGTAATGCCCAGTTGCAAACTGGACGGATTTGGTAGGCGAACGGTTCGTGTGCCACGAACCGAAGCGAAGCCGGCTGCGCCGAACACTTGAGCCAGGTTAAAGATCATACAGCATCCGCTTCACCCGGTCTTCCATGGTTTCTGAACTGAGGGTTTCGCGGCTGAGGCTGTCTACTTTGATGGGGAAGCAGAAGGGTGTGAGTTTGCCGGGCTTTGTTATGATGATGCGACCCTTTGCTACGCGTTGCAGCATGTCGCGCAGGCGGGCTTCTTCCATCTGGTCTTCCATCACTTCGCGGTAAGCCTGCCGGAGTAACAGGTTGTCGGGTTCGTACTCCGAAAAAACCTGGAACAAAAGCGAAGCGGATGACTGCAGGTGCCTTTGTTTCACCGGTTCGCCCGGCATGCCCTGGAACAGCAGTCCTCCAATCACCGCGATATCCCTGAACTTACGCCTCGCCATTTCTGTGGCATTCACGCTACGCTGGATATCTTCATATAAATGATCGGCCGAGAACAGCGTTTTGGCATTTGTATCATCAATGGGAATCGGCTGGTCGCTCAGTAATTCAAAACCCATATCGTTCATGGCTATACTAAAGGTAATGGGTTTGATGCGGCTCAGCCTGTATGCGAGGATCATTGCCATGGCTTCATGCACCAGACGGCCTTCGAAAGGGTATGCAAATAAATGGTACCCGTCTTTTGTCCGGATCAGTTCAATCAGCAATTCATCCTGTCCGGGCAGGTAGGATAATTCCCTTTGCAAATCGAATAAGGGGATGAGCGCGCTGAGTTCAGGCTCATCTTCCCATTCTCGTGTATCCATGGTCGTTAGGTCGTTTAGTTTCTTGCGAAGGAGCCTGCCCAGGTTGGCCGATAATGGCATCCGCCCGCCCATCCAACTGGGTACAATCGATTTATCCGAGTCGCTTTTTTTCACTTGTACGGTCATGTCTTTGATGCGGATAAATTCGAGGTTGCGGCCCGCGAGCGTAAACACATCACCCGGGTTCAGCCTCGATATGAACCATTCCTCTATCACGCCAACAAAACCCCCGTTCAGCATTTTCACTTTCAGTTGCGCATCGCTCACAATGGCGCCAATGGATAACCTGTGCCGCATGGCCATGCGCCTGTTGCGGATGCGGTAGCGCCCTTCTTCGATTTCCACTTTCTTATAATCATCATACTGCTGCAAGGCTTTGCCGCCATCGCGGATGAAGAGGAGCACGTCATTCCATTCTTCCTCCGTCATCTCCGCAAAACAATGGGTGGAGCGGATTTGCGGGAGCAGTTCAGACGGGATGAAGCCATCGGATACCGCGAGTGTGCACAGGAATTGTATGAGCACATCGAAACAAAGTGTCAGCGGCACGCGGCTTTCCATGACATCATCGCGGATGGCTTCGCGGAGTGCTGCCACTTCCATGAGTTCGAGTGAATGGGTGGGCAGGAAAATGATCCGGCTGGTAGCACCGGGCTGGTGTCCGCTGCGGCCGGCCCTTTGCAAAAATCGGGATACGGCTTTGGGCGATCCAACCTGTATGACCGCTTCCACCGGCCTGAAGTCAACACCCAGGTCGAGGCTGGCGGTACAGACCACGGCTTTCAGTTTGCCCTCATGCAGGGCTTCTTCCACCCAAATGCGTATGGGTTGGTCGATGCTGCCATGGTGCAATGCGAGAATGCCTGCGAGGTCGGGGGCGATATTGAGCAAGTGCTGGTACCATCGCTCACTCATGCCGCGGGTGTTGATGAAGATGAGTGTGCTTTGATGTTCGTTGATCACCGGCAACACATGGTCGGCCAATTTTAGCCCGAGGTGCCCGGCCCATGGATATGTGTCGAGCGGAACGGGAATGATGGACGAAACTTCAATATTTTTTCGTCCGCCTGACCTGACCAGTTCTCCTGGTTGCTGAGTATAATTAAATATAGGTGCGGTCAGTACAAGCAGCGCTTCATCTAAATTGCCGATGGTGGCGGAGAGGCCCCAGACGCATAGTTTGTTTGAGGCTTTGTTATGATTCAAAAACCTCATGGCCGCGAGCCTGGCTATGGCCAGCTCCACGAGTACGCCCCTTTTACTGCCCAGTAATTCGTGCCATTCATCCACCACAACCACCTGCAGGTTTTCAAAAAAGGCCGCATAGTTTTTTTGGGCGAGCAGGAGATGTAGGCTTTCAGGTGTGGTGACTAAAATTTCTGGTGGATGTTTTTTTTGTTTTTCCCTTTCGGCAGTTGGTGTATCGCCATTTCGGATGGCGGTTTTCCAGGGTAGGTTGAGGCCGGTAAGCACTTCATCAATGGCACGGGCAATGTCTTTGGCTAATGCACGGAGCGGTGTCACCCAAATCAATTGAAGTCCAATTTTACTTCGTTTCGCATATTCATCCGGATGGGCATTGATGTATGCAACCAGGGCCCCGAGGAGTACGGAATAGGTTTTACCAAAGCCGGTAGGGGCGTTCACCAGTCCGGATTTCCCCAACCCGATTTTTTCCCAGCAGTCTTCCTGGTAGCTGAATGGTTCCCGTCCATTGGCCTTGAGCCAGTCGTTTACCAACCGGTAACCTGTTGTTTTTTTCCAGGATGGATGATTTCGCCGATGCATCAGCTAAAATACAAACAGGCAGCCAGTAAGTTGGAAAAGGAGTTGTGTCATTAAACCCAGTTACAAACCGGGCGGATTTGATGGACACAAGTGATCCTTCGGAACACTTGCGGCAGATGTGATTCTTATATTACTTTTTTGACGGCAAAAAAGT
>DDTB01000025.1 GCA_002343985.1 Chitinophagaceae bacterium UBA2375 | reverse complement strand
GTTATAACCCCGACAGGGTTTATCCATACATTTGTATCTTATGCGTAGCAGGCGCCAGCAAACTTTCGGTCCGCACAGGATATGCTTTTTCTTCATCGTATCTGCATTCCTGTTTTCCTGCCAGCCACGGAATTACCGGCCCCAACGACAAATAACGCCGGCATTCTATTACTGGAAATCGGTCTATGCCCCCGGCCCATACGAACTCAGCAGGATCAGGGAACTGCAGGTTGGCGCCCAGTATATAAAATTCTTTGATGTGGCTTGGAACCCTGTAAGAAAACAGGCGCAACCCATTGCAGCGATCCGTTTCGCGAATGGATACCAGGATGCCTTAAAAAACTGCCAGTTGGTACCGGTGGTGTTTATTACCAACGAATGTATCCGGAACCTCGATACCATTTCGGCTCGCTTGCTTGCCAGCCGCATCTTACAATTGGTCCTTGATATCCGGAATGGGTATGACTTGAAGCACGTGACGGAATTGCAGATTGATTGCGACTGGACTGCCGGCACGAGGGAACCATATTTTGCCTTGCTGGATGAACTGAAGAAACTGGACACCAACCTTATTATTTCCGCGACGATCAGGCTGCACCAGGTGAAACAAGTACAACGTGCAGGCATTCCGCCCGTGCACCGCGGCCTGTTGATGTGCTATAATATGGGGGATATGCGCGATCCATCCGGTCGTAATTCAATCCTCGACCCCGAAGAGTTGAAAAAATACCTGGGCAAATTGCATCTCTACCCACTACCCCTGGATATTGCCCTACCTTTGTTTGACTGGACTGTTTTGTTCAGGAATGGCAAATACGCAGGCCTGTTAAAACTAAATCCGGGTGACCTGCCTGTATCGGCTTTGAAAAAGATCAGTACCAACCGGTATCTTTTGCTAAAAGACACTGCGCTTTCAGGATTCGCGTGCAGGAAGAATGATGAACTGCGTTATGAAGCTTCAAACCTGGAAGATATCCTGCTGGCAGGCGATTACCTCAGCCAGACATGGAAGGATACCAGCGCGAGAATATCTTTCTTTCACATGGATAGCCTTATTTTACAAAAATATTCCAACCATGACCTTAAAATCGTACTTGACCGTTTTCGTTAGTGGGTTTATGATCTCATTTCCTCAAAACATCATTGGCTGTGGCCCTGATGCGGACGCGTACGATTATCACACCGGTTTCTTTTTGCGAAACCTCTCTGAAAATAAGCTGCACAAACCTTTTGGATACAGCAGTTATACTTTTTTGTACGACGCATTTGAGGAAGAATCCCAGGAGGAAATCCTGGTAAGGGAATGGGCGGATTATTGCGGAGCACCAGTTAAAGAGAATGATGCCGCGAACCTGGTGTTCAGTACCAGCCTGCCGTCATTAAAATCACTGTATGCCCATGCCTCCGGGAAGAAAAAGCTGGCCCCCGGCGACTCCCTGCTGGCAAACCCTATGGCCATTAAATTATCTGCCGATGCCGACCTGGAAGCCCTGGGTTACCTGCAATATGCAAAATCAGTGGAGCCATATGTGATCGGGCAATATGAGCAATGGGAGCCTTTTGTACGGGACTCCGTCAAAATGAGCAAACTGATTAAAAACGGGATCCAGTTGCATGCTGCCGCTAAGAAAGATTTTTTTAAACTAAAGTATGGCTACCAGGTGATGAGGCTTGCCCATTACAGCGGTCAATACAAAGAGGCTGTGTTGTATTATGACCGTTTCGTAGCGGGGAACAGTTCAACATCTATCCTGCAATATTCAGCACTATCCCTCAAGGCCGGGGCCTTATACCGCACAGGTAATAAGCAAGAATCGGCATATTTGTTCAGCAAGGCATTTGCGGCATCGCCGGTTAAGAGAATGTCAAATTACCTGGGTTTGCTCTGGGGCACAGATCATACAATTAGTAAGGATTCTTATTTGGCCTATTGCCAGAATAATGAAGAGAAAGCGAGCCTGCTTGGTATGATGTCGATTTTTGGTACACAGGAAGAATTTGCATCCATGAAAGAAGTGTACAGGCTCGACCCAAAATCATCCATCCTGGAATTGATGGCTGTCAGGGAAGTCAATAAAATCGAAGAGATTTATTATTCACCTTCCCTGTCAAAGCAGCCGGGTGGCGATATCCTGCATTATTCATGGACTGAACCGCTTTCAAAAGACTCCATGTTGAGTTTGGAAAAAAGGGTGCGTGAAATGGGTGATTGGTTCCACCAGGTAGCACAATTGAAAAAAGTTAAGAAGCCTGCTTTATTTGAATTGGCGGCTTCTTATGTGTCGATGATGCTGCAGAATTGGGAAGAATCAAGGGAAAGGCTTGGCCTCGCTGCTACCATGCCGCTAACAGAGCGCCTGAAAGATCAAATGGCGATGATCAACCTGTTGTTGATGGTGAATAGTCCGGAACGCCTCGACGCTGGCATCGAAAAGAAGTTACTTCCATCACTGGAATGGCTTAAAACAAAAGCGGTTAGCGATAATCCATCCGATAATTCACGCCTGCCTTACGATAAATCGCAATGGATTAAATTTTACCGGAGTATTTGGTCTGAAATCATGGCAAAGAAATATCATCAGCAACAAGATGTCATCCGGGAAGTATTATGTGTGGGTGCTGCGGAATGGATTTTTAATCCAACAGGGGATTCGTACTGGGGAATCGGTTTCCTGCGAAATAAAATGGGGTCAAAAGATTTGACTACATTGTATCAACTCATCAAATCAAAGAAACTCAGCCCTTTTGAAGCATTTTTACTAAAACATAATGCCATATCTGAGAAACTCGTGGTTGATTTTGCCGGAACAGCATTTTTGCGTGACCAGAATTATGCGGAAGCCATCAAATGGTTTAAGCTTTCTCCTTCCTCAAATGTCGAATTCGCTAAAGATCCCTTTATCGATATCCTGTACGACAGATCAGATTTTATTCCGGGTAATACGACCAGTTCGAGTAAATTATCTTTTGCTACTGAAATGCAACGCTTGCATGAGAAAGCCGCTTTAAAAGACAAGGATGAAGCGATGTATTTATATAAAATCGCGTTAGGCTTATATAACACAACGTATTATGGTTACGCCTGGGAATTGGTAGAATACGGCCGAAGCGGTTCCGATGGTTATGCCATTCCTGAAGGTGCTACGCCATTTAAGAAAAATTATTACGGATGCTTTGACGCGCATGAATATTTCAAAAAAGCAAAGCAGGCTTCCCATGACCCCGAATGGCAGGCCCGCTGCCTGTTTATGATGGCCAAATGCTTGCAAAAGCAAATCCATCAGCCCCAGTACAGGGAGTACAGCTATAACGATTATGAGCAATACAGCCTGGACATGAAGAAGTATGATAAGCAGTTTATGGAGAATCCTTACTTTCCTGAATTGATGAAAGAATATGGGAATACCAAGTTTTTCAAAGAAGCCAACAGGTCATGCAGTTACCTGAAAGACTTTGTAGGTCGTCAGAAAAAGTAAGCACGGGAATTACACAAAAATAAAAGAGGCGTACCAGGCGCCTCTTTTTATATTTTGGTTATAGTTTAATCAGTTGTTTGCTCACATACTCTCCATTCTCCGATAGTACAGTCACCTGGTATTGCCCTGCCGGCAGTTGATTTGTGTTTACCTGGTATTGATTGTTGCCGGCTATGCAACTATATGTTTGGGTGGATAAACGTCGTCCATGCATATCCGTTAGCACTATCGTAACTGTACCTTTTGAAGCGCTGCTGATGCTGATGATGGTTTCATTGCCCGGCATTGAGGGATTAGGTGAAACACCAACTACTTCAAAGCCACCGTTCCTGTTCAGCAACCCGATTATTTTACTATAGCTTACTTTGCCATCGGCATCTGTTACCTTAATGCGGTAATAATTCAAACCTTCCATTGGATCCGAATCCAAATGGCTAAAAGGTTCCAGGCAGCGTATGGCATCCGCGGAAATGGTTTTGATACCACGGAATGAACGACTGTCTTTACTTCGTTCAAGCGTCATCGTTAGATATGGGCTATTGCTGCAATTGACTTTCCAATTAAGGTTGTGGTTCCTGCCGCTCTTCGCACCGGTGAAATACTCAATGCTGATAGGTAAAGTGCCCAATACGCCACCCAGCGCGTACGGCCTGAATATGGCAAAATTGTTGATGGGGTCGCCGGGAGCTGCGCCGCCTGAAGAACCAAGCGTGTTTGTAACATTACCGCCATTATCGGTTCCTCCTAAACTAACCCAGTTGCTGCCGTTCCAGGTGATCATTTTTAACTGGGCCGGAATCAATACGGTAGAAGAAACCAGGTCGCTGTAATGCAAGGTAAGGTTCGATGCGCCAGATGCCGGGGTGCCTATAGCATCGATGGTCCAGTAATATGGGGTAACCATGTCAATTACGCCAGGGGTTAAACCGCTGCCGGCATTTGGGTTGGGCGCCAGGAAACTGATATCCCAAACTGTGGAATCCGTACTGCTCGGGTTGACTACTGCCAGCGCCAGTTGACTGGCATTATTCGAAACGGGGAATGCGTAGGAAGATGTTTGATTGGAAACCCGGATTAAACGGCCAATGATATGGCTGGCGATGCTTCCACCCACGATTGCATCGGGCGCTTTGTTTTGAATGTACACAACTTCATTGTTGGTTAACACATCAATATTTCCATTAACAAGGTAGAGTTTTGCGTTAGGGCTGATTGACATATATAAATCACTGGAAAGCACGTCAGCCGTGCGGTTCATCCTGATACTCACATCCCCTTCCATGCTGCCGGGTTGAATCACCAGGTTGGCGGGTAAAGAGCCAATGAGTTCAATAATGGATCCCGTGTTGTTGCCTGATTCAATGATATTGCCATAACAAAATACATCTCCGCCTGCAAGGATCGTAGTGGGCTGGGAGCCTGATGCCGCACGGTTTATATCAAATGTACAGTTAAGGTCAACAAAAAACTGACCGGTTACTGTTAACGTATATGATGTTGAATTTGAAGTGCTGAAAACCCATTTACCGGCTCCGTCATTGAGTATCCTGAAATCATGAAATGATATATTTTGATTGATACCATTGGTTGTATTAGTGAAACCCGGGCTGTTGAATGCATAGTTGCCATAACTGCCAACAGATGAATTCATATTGAACAGGGCCGGATTGGCAACCGCTCCTGTATTTAAAATCAATGAACCCGGATCGTAACTGCCGGTGGGAAATGAACCACCGTTTTTATAAACTTCATAGGTGCTGCCACTCAGCATAAAAAATGTGGCCAGCGAACCGGTGCCGTTGCTGCTGCCGGGTCCATACCTGAGTTTTCCTCCGGTCATTACAGTGGTGGTTCCACCCAGGTATGTCATGCGTGACCCGGTTCCCGTGATATCAATCGTACCAAAAATTTGCGCGGAATTTCCGGCAATCATCTCAATCAGGATCGATGATGTCCCTGTGATGTTTAATGTGGAACCCGCTTCCACTTTAAATTGCGGGAACACGGTTGCGCTGCCGCCGATACTGTATGTGCGGGCCGCGATGGCATTGGTAAAAGTTACGGAAGCGTTGTTGATGATCCATAACGACGATGGTTGAAAATTGCCGTCAATGGTAATGGTCGCATTTCTGTCAATCACGATATCATCGGTATTAACAGGTGCGCCGGATGTGCCTGATCCGTTTGATTGTGTATTCCAGTTGGCGCCATCGCTGTAATTTCCTGTAGTGCCTACCCAGTAAATGGTTCCCGAATATCCGCAAAAGCCTGAAAGGACTGCCAGGATGATGAGTGTAAAAGTTTTATTCATGTAAAATTGTTTGGTTGTTATAGTAGATTCCGGGTCTTTGATCTCTGATGCCTGGGAGGGTAGGACATAACAAATATAGCAAGTTAGATATATAAAAAAACCACCGGTTCTTCCCGGTGGTTTGTTATTCATTGTAGGTATGCACACATTAGCTGCAACCGAGGCTGTTGCCGCAGTTCAGGCATTTGTAGCAGGTGCCGCTCCTCACCGTGATGTGGCCGCAGACATTACATGCCGGCGCGTCGCCCTGCATGGATTTGTTGGCCGCGTTCACCGCGTCGAGGCTGCCGCTGGTTTTGGTTGCCGTTATGCCCTTTACAACCTGTGTGGCTTTGGGTGCATGGTTGCCCAGTACACGCACTTCACTCAGTTCATGTTTGCGTTCGCCGATGGTGGGCGTTTGCTCGTCCCAGGGCTGGTCGCCTAAATTTTCCACTTCCGGCTTGTCAAGCACATGTACCAGGTCGGTGCGTCCCAGGTATTCATAAGCCAGTGAACGGAAGATGAAGTCGATGATAGACGTTGTGGTCTTGATATTCGGGTGTTCCACCATGCCGGCCGGTTCAAAGCGCGTGAATACAAATTTCTCAACGTATTCTTCCAAAGGCACACCGTATTGCAGGCCAATGGAAATGGCGATGGCAAAGCAGTTCAGCATGCTGCGTACAGTCGCGCCTTCTTTTGCCATATCAATGAAAATCTCACCCAGGGTTCCATCATTATACTCACCGGTGCGCAGGAAAAGGGCCTGGCCGTTGATTTTTGCTTTTTGTGTAAAGCCGCGGCGCTTGGCAGGCAGCGCCCTGCGCTCCACGATCATGGCGAGTTGGCGCTTCAGGGAAGTGTCAGCGCTGTTTTGTACGCGCTTGTTCATTTCCTCCAGCAACTCTTCAATAGTCAGCTTCGACATGTCTACCATGGTGCTAACCGGGCTTGCTTCCGCTTTTACTTCGGCGGTAGCTTCCGTGCTGTCTTCCGATTTCTTCTTTTTATCTGATTTGTTGCTGAGTGGCTGGCTGAGTTTGGAACCATCACGGTAAAGCGCACACGCTTTTAAGCCAAGCTCCCAGCTCAGGCGGTATGAATCAGCGATTTCTTCCACAGTGGCTTCATTCGGCAGGTTGATGGTTTTGCTGATCGCGCCGCTCAGGAATGGTTGTGCGGCGGCCATCATACGGATATGGCCATGTGCATGGATATACCTTTCGCCGTTCGGGCCGCATTTGTTGGCGCAATCAAAAACGGGCAGGTGCTCTTCTTTCAAATGCGGAGCGCCCTCTACCGTCATCGTACCGCACACATAAGTATTCGCTTCTTCAATTTGTTCCGGGGTAAAGCCCAGCGCTTCGAGCAGGCTCCATCCAAAATCATTGTATTGCTCAGGCTTGAATCCCAGGCGTTCCAGGCAATTCTCACCCAATGTGTACATATTGAATACAAAACCAATTTCGAATGCGCTCGCCATCGCGGCGTTCAGTTTCTCAATTTCCGCAGGCAGGAAGCCTTTCGCAAGCAGGCTTTCTTCGTTGATGAACGGAGCGCCTTTCAGTGTCGCGTGTCCTTTCGCGTAGTTTACGATGTCTTCAATTTGCGCCTCTGTATATTTCAGGTTGCGCAGGGCCTGTGGCACGCTTTGGTTGATGATCTTGAAATATCCGCCGCCGCTGAGTTTTTTGAACTTCACCAATGCGAAATCCGGCTCTACACCGGTAGTATCGCAATCCATCACCAAACCAATGGTTCCGGTAGGCGCGATTACGGTTGTTTGCGCATTGCGGTAACCGTATTTCTCTCCGAGTTGAACGGCATCGTCCCAGGCTTTTGTAGCTGCTTTCAGCAGGTAATCCGGGCAATACTTCGCATTGATGCCCTGTGGCTTGATTTCCAGGCTTTCGTATGCTTCTGAAGCGTCGTATGCGGCGGCACGATGGTTGTGCATGACACGCAACATGTGCGGCCTGTTTTCTTCGAACCTGTTGAAAGCGCCCAGGAAACCGGCCATTTCAGCGGATGTTTTATACGCGATGCCGGTCATGATAGCCGTGATGGCTCCGGAAATACCGCGGGCTTCTTCGCTGTCGTATGGGATACCGCTCACCATCAGCATACTGCCGAGGTTGGCATACCCAAGTCCGAGTGTACGGTAATCATAACTCAGTTGGGCTACTTCTTTTGAAGGGAATTGTGCCATCAACACTGAGATTTCCAGCACAACAGTCCAGAGCCGGCAGGTATATTCAAACCCGGCTACATCAAAAGTATTGTTCTCTTCATCAAAGAACTTGCGGAGATTCACGCTGGCCAGGTTGCAGGCAGTGTTGTCGAGGAACATGTATTCGCTACAAGGGTTGGAAGCGCGGATCGGGCCACCTTCAGGGCATGTATGCCATTCGTTGATGGTGGTATCGTATTGGGTGCCGGGGTCGGCGCAACGCCAGGCGGCATAATTGATCTGGTCCCAAAGGTCTTTGGCTTTGATCTTGCGCATGGTGCGTCCGTCTGAACGGGCTTTCATTTCCCAGTCGCCGTTCTCATCCAGGATCCTGAAGAAAGAGTTGGGGATGCGTACTGAGTTATTGCTGTTTTGGCCACTCACCGTACGGTAAGCTTCACCTTCATAATCGCTTGGGTAACCGGCAGCGATCAGGGCGGCCACTTTATCTTCTTCCTGTACTTTCCAGTTTACGAATTCCACAATTTCAGGATGGTCGAGGTCGAGGCAGACCATTTTAGCTGCACGGCGTGTGGTACCGCCACTTTTAATGGCGCCGGCTGCACGGTCACCGATCTTCAGGAAACTCATCAGTCCGCTGGAAGTTCCGCCACCACTGAGTTTTTCGCCTTCGCCGCGGATATTGCTGAAATTGGTGCCTACGCCGCTGCCATATTTGAAGATGCGCGCTTCGCGAACCCAGAGGTCCATGATACCGCCGTCATTCACCAGGTCGTCTTCCACATTCAAAATAAAGCAGGCATGTGGTTGCGGGCGCTCGTAAGCGGAAGTAGATTTTTTTAGCAGGCCGTCTGTAGGGTCAACATAATAATGGCCCTGTGGCTTTCCGCTGATGCCGTATGCTTCATACAAGCCGGTATTGAACCATTGCGGGCTGTTGGGTACGCAGGCCTGGTTCAGGATGCAGTACACAAGTTCATCGTAAAATACCTGCGCATCCTGTTCAGACGCGAAGTAATTGTAACGTTCGCCCCAAACCCTCCAGCAGTGCGCCATGCGGTGCGCAACCTGTTTGATGGATGTTTCCCTTCCGGTGCTGCCATCGGCCTGTGGCACACCCGCTTTGCGGAAATATTTTTGGGCAAGGATGTCTGTGGCGATCTGGCTCCATTGTTTCGGAACCTCAACATTATCCATTTGAAATACCACTTCCCCATTGGGGTTTTTGATCACCGAAGTGCGATAATCATAGGTAAAGAGGTCATAGGGACTGACACCTTCCCGGGTGAATTGCCGGGTGAAGCTGAGCGCTTTCCGTGGTTGCTTTTTGCTGGCCATATGGATATCTGTTATGTTTTGGGTTAGGTAATTGTTAAATCGGGTGGCGAAGGAAACGAAAATATCCTTTGTCGACCATGTTTTAGGGTTGGAAATATCAACAAACTGTGGACAAAATATGTGAATAATCCGGTAACCCAACCGCACCGTGATTTTGCTCCGTTTTTCACTTTTTGTGGAAAGAAATTTATTTTTTTGAATGGATTTTTGTTGTAATAGAGAATAACAGCAGTCATGCTTTCGGTTCCTGTAAAACCCGCGCCGGCGTTGGATTTCATAATATTCCCGGTATCCGCGTGCCGCTTTGTACCTTTGCCTGAATCGATCAATTATGCGCGTTTTGGTACAAAGGGTCAGCCGGGCCTCCGTGGAGGTCAACGGGCAACAACGTGGGACCATCGAACAGGGCCTCCTGGTACTGCTTGGGATAGAGGAAGCGGATACGGAAATGGATGCAGACTGGATATGCCAGAAACTGGCCAATTTGCGCATCATGAACGATGAAAACGGGGTGCCCAACCTCTCTGTATTGGATACCGGGGGCGATGTACTCCTGGTCAGCCAGTTCACCCTCCATGCCGCTACCAAAAAGGGGAACCGGCCAAGCTATATCAAAGCCGCCAGGCCCGAAAAAGCGGAACCATTATATCAATATTGTATCCGGAAACTCGGAACTGAACTTGGAAAGCCCATACAGCAGGGCGTATTCGGGGCACATATGATGGTATCATTGATAAACGATGGCCCCGTTACCATTTGGATCGATAGCAAGAACAAAGAATAATCATGTAAAGCCTTTATCAAAATATACTGCCATGCAATCACCAGCCGATATCAGCATACGCGATGCGCAAGAACAGGTTGACCAATGGATCAAAACCGTTGGTGTACGCTACTTCAACGAACTTACCAACCTCGGCATCCTGATGGAGGAAGTGGGCGAACTAAGCCGGCTAATGGTGCGTACTTACGGAGAACAATCCGCAAAAACCTCAGACCAGGGCAAAGAACTCGGGGATGAAATGGCAGATGTGCTTTGGGTTCTCATTTGCCTGGCCAACCAAACTGGCGTCAACCTTACGGACGCGTTTCAAAAGAACATGCGCAAGAAAACAAGCCGGGACGCGAACAGGCACCGCGATAACCCAAGGCTAAAACCTTAAAATACCGTCTGCAGGGTATTTCACAGCTTACAGGGAAATCTACTTTTGGTTTGTGGTTATTCAAACCATGACCAAAATTTACCTGTATGAAAAAGCAACTATGCCTTGCCGTTAGTTTCGTGTTGCTGACGGTGGCAGCCTTCGCGCAAAAGAACAACGACTGGACAAAAACATTCCCCTCAAAAGTTAAATGGTACAGGATCACCGACGCGGGCATCCTGGTGGTTGGCACAAACGATGCCTTGTATGGTATCAACCCGTCTGACGGGCAGGAAGCCTGGAAGATTGACCAGATCGAAAATATCCAGGAAGAAAATTATGACCCCATCGAAGGCACTCCCTACATTGTTCTGGCTAAGCGGGGCCTGACCAAATCAACGAACCATATTGTAGATGTGGCAACCGGGAAACTGGTGGCAGACAGCAAGGAACTCGGCATCCAAAACCTGACCAAGCGCATTCACCTCATGCAAAACAATGCCGTGTTGTTTTATGGCTTAAACAGGATGGGGAAGCCCACCATCATGATGGTAAGCCTGGCCAACGGACAAAAACTCTGGGAACAAAACAAGTTGTTTGAAAAGAATTCAGAGCAGATTGTATCAGAAGCCGGTGAAGTGAATGACGGGATCTTTCTTGCCACCAACCGCAACATCTACAAACTGAACAAGCAAACAGGCGATATCTTGTACAGCATCGACATGAAAAGCGACCTGCCGATGGTAATGCCCAAGCAGAAAAAAGCCGGTTTTGGCTTGCCCAAATTCGGTAAGTCGATGAACAACGACCTGAATGAGCAACAAACCATGACATCCGCCGATTTCTTCCAGCGCGATAACCCAAACATCATATATTTCTGGAACCAGGATATCCTGACAGCCTTCCAGGTTGCGGATGGTAAGGAAGTATGGGAACGCGTGGAACTCCCTTCGCCACTCACCAACATCCTCTACGATTCGCATGGTATGCTGGTGGCCACGGCGGAGAAGACGCTGAATGATGTAGCCAAGGCAAGCGGAAGCGGCGGCGGCTTGATCGGAAAAATAAAAAAGAACAGCGCGGCCAAAAAGAACCGTGCATCCCTGCTGTGCATCGATCCGCAAACAGGAAAGGAGAAATGGGATAGCGATGTTGACCTGCAGGGCGATGTGCTGGCTTATAAACTTTCCGGGAATAAACTGATCCTCGCCACGGCGCGTGACCAGGGCACCAATTTCATCAGCATTGTTGACCTTGATGCGGGAAAGTCAATCACCAAAAAGGCCTTGTCTATCAAAGGTGAAATCCGCGACCTGCAATTATTTCCGCAGGGTTTATATTACCGCACCACGGATGAAATCAATATCCTTGACCTGGAATCAGGCGACAAGACGTGGAAGAAAGGGTTTAAAGTGAAGAACTGCACCGGTGATAACGCGTCTGACCGTAACGGTTACGTATATGCGAATAATATCATTTACAAGATTGATTTTGAAAAAGGCGATATCGGCGAATGGGTAAGCGGCGTTCAGTTTGACGGCAAGGAAGAACCTTCCATGCTGCAGGTCAGGGAGAACGGTGTTTTGCTCACATCCGATCAGAATGCCAGGCTTTATTCATTCGATGGCAAACAGCAATGGCATGCCTATCATCCGGCTCCGGGCCGAACCATGGCCGGTAAACTGCTGAGCGGGCTCGGAGGTGTGGCGGCTGCAGCCATGGCGGCACAACAAACCGCGCAGGCATCCCAGTTAAGCTATGCTAAAGGGTATTATGGCAGTACAGACCCTGCTCTCGACAGGAGCATCAAAAACGCACAGGCAAATGCGGCGGCATTCGCGGGCGCAGCGGCAGCCAGCTTTGCATCCATCAGCAGGCGCTTCAAGGCTACGCGACAGGCAAATGATTATATGGCCATCCTCACAAATTTTGGCAATAGCAACCAGGCAAAAGATGCCGGTATCATGATGGTGGATAAAAACAGCGGCAAGGATATCCGCAAAGTGATCCTTGCCGATAAAAAAGACCCTGATTATATGCTCGATGAAATGGGCCGCGTGATTTATTACAAGAGCAACGGCAACGAAATCCAGGGGTTCAGTTATTAAACAATGCTTGTGATATGGATTATATAGCCACTGCCTCCGGGCGGTGGCTTTTTTCATGGGCGACACCGGTAATTAAATACCTTTGCGCCAACAGTTTAGTTTATGAAAGCCATTATCACATACATCGCCGCTTTTATTTTTACCTGGTATGGGCAATTATACGCGCAGTCGTCTTCACTTGTCAGTGGCCCATGGGCCGGCAATGTGGAACTTCGCACGGCCAGTATCTGGGCACAGGTTTCACCCTTTGTGAAATCAGTAGCTGTGCGCTACCATCCGCTTGGTAAACCCTCAGAAGCAAAAACAGCCAGGTACAATGATGCGCTTGGTAAAGAATTTAATCCGCTGGCCATACACCTGACCGCGCTTGATATCAATACCACTTACGAATACTCATTGCTGATTGATGGCAAAGCAGTGAAAACCAATTTCCCAACCAGGTTTACCACAAAGGAACTCTGGCAATACCGCAAACCCGCGCCAGACTTCAGTTTCCTGGCAGGCAGTTGCGCGTATTTCAATGAACCGCCATACGACAGGCCCGGGAAACCATATGGCAGCGACTCATCCATTTTTGAAACAATGGCCCGCGAGAAAGCGGCCTTCCATATATGGATGGGTGATAACTGGTACACGCGCGAAGTGGATTACTCGAGCTCCTGGGGACTTGAATACCGCGCGCAGCGCGACCGCAGCCTGCCGGTTTTACAGGCTTTCATGGCCAGTATGCCGCAGTATGCCACATGGGATGACCATGACTACGGGCCCAATGATGCGGGTAAAAGTTATCATTTTAAAGATGCCAGCCGCGATATTTTTAAGAAGTATAGCCTGAACCCATCGTATGGCGAAAGGGGAGAAGGTATCTACACGATGTTTTCATACAGCGATGTTGATTTCTTTTTGACAGACGACCGTTTTTTCCGCAGCCACGACGATATGCCCGATAGCATCAATGGCATGCCCAACCCACAAAAAACATTCCTGGGCCCAACACAAATGGAGTGGCTTAAAAATGCCTTGCTGTTCAGCAGGGCCACGTTCAAAGTGGTTGTTATGGGAAGCCAGGTGCTCAACCCGGTGAACCGGTTTGAATCAATCCGCCACTATCCGTATGAATACCATGACCTGATGCGTTTCCTGCAGGAGCAAAGATTGAATGGTGTGATATTTATGTCGGGCGACCGCCACCACAGTGAGGTGATCAGGGTGCCGAGGGAAGACAATTACCCTTTGTATGATGTCACGGTTTCACCATACACTGCCGGAGTCAGCAAAGCATCGGGCCCGGAAGCCAATAACCCATACAGGATCGCGAATACACTGGTGGAAGCCCAGAACTTTGGCCGCTTCAGCGTGAGCGGCCCAAAAGGAAAAAGGGTTTTCTCCGTGGAATTTATCGGCATCAAAGGGGAGAAGTTGGGCGAGTGGAACGTCAGTGAAGAAGAACTCAAAAAACCATCTAAATAATTTTTTTTCAGGCATGTACTCATCCTATTTCACCTACAACAAGAACAAAGTCATCCAGGCATTGCGTTATCATTTCATCAGCCGGAAGGAAATAAAAGTGATGATGGTGTTGCTGAACATCTTCGCGATTTTATCCGCCGTGTTGTTTTACATGAAGAAGATATCCCCGCTGGCTTTTCTGATCAGTTCTTTTTTGTGGTTTGTGATGATGCTGATGTTTTGGTTTTTCCTGCCGAACATGATTTATAAACGCTCCGCGACATTTACCGACAAGTTAAGGGTTGAGTTGGATGAGGAAGGTATGGGGATAGAAAATAACCTTGGGAGCAGGAAATGGGAATGGTCAACTTTTAGTACCTGGATCGAGAGCCCGCATTTTTTTCATTTGTATTTCAACAGCAGGTCATTCTTTATCATACCAAAGGAAGCATTTGCCGGCGATGATGAACATGAAGCCAGGAAATTACTCAACAGGCATATCGCCCGCGCATAAATTTTGAAATAAAGAGTGAGGATTACAATTCTTTTACCATGAGGTGGTGGGGCAGGTTAACTTCCATGAAGCCTTCACCGATAACTTTATATCCCAGTTTTTCGTAGAATCCAACGGCGCTGTCGCGCGCATGCATGACCACCCGCTCATAGCCTTTATCCCTCGCCAGGTTTTCGGCAAAATACATGATCGACGCGCCAATGCCTTTTCCCTGCAAATTGCCCTGAACGGCCATTTGCCGCAGGCGCACCGTTTGCCGGTCAACCGGGCACAACATGCAGCAACCCAGCATCACATCATCGTCATAAGCGGCGATCAGGATGTTTTTCTTTTCATCAGCCAATTCTTCCTCCGTAAAGGATAAACCCAAAGGTGCCCTCAGGATCTGCTTCCGGAGCTGAACCATCTGAATATACTCGCTGCTGCCATGATCAATTTGTTTTAATCCCATAGACGCATTCGGTGTTCAGTGAGAAATATATAATACACATACAATATACATCATTTTATATACCCGGAAAAAAGACTGCATTAAAATTTATAAATCGTTGTGGTTGATAGGCTTACAGGCTAATTTGCCCCCTGTCGAGTATTTCTTTGTTTTTATTTCAAAAAGTATATTTTTGCACCTGATTAACTAAACTTTACTACCATGTCAGACGTTGCAACAAGAGTTAAAAAAATCATTGTTGACAAATTAGGTGTTGATGAAGCCGAAGTAACTCCTGAGGCGTCGTTCACCAACGATTTAGGTGCCGATAGCCTCGACACCGTTGAATTAATCATGGAATTTGAAAAGGAATTCAATATTTCTATTCCTGACGAACAGGCTGAAACCATCACTACTGTTGGCCAGGCCATTTCTTACCTGGAAGAAAACGCCAAGTAATTCAGATCCCTTCATCTATCACAGGCAAATCGAATATGGATTTAAAGAGAGTTGTTGTTACCGGATTGGGCGCCCTGACTCCGCTGGGTAAAACCGTTGCGGAATATTGGCAAAACCTGGAAGCCGGTATGAGTGGATGTGATTTCATCCAGCAATTCGACGTGTCTAAATTCAAAACTCGGTTTGCCTGTGAGGTTAAGGATTTTGACCCCACCCAATACCTCGACCGCAAGGAAGCCCGCAAAATCGACCGCTACTGCCAGTTTGCACTCGTTGCTTCTGATGAAGCGGTGAAGGATGCCGGCATCAGTAAGGAAAATGTAAACCCTGATCGTGTTGGTGTCATATTTGCCAGTGGTATTGGAGGCTTGATCACATTCCAGGAAGAAGTCATCAATTTCGCATCCGGTGATGGCACACCAAGGTTCAACCCCTTCTTCATCCCGAAGATGATCCTCGATATAGCTGCCGGCCAAATCTCCATGCGGCACGGTTTCCGGGGGCCTAACTATGCCGTGGTCAGCGCCTGTGCATCTTCTACCAATGCCATCATCGACGCATTCGACAATATCCGTTTGGGCAAAGCGGATGTGATCATCACCGGTGGCAGCGAAGCCGTGATCAGCGCGGCTGGGGTAGGTGGCTTCAATGCCATGAAAGCCCTCAGCGAACGCAATGATGATCCCAAAACAGCCAGCAGGCCCTTTGATAAAGACCGCGACGGTTTTGTGATGGGTGAAGGCGCTGGCGCATTGGTGCTCGAAAGCCTGGACCATGCATTGGCCAGGGGTGCGAAAATTTATTGCGAAATCGCCGGCGGCGGCGCTACTGCGGATGCACATCATATTACCGCACCTCATCCGGAAGGACTGGGCGCGAAGAATGTTATGGAAGCCGCATTGGCTGATGCGCGCATGAGTGTACAGGATATCGATTATATCAATGTGCATGGTACATCGACGCCATTGGGCGATATCGCGGAAACAAAAGCCATCCTGCATGTATTTGGTGAACACGCTTACAAACTCAACATCAGCTCTACTAAAAGCATGACCGGCCATTGCCTCGGCGCGGCAGGCGCCCTCGAAGCGCTGGCCTGCATCATGGCAGTTACCAAAGATGTGGTGCCCCCAACCATCAATCATTTTACAGATGATCCCGAACTGGATCCAAAACTGAACTTCACGTTCAATAAAGCCCAGCACCGCACCGTAAACGCAGCCCTGAGCAATACATTTGGTTTCGGCGGGCATAACGCTTCTGTGATCGTGAAAAAATACAAAGCCTGATCTATTCAGGCAAATCCCCTGAACCAATTACGGGTTTCTCATTCATTTGTGTAATTTCGGTGTAAACAGATCCATTCGCTTTGCAATTCATTATCCGACTATTTGGCGCCGATAAAAAGAATATGGAGTTCAGGAAACAACTGAACAACCTGCTTGGCTTTTCCCCCGGAAACATCAATTTGTATAAAACGGCCCTGAGCCACCGGTCTGTGCGCGAGGGCGCCGATGAAAACAATGAACGGCTTGAATTTCTCGGCGATGCCGTGCTGAGTTCCGTCATCGCGCATTACCTGTTCCGGAAGTATCCGTACAAAGGCGAAGGCTTCCTGACGGAGATGCGCAGCAAAATGGTGAACAGGCAAAAGCTGAATGAGATCGCCCTGAAAATGGGATTAAAAAAAATTACTTTCTATAATAAATTCGATAACGCGCTTAAGGTTTCGCAGATTTTTGGCAATACGCTGGAAGCCTTGATTGGCGCGGTTTACCTCGATAAAGGTTACAGGAAAACACAACAGTGGGTGGAGGAGTACATCATTTATCCGCACCTCTTTACCGAAGACCTTGAAGTGGTTGAAATCAACATAAAGAATAAACTCTACGGTTGGGCGAATAAACAAGGCAAAGTGCTCGCCTTCCCAACCATCAGCGAAAAAATCGAACATGGCCGCAGGCTCTTTACCATCGCCGCAACCATTGATGGGGAAACAATTTCAGAAGGAAAGGGGTACAATAAAAAAGATGCCAGCCAGATCGCGGCCCAACTGGCGGTAGAGAAACTGGGATTGTAAAGGATGATGCTTGTTTGATCTATGATTGATATGTTTGTGATGATGGATTGTTTGCAGGTGCAGGAAAAAAAACATCCGAACCCTGTGCCATTAAACCTTTAAACGACCAAAAAACGATCATGACTTTCGGCATACTTGGAAGCGGTAGTTGGGGTACGGCCCTCGCAAAAATCCTGACCGATGGCGGACAGTCTGTGCATTGGTGGAACAGGAGCGCGGATGCCATCCGGCAGTTTCAGAAAAGGGGCCATAACCCGCAATACCTGTCATCCGCACGCTTCGATTTGCGGCAACTCATGTTAACAACTGATGCATCTGAAGTGATCCGCCAGGCGGATGTGGTTGTAATTGCCGTGCCTTCGGCTTACGCGGTGGATGTGTTGTCTGCACTCCCTCGCGATTGCTTCGCCGGAAAAAAAATCCTCTCCGCGATCAAGGGCATTCTTCCCGAACAAAACCTGCTGCTCAACGATTACCTGCAAAAAGAGTTTCAGGTGGAGCTATCAGATTATTTCGCGGTATTGGGCCCCTGCCATGCCGAGGAAGTAGCGTCAGAAAAACTGTCTTACCTCACATTCACCGGAACTGACCAGGTGCATACCGCAGCCATCGCGCGTTACTTTGAATTGCCGTATATCCGCACCATCCTCAACCAGGACATCTACGGTGTGCAATACGCGGCGGTTTTAAAGAACATCTATGCAGTAGGCGCGGGTATGGCGCACGGGCTTGAATACGGCGATAATTTTCAGAGTGTGTTCATTGCCAACGCCGCCGATGAAATGGCGGGCTTCCTCCGAAAGGCCGGTATCATTGATGCCGAAGTGGGATATATTGATCATATGCACCCGCATACCAACCAGGAACCACGCCATAATTACGCGGCATCCGTGTACCTTGGCGACCTGCTTGTAACCTGTTATTCCCTCTTCAGCCGCAACCGCACTTTTGGCAATATGGTGGGCAAGGGTTATTCCGTGAAAGCCGCGCAGCTTGAAATGAATATGGTGGCCGAAGGGTTTAACGCCAGCAAATGCATGTACATCATCAACAGGCAGGTGGGCGCCCAAATGCCCATAGCAGAAGGCATCTACAAAGTGTTGTGGGAAGGTTTACAGGCCGGTGAAGCGTTTCGCGAGATTGAATCCTGTTTGGTATAGTTCTGAAAAAACTTAACCTAACGGAATAAATGCGCCGCAATGCCATCCGCCAGGAACTTACCGGCATCCGTCAGTTTCAGCCGCTCATCTTCCAATGCCATATAGCCTTCCCGGATATAGGGCCCGCTCATGCTGAGCAGCCTGCCGGCTTCTTCTGATCCGTATTGTTCGCGCATGGCGTTTAGGTCAATGCCTTCAGCGGTGCGTATGGATACCATGACCCTTTCATTCAATGCCTGGTCTTCGGTCAGTATTTCCTCTTCAAATGGTAATACGCCTTGTTGCAACGATTGGATGTAAAGGCTGTTGTTCGCGATATTCCAACGCCGGATTTTCAATCCGTCAAACGAGTGGGCCGATGGGCCAAGGCCAAGGTAGGGTTGCCCCGACCAGTAACTGCTGTTGTGTCGGCTACGCATGCCCGTTAGTGCGAAATTGCTGATCTCGTAATGCTCGTAACCCAGGCTTGTCAGCTGGCTGGTTACAATGCCAAACCTCGCGGCCTGAACATCCGGGTCCGGGGCCTGTGAGGGGTCTTTTTGTATGATATGCTGGAGCGCGGTGCGCAGTTCGGCCGTTAATGCATAACAGGAAATATGCGGTACCCGGTACCCAGACAATACCTCAATGTTTTGCATTAATATTTCTTCTGATTGCAAGGGAGAGCCATATATCAGGTCAACCGAATATTGGGTGAAACCGGATGACGAAATTTCGTCTAAGCATCTCCGTGAGTCTCCGCCGCTGTGCCTCCTGTTCATCCATTTTAATTCGTCATCATCGAAGCTTTGCACACCCACGCTAAGGCGGTTGATACCCAGTGCCAGCCAGTCAGCCAGGCTTTTCGGGTTGATATCCTCCGGGTTTGCTTCAAGGGTGATTTCCGCGCTGGGGTCAATGGTATAAGAGCTGTGCAGGGCATCCATGATCCTGCGAAGCTGCAGCGCTGTTAAGATGCTGGGCGTACCGCCCCCAAAGTAAACGGTTTGCAGGGATGAAACTTTTTCCAGCGCGAACCGGTTGAGCCTGGTTTCCACCAGTAAGGCTTCCACAAATAATTCCTGCTTTGACCTGGAAGTGGAAAAATGAAAATTACAATAGTTGCAGGCCTGGTGGCAAAAAGGTATATGGATATAAATGCCCGCCAAAGGTTGTAGATTTACAATTCAGCCACCCATTGAAAAATGATGCCCCGCGGTTTACAACTTGTATTCAGATCCGTACCCTGCCTGTGCTTATTGCTGGCGGCTTTTCGAACCGTAGCTCAACCTGTAAACCAAACAGGTGGCAATTTTCCTTTGATGATTGAATGGGTTGACAAAGATAGTTCCTTTCGGCCAGAGGCTTTGCAGTTGCAGTGCTTCTTCCCCAGCCAGGCCGACGCGATTGGTTACCTCTCAAAGATCCCGGGCATTATGTTGAGTAAAGGATACCCGGCGGCATCGGTCGACAGTATCTGGTACCCCGATTCGGCTGTCGCGATTAAGTTGTATGCTGGCCGCCATTACGAATGGATGCAACTCAGTGCTGGTAATATCGATCGGAAAGCTTTACAAATGGCCGGTTTTAACGAACGAGATTTCAGGAATAAAAATATGGACATCCTTCGTATCCGGGATTTGCAGCAACGCCTGCTGAATTATTTCGAAAACCAGGGGTATCCATTCGCGTCGGTTTACCTCGATAGCGTGTCGATCGACAGCAACCGGCTCCGTGCGGTCATCATGGCCGATAAAGGCCCGGCATACAGAATCGACAGCATCAGGGTTTTCGGAAAAGTGAAACTCAAAAAATCATTCCTGCAGCAATACCTCTCCATACCCCATGGAAGTATGTACAACAGGGAGAAATTATCGCAGGTCGACAAAAGGGTGCAGGAGTTGAATTTCCTTAGCGCCGAACAACCTTCTGACCTGAGTATGTTGGGTTCTGGTTCGGTACTCAACCTGTACCTAAAACCAAGAAGGAGCAGCCGGGCCGATTTCCTGGTGGGTTTTTTACCGGCGGCCAACGAAACGGGAAAACTGCAGGTTACCGCCGATGTAAACCTGAACCTGCGCAACCTGCTTGCCAATGGCGAAACGATGATCCTTAAATGGCAGCAACTGCAACCAAAATCGCCGCGCTTGAATATCGGGTATAACCAGCCTTACCTGTTCCGCTCGCCTTTTGGCATCGATTTTTTATTTGACCTTTTTCGTAAGGATTCCAGTTTCCTTCAGTTGAACGCGCAACTGGGGGTTCCTTATATGCTGTCGGCCCGGCAAACGGGAAAACTTTTCATCCAATGGCAAAACAACAGCCTGCTGCCCGGGGGTATTGATACACTGTTTATCAAAGCTCAGAAAAAACTGCCGGTGAATATTGATGTACGGTCCGTGAACGTGGGGCTGCAATATGATTGGAACAATACCGATTACCGGTTTAACCCGAGGGAAGGGAACGAATGGACGATAGCCACTTCTGTTGGTGTCAAAAACATCAGTCGCAACAATGATGTCCTCAACCTCAAAGACCCTTCTTTCAACTACGCGTCACTCTACGATTCCATCGGGTTGCGCAGTTACCAGTTAAGGGTGAAAGCAACCGGGGCGAAATATTTCAGTCTTGGGAAGTATTCTGTCATCAAGGCGGCCCTGAATGGCGGACTTTACCTGAGCCCTGAAATTTTCAGGAACGAATTGTTCCAGATCGGGGGTTACCGGTTGATGAGGGGTTTTGATGAAGAAAGCATTTATGCCACCCGTTATGCAGTCGCCACGGCCGAATGGCGCTACCTCATCAGCCTCAATTCCTATTTGTTTTTTTTCGCGGACGCCGGCTATGTGCAGAATAAGTATCAGGATGTAAATGTGCGCAATAGCTTGTTTGGCGTGGGTTTAGGCATCATGTACGAAACAAAGGCCGGCTTGCTGAACCTGAGCTATGCATTGGGAAAACGGAACGATGTGCCGTTTAACCTGAGGGAAGCATCCAAGCTGCATTTCGGATACATCAATTACTTTTGATCAGAAATACTGAAAGGAAAATCATAAAGATCCAGTCTGCTGTGATGAAACAACTGATCCGACTTACCCTGATCCTGTGGATGGCAAACGCCATCGCGCCTGCATCTGCACAGGTGAGGGATACAGCATCACGGAAGCCGGATAGTACGCAAATTGTCCGGGCAGACAGCACGAAACCACTCATAGCACAGCAACCCGCCATCCATCCCTATTTTCGCATCACCGACAGCCTGTTGCGCTCTAACAAATACCTGCAGGCAAAGCAGCCGGCGCAGGCCATGCAGGAATCTGTCCGCCGCACAGAATCGCGTGACGCGTTTTTTTATATCCTGTTGCTGATGCTGTTTATGCTGGGCATTTTTAAATTGGCTTACGCCCGGTATTTTCACAACCTCGTCAGGGTTTTCTTTAATAGTTCACTCCGCCAAAGCCAGCTCACTGATCAATTACTGCAGGCCCGGTTGCCGTCATTACTGTTTAATATTTTTTTCGCCTGCGTAGCAGGTTACTATCTCTACCAGTTATTGCTGTATTATAAAGTACTGTCTGTTCCGGATGGCATATTGATGATCCCCATTTGCATTCTGGCGGTGCTCGCGATTTATTTGGTGAAATACCTGGTATTGCAATTTGCGGGATGGTTATCGGGGTACCGGCAACAGGCCCAAACCTATACATTCATTGTTTTCCTCATCAATAAAATCATCGCCCTGGCCCTGCTTCCCCTGGTGATCATTATGAGTTTTTCACAACCCGCTTTAGTACAGGTCACGGTATTGGTTTCTTTCGCGGTGATTGGGATCCTGCTCCTCATGAGGTTTTTCAGGTCATACGGGTTATTGCATACATCCATTAAGGTTAGCCGCTTCCATTTTTTCCTGTACATCATTGGCATCGAGTTATTGCCCCTGATGCTGATTTATAAGGCTGCCATGTTGATTATTGCTAAAAATGCGTAATTTTGCATCTCGATGGGATTAAGTATGCGTACAAACGATTCAAAGTCATCCGTAACTTCCAGGAAAGCCATTAAAAAAGTACTGATCACCCAACCGCAACCCGAGGGCATCAAATCTCCGTACTTTGACTTGGCCAAGAAATACAACATCAACATAGACTTTCACCCGTTTATTAAAGTGGAAGGTGTGCCTGCAAAGGATTTTCGGAAACAAAAGATTGATATTCCCGCATACACGGCCGTGATCTTCACCAGCCGCAACGCCATTGACCATTTCTTCCGCATGTGTGATGAAATGAAATTGAATGTGTCGCAGGATACCAAGTATTTCTGCATCACCGAAGCAGTCGCGCTCTACTTACAAAAGTTTATCCTGTACCGCAAGCGTAAAGTGTTTTACAGCGCCGACGGAACAAACAAGTGTTTGTTTGATGTGATCAATAAACACAAGGATAATGAGAGGTTCATTTATCCCTGCTCCGAATCCTTCGACAGCGAAATCACCAACTGGCTGAAAAACAACAACTGCGAATACTCCACACCGGTATTGTATAAAATCATCAGCAATGATGTAAAGGAAGTGGTATCACGCGAATATGATATCATTTGCTTCTTTACGCCCGGTGGTGTGAAATCACTCCTCGAAAACTTTCCGCAGTACCAGCAAAACGGTACCAAAATCGCCGCTTTCGGGCCCAATACCTTTAAGGCGGTTGAAGAAGCCGGTTTAGTGCTCGACATCAAAGCGCCGATCCCCCAGGCCCCCAGCATGGTCAGCGCGCTCGAAAAATACCTCACAGATACAAAAAAGAAATAGCCTATCGCCCCTGGTTTACCCGGATTGTACACCATTGCGGATGCCTGACTGGTTCAAACACAATCCCCGTACAGCGGATGCAGCATCGTTTTACCAATGCCCTTGCGCTTGAAAGCAGCCCGTATTTGCTGCAACACGCGCATAACCCCGTGAACTGGTTTCCCTGGGGGGAGGAAGCTTTGCAAATGGCATTGGTACAACAAAAGCCCATCCTGGTCAGCATTGGCTATGCCGCCTGCCACTGGTGCCATGTTATGGAACGCGAAAGTTTTGAGCAGGAAGATGTGGCGGCTTTCATGAACGAACATTTCATCAACATTAAAATCGACCGGGAAGAAAGGCCGGACCTCGACCAGGTGTATATGGATGCGGTGCAGGTCATTACCGGCAGCGGCGGCTGGCCACTCAATGTATTCCTGACACCGGAGGGCAAGCCGTTTTACGGTGGTACATATTTCCCGCCCAGGCGCGCTTATAACAGGCCTTCCTGGATGGAAGTGCTGGGTTTTATATCAAAAACCTGGGAGGAAAAAAGGGAAGAACTGGTTACCCAGGCCGATCAGCTCATCAAACATCTGCAGGAGGCCAACCGCTTTTACACAGGCCAAACGGCCGCTGAGGCCCTGCCTGGAACCGAAGGCTTTCAAAGTTCCCAGTGCCGCGCCGTGAGGGAAGGGTTGATGCGTATGGCCGATACCATCGAAGGTGGGTTCGGAAAAGCGCCGAAATTCCCGCAAACCGGCAGTATCCGCTACCTGCTCGCCCATGGTTACCTTTTCGGCGACCAGGATGCGCAGGCGCAGGCGGAATTATCACTCGATAAAATGATCAGGGGCGGCATATACGACCAGTTACGCGGGGGCTTTGCGCGTTACAGCACCGACGACAAATGGCTGGTGCCCCATTTTGAAAAAATGCTCTACGATAACGCATTGCTCCTCGTCAGCCTCTGCGAAGCATGGCAACTAACCGGGAATGAAAACTACCGGGAAGCCATAGACGAAACCATGGAGTTTATCAGGGAGGAAATGAAAGATCCGGATGGCGGGTATTATGCCGCGCTCGATGCCGACAGTGAAGGGGAGGAAGGGAAATTTTATGTATGGGACTATGATGCATTCAGGGATGCAGCCGGTGAAAATGCGGATAGGCTTTGCCGTTATTACGGCGTAACACCCGGAGGGAACTGGGAAGGCTCAAATATCCTGAACAGGCCTGAAACAGATGCCACGTTGCTGGCAGAATGGAACCTGGAACCCGCTGCGTTCAGGCAAATGTTGCGGGAAGCCAAAAGCAGGCTGCTGGCTGCGCGCGCTGAACGACCCAGGCCGCTGACCGATGACAAGATCATCCTGGGATGGAATGCCCTCTTACTAACGGCCATGTGTAGGGTATATGCATGCTTCGCGGAAGAACGGGTATTACAGGAAGCCATATCATTGTATCGGTTCCTGCGCGAGAAGTTTGATGAGGATAGCATGATCCAAAGGCATACGTACAAAAACGGACAGGCCAGGCACCCGGCTTTCCTCGACGATTACGCGTACCTCGCGGAAGCTTGCATCGCCTTGCAAGAGATCACCGGCAACCAGGAATATTTGTTCGACTCGAAAGCGCTGGTGGAATTTGCCGTCAATTCGTTTTATGATGAGGAGAGTGGTTTCTTTTTTTATACCAGGAAGGGACAGGCGGATATCATCACCCGGAAGATAGAAGTGTTCGACCAGGCCACGCCATCAGGCAATAGCGTGATGTGCGCGAACCTGTTTTACCTGTCAAGGGTTTTTGACCGGCCAGGCTGGTTCGACATGGCCAATCACATGCTACAAAAGCTTACGCCGCTGCTGCTCAAGCACCCCGCCTCTTTTTCCATTTGGGCTAATGAAATGTTAAAAGAATGCGCAGGCGTCCGGGAAATTATCATCAGCGGCCCCGATCCTTCAGCATTAAGGGCTTTTGTATTGAAAACATATATTCCCGGAAGAGTTATACAAAGCATTGATGCTGACAAGGATATGCCCTTACTCAGGGGTAGGGGGCCGGGTATGGTAAACATGGTTTTTGTGTGCCGTAACCAGCAGTGCGAAGCCCCTGTTTCCGGTACCCGGGAGTTGGCTGGCTTATTAAAAAATCATACGCATTTAACATGAATGTTCACAATAAAGGAATAATTTAGTCGTTTGATAATACTGGCAATGGATAATTGTTGGAAATTATTCTGCTGGCCGCAAAAGCCATTTGGATAATAAATCAAAAATATTATTACATTTGCCCATTACCCACAAAGTATAACAACAATGAACAATCGGTTCTTTCAACTGGTAGCCCTGGTAGCTATTTCGACGGCCTTCGGGAGTTGTAAAATGCTCGGAGGAAAAAACAAGTCTGGAAAATCCTTACCAAACGACGGCCAGCTGCATGGAGTAGCCCCCGGTGCACGGTGGTCGCTCGCCAAACCTTATGGCATGGTGTACGTTCCGCCTGGAACATTCCACATGGGCCCCAGCGATGAGGATGTAAACTACGCGTTCACTGCCCGGAACAAAGCTGTTTCAATCAGCGGTTTCTGGATGGATGCCACCGAAATCACCAATAATGAATACCGCCAGTTTACTGACTGGGTGCGCGATTCCATCGCCGCTAAGCTGATGGGCTATGTGCGCCAGGGCCAGGATGGCAATGAATATGTGGATTGGAAAAAAGCCAAGACCATCAAATGGGGCGATAAGGCAACCATCGAAAAAATCGATGCCATGATCGTTACCCCTGATAATCGCATCTTTGGTAAAAAGGAGCTCGACGCCACAAAAGTGGTATACCAGTCTGAGACTTTCGATTACAAAGCGGCGGCCCAGAACAGGGACGTTACCATTCCCCGTTCCGCTTTCATTATCAAAACACAGATCCCGGTTTACCCGGACTCATTATGCTGGGTGCGCGATTTCGCATACTCATATAATGAGCCGATGGCTAAAAAATACTTCAACCACCCGGCTTATGGCAACTACCCTGTAGTTGGTGTGAGCTGGAAGCAGGCTACGGCTTTCTGCGAATGGCGCACGCATTATATGACTTCCTTCCTGGAATCTAAAAAGCGTGCCCCTGAATCAGATTTCCGCCTGCCTAATGAAGCCCAGTGGGAATATGCTGCGCGCGGCGGACGTTCACAGTCACCTTACCCATGGGGTGGTCCTTACCTGAGGAACCGCAAGGGTTGCCTCCTGGCCAACTTCAAACCAGGCCGTGGCAACTACCCTGAAGATGGCGGATTTTACACCGTTCGCGCTGACGCATACTGGCCCAATGATTTCGGTCTGTACAATATGGCCGGTAACGTAGCAGAATGGACATCTTCCTTGTATTACGAAGGTGGCTACAACTTCCAGCACGACATGAACCCGGACATCCGCTGGAACGCCAAAGAATCTGATCCCCCCCGTATGAAGCGCAAAGTAATCCGTGGCGGAAGCTGGAAAGATGTAGGCTATTTCCTGCAAACCAGCACCCGCAGCTATGAGTACCAGGATACAGCAAAATCTTATATCGGTTTCCGTTGTGTACTCGACTTACCACCATCTGCAAACAAGCGCGGCAGAAAATAATTTACTATCGACACATTTCTATTGACAACTTATTGATACATTGTAACCCGTTTTTAAGGACACTTAAAAACGGGTTATTATGCTAACTCTTTTTTCAAACAAATCCCCACAAAAAAACCTTAAAATCTAAAAGAACATGTCAGTTAAAATCCCTTCAAACGTCAGCAAATGGATGGACGTTGCCGTATCAGTTGCAGCCGCTGCGGTAATCTTTGGTGCCCTTCAGAAAATCCTTCACACCCCCATCGCGGACCTTTGGCTGAAGATCGGTCTGTACACGGAGGCCCTGATTTTCTTGCTGTATGGTATCCTTTATATGATCTACCCTTCTGTTAAGGAAGATTTTGAGAAAGGTGCACATAAGGCTGTTCCTGTGGGTAACCCGGCTCTGGCTAGCATGGACAAAATGCTGCAGGATGCTGACATCACGCCAACCAACCTGAAAAAACTGAGCGAAGGCTTCCAGAAACTGGGCAGCACCGTTTCAGGTATCGGTGAAGTGGGCGATGTAGTTAAATCTACCAGCGATTTCAGCGCTAAAACTAAAGAAGCTACCAGCGCTATTTCTAATATGGCATCTGCTTTCGCCAGCAGCGCCAACACCATGTCTTCTTTCAACACCGCTTCTGAAAGCGCTAAAGGCTTCCACGAGCAGGTACAGGTGTTAACGAAGAACCTGGGTTCATTGAACACCATTTATGAACTGGAATTGAAAGAAAGCAACAACCACCTGAAAGCCCTGAACAGCTTCTACGGTAAAATGGCAGAAGCCAGTCAGGCTATGATGAGCAGCGTGGATGATGCAAACAAAGCCAAAGAGCAGATCGGTGCACTGGCCACAAACCTGAGCAAACTGAATTCTGTGTACGGAAACATGCTGACTGCAATGCAGGGACGTTAATCCCTCACTGCGTGTATGTTTAGAGTTCCAAACAATATTCAATAAAAATATCAATAACACACAGTTATGGCTTTACCAAAGGAGCCCCGGCAGAAGATGATCAACCTGATGTATCTGGTGTTGACAGCCCTGCTGGCGCTTAACGTATCATCAGAAATTTTGAATGCCTTCAAAGTGGTTGACTCCAGTTTGATCACATCCAATACAAACCTGGACGCGGCGAACAATACACTGTTCACCTCTCTGGACGCTAAATTAAAAGACCCGATGACCGCCGAAAAGGCTAAGCCCTGGAACGACAAAGCCCAGGTAGCTAAAAAATTATCGGAAGACCTGAACAAGTACCTCGAACAACTGAAAGTGGACCTGAAGAAAGAAGCAGGCTCTAAAATGGTTGACGTAGAAGGAAAGCAGGTAGAACAATTTAAGGAAGACGACCTCGAAGCGGCTACCCGCCTCTTCGGTAAGGGCGAAGGTGGTAAAAACAAAGGCGAGGAACTCCAGAAAAAATTGAAGGACTACCGCGCTGCCATGTTGGCCATTGATCCTGAAATCGCTAAGGAATTCACCAATACCCTCGCGGTTGAATCACAGGATAAACCTCTCATCGGCCAGGACGGGAAGCCTAAGGATTTCACCAACGCTTTCTTCCACATGACGCCTACCGTGGCTGCATTGACCCTGATCAGCAAATTCCAGAATAACGTAAAGAACGCTGAAAACCAGGTAGTGACTTTCTGCCACAACCAGGTAGGTGCCGTTAAAGTGGTGTACGACCAGTTCGCTGCACTCGTTGGACAAAGTTCAAACTACGTAATGCCCGGCGAAGAAATGGAAATCACTGCCGGTGTGGGTGCTTACTCTAAAGCTGCCCAGCCCCAGATCAGTATTGGCGGTGCAGGTTCTGCACTTGGTCCCGACGGCCGCGCCAGTTACAAGTTTAAAGCAAGCGGCTCAGGCCCCAAATCAGTACCTGTTAGTGTAACATACACCAAACCCGACGGTACAAAAGAAACCAAAACATTTGATGTGAAGTACACAGTTGGTACCCCAGGCGGTGCCGCGGTGATGCTGAACAAAATGAACGTGTTCTATATCGGTGTCGACAACCCGGTAACCATTGGTTCACCTACCGGTTGGGATAAAACACAGGTAACTATGGCTGGTGGTACGATCACTGGCCAGGGTTCAAACCGTACCGTGCGTGTAAGCGCTGTCGGACCAGCCAGCATCACGGTTACGGCCGATAAAACACCAACTAAATTTGAATTCCGTGTGAAGCGTATCCCTGATCCAGTTTTCAAAGTGGGTTCAGGTAAAGTACGTATGCCATCAGTTGAATTCAAAAGCCAGCAGTTCTGCCGTGCAGAATTGGAAAACTTTGACTTCGACCTGCGTTTTAATGTTGTGAGCGCTACTGTGTATTTCTCCGGTGCAAACTTCCAGAACGTAGCCACCACCGCTATCCAGGGCAATAGCCTGGCGCCGCTGGCCTCATTTATCCAGCGTTGCGGCCCGGGTTCTGTAGTTACTTTCGATAACGTGAAAGTACAGGGACCTGATGGCGTAAGGTCTATCGAGGGTAAATCAATCGCACTCTATTAAACCATATAACTATGAAAAAGAGCTTAGTTCGAATCCTGTTGCTGATGGTTTTGGTTGGAGGCCTGGCCGACACCGCTATGGCACAGAAAAGGAAGTCCTCTAAAAGGTCGTCCCGTAAAACCACCAATACCCGTACCAGGGCCAGCATAGAGCCACCGGCACCTACAGTAGATTCTACTGCATTGGCTGCACAAGCTCCTTCACCGGCACCTGCGAACGACAGTATTCCGATCAAAGCAATCAAAAAATCGCTCCGCCCCGATGAAGCTGTGGAAACAACGGTATTAAAAGACCGTACCCCACTGGCTTACGAACACCTGAGGGCCGATGATGCCGTTTACCGCCATAAAATCTGGCGTGAAATCGACACCCGCGAGAAAATAAACCTGCCTTTCATGTACTCTGCCGATGAGGATAACGGAAACCAACGTTTCATCTCGATCCTCCTGCAAGCCATACAGGATAGCGCGGTAACCGTTTTCAGCAGTGTTGACGACCGTTTCACCACACCTATGACCAAAGCTGATGTAGCCAAGGCTGTTGGTGGCGATGAAATTGAAGTGCCTATTATCGATTCATTGGGTAATACAGTGGGTATGCGTAAAATGCGCAACGAAATCAACTTCGACTCATTCTATAAATTCAGAATTAAGGAAGAAGTGATTTTCGATAAGGAGAGTTCCCGCCTGTTCTGGCGCATCCTGGGCATCGCCCCGGTGAAAAATGTGATCACATCTATGGGTGTGGCCCTTGGTGAAACAGAACTCTTTTGGGTGTACTATCCTGATATGCGCCCCGTACTGGCTAAATATGAAGTGTACAATGGTAAGAACTATGGCGCCCGCATGAGCTGGGAGGAATTGTTCGAAGCCCGTTACTTCTCCGGCCGCATCATCAAGAGCACCATTGATAACCCGCTCGACAGGTTGATCAAAAACTACCCGGGTTTAACCGAGAACACATTGCTCCAATTGTTCGAAGGCGAAAACACGAAAGAGAAAATCTTCAATTACGAACAGGATCTCTGGAGTTATTAATCCCCGGTTATCTCAAAATATCAGGCCCTTTCATCAGAAAGGGCCTTTTTTATGCTTAAAAACCTATGATTCTTGTCATTTTTTAAAAATACCCTGTTTAGGGTATTGCGATATTTCCTAAGCCCTGTTATTTTTGTCTCGGTTTTTCATAGGATATTGGATTTTAAAGCGGGGCTGGATGTCTATCCTGGCCCTTTTTTTATTTTGGGGCATGCATGGCCTTAAATAAGGCGGCCGCCTTCGAACGGCCAATCACCGATTCCAATTCCCCAAGGCCTGCTTCCCTGATCTTTTTCATCGACTTGAATGTTTTGAGCAATTCCTCCCTTGTAGCCTGGCCAATACCCGGGATATCATCCAGTTCATGCCGGATGGCCGATTTACTTCTTTTTTGGCGGTGAAACCCAATGCCAAACCTGTGCACTTCATCGCGTATCCTCCTGATCAGCTTCAAACTTTCACTGTCCCATGGCAGTTTGATCGATTCCTGGTCGCCGGGGAAAAAGATTTCTTCCTGGTTCTTTGCCAGTCCGACAATGGTCAGTTGCCCATCCAGGCCCAATTCCCTGATACTTTGCAGGGCTGCATTTAACTGGCCCTTGCCACCGTCTATGATGACTAATTGCGGGAGAGGCGATTGGTCTTCCGTTAGCCTTTTATACCGCCTGTAAACCACTTCCTGCATCGACGCGAAATCATTGATGCCGGTAACGGTCTTAATGTTGAATTTCCGGTAATCGGCCTTGCTCGGCTCCCCATTCTTAAAGCAAACCATCGCGGCAACCGCATCGGTGCCGTGTAAATTAGAGTTGTCGAAACATTCGATATGCGATGGGAATGCCGGTAAATGCAGGTCGTCCTGCAATTGCAACAACACAGCTTCTTTTTCCTCCTCGGTTTTATCTTCCAGCCGCAGCATCTTCCGGGCGTCCAGGGCCGATTTAAAATGCTGTACATTCTTTTCGCAAAGGTCCAGCAGCTTTTTCTTATCGCCCGACCGGGGTACACTGATGCGGATGTTTTCCTGGGGATAGTCAATAGGTTGCGATAAAATAATTTCTTTCGCTTCGCTCTGGTACATCGTCCTTAACTGGGCTATCGCGTAATGCAAAACTTCTTCCCGAGTTTCTTCAAGTTTCTTTTCCAGTGTGATGGTGCGGGTATGGATGATACTGCCATGGTTTACGGCGAGATAATGGACATAGGCCTGGTCGCCTTCTTCCAGGATGGCAAACACATCTAATGTGCCCAGCCTTGCATTCACCACCATGGAACCCGACTGGTACTCCTGCAGGTGCCTGATTTTTTCCTGGTACCGCGCGGCTTCTTCAAACGCTAACTGCTCCGCATGCGCCTTCATCAATTTTTTATACTCCTGCAATACAGGGCCGATATTTCCTTTTAATATGGAACGGATACGCTCGATGCCATCATCATAATCATCCACGGTTTGCAATCCTTCGCAAGGGCCTTTACAATTACCCAGGTGGTATTCGAGGCAAACCTTGAACTTGCCTTTCTGGATATTGGAAGCGGTCAACGCCAGGTTGCAGGTGCGCAACGGGATATTTTGTTTGATGAAGTCGAGCAACTCACGCACTTTCATCACCGATGTGTATGGGCCCAGGTAGATGGAGCCATCGTTTATTTTTCGCCGGGTAAAGAAAACCCTTGGGAATGGTTCGTTTTTGATGACGATATACGGATATGTTTTATCGTCTTTTAAGTTGATATTGAAGAGCGGTTTGTATTCCTTGATCAGGGAGTTTTCCAATAAAAACGCGTCCTGCTCGCTGTTGACAATGGTAAACTCAATGCGATGGATCCGCCTGACCAGTTCGGCGGTTTTAAAGTTGTCGTGCGGCTTATTAAAATAACTGCTGATGCGCTTGCGCAAATGCCGCGCTTTCCCAACGTAAATGAGCTGGTTCCCGGCATCATAATAGCGGTACACACCGGGAGACAGGGGAATACCCGGGGCGATATGGGAAAAGGTTTCTGCGGTCATGGTTTAGAAATCCCAGTGGTAATAAACATCCTTTTGCACGACTGGCTTTGCGCCTTCCGGCGAAAGGATGTGAACGATATGGCATTGTTTGCCGGCCTGCCAGGTTAACTGCCTCGTGCTGTCACCCGATTGGCGAACGATATAAATGCGGTTTACTTTATCTGTTTCCGGGTCAATATATACCGTCCATTCTTTCAGGTCAATACTGTCGGGCAACTCCGATTTACGTTCATACGTTAACGTGATGAAGCCCAAACTTTCATCCATGAACGATTTTTCGGAAAACCAGTTCGACATCCCGGCTGAATCAATGCGGGGTTGAAAAAACTCTTTCAATTCAAACGGCAATTCCTCCATCTTCAGCCAGGTGGAATCTTCCCTGCCATCGGTTTGTTTCATTACCCTGATCGGGTTCAGGCCCTTCTCCCGAATCTCCGTCAACTGGCCTTCCAGGAAACTGGTTACCGGGAAAAATACAGGTTTCACAGGCTCGTCCACCGGCATCGGAATGGCTTGCCCTTCGGGTGATTTTTTTGATGACTTACAAGCGATGGCGCCAATGGCCAGGCATACCAGGATCCATACAAATTTCATCCTGCAAAAATACATCAAACCCCGAAGCATGCACACGCATAAAAAAAGCGCGGCAGGTAAAATTGCCGCGCATATCTTAAAACATGGAAATAGTATTAAAACCTTTGTACTATGCCCAGTTTGATGCCGATATTATAGAAGCGGTCATCAAATGTATAGCGGTCAGAGAAGGACGACCTGAACTGGTAACGCAGTTGTGGGCCTGCATTAATTTGTATGGCCTGGTTCAGTTTATACGACACAAAAGTTTCAAATGCGGCGTTCAGGTTCCACTTCCTGACAAAAGAGGCATCGAATACATAATTTTTCATGTCGGCCGATAAGAGATATGCATTTCCGCTCATGACATAAGTAGGTTGCAGCGTGGCTCCGGCAAACCATTGCCATTTCCCGTTCCCGGCAAGCCTGAGGTCAGCGCCGATGGGAATAGACACCTGCAATGAATTATTCTGCAGTTTGTTTACCTTCTCGCCGTTCTGAACATTCGCAATCGAACTTGGCATAAACATCACATCAACCTGGCCCGCATCCGGGTTATTCACCAGCATGGATGTTGCTGTCGGGTGGTCCATTTTCATTGCATGGATGGTATAATTGCTGTAATTTATTTGTACACCCGCTTTCAGGCGAATGGTTTTATTCGCAGGATAAATCAGGCTATAGCCCGCTTCCAGGTTCAGCGAAGGCTTGTGAACTATATCGTAATCAGGCTCAGTGAATGATGAGCTGTTTCCGGGAACAATCAACTGCGATGCCATTGGGTAACGGGTGTTATCCCTGAGCCTGCGGTAGCCAATGGATGGGGTGGCGTACAACTCGTACTGCAGTTTTGATTTGAGTTTTTTCTTTGGCTTGTTCACGAAAGCATAATGCTCCATCCATTCCCTGTCTCGCTTTTTTTCCTCTTCGGCTTCTGCCAGCGCTTTTAATTTCGCGTCAGCGATGTTCAACTTGGCAATATCACTGCCTGGTGCCTCAGCATCCATCGTCAGCAATGCAGCCTGGTGGGGTATTTGAAATAAATCCGGTTCGTGGATGGATATCCGCATATTGGCCGGGGCCATCCAACTGTTTTGCTGGTTTGCTAACAGGTTGTTTTCGCTGGAAACATAATTTGTCTGCAATGGGTTCCTGTTCCTGCGGGCATCCGCCTGGCGGTTTTTCCCGGATGATGCGAATGTGTTCATGTGTTCGCGGGCTTCACTTCGATCGTTCCCTGCCTTCACACTGTATTGTGTCGAAGGTTGGTTGCGTAGTCCGGTTGATACATGCAAGTTATTATTTATCAAATCCGTTTGATCAGCCTTGGCAGGTGCAGCCAGAACTTTCTCTGTTTGGGTTATTCCATAAAAGTTTGCAGATGTACCGGTATTCTTTTTTGCATCCAGGCTTGCCATATCGCTGATTTCAATGGAAGCAATCGCCATTTCAGCGTTACGTTTGTTGTTGTCAGAATGTGCGAACCCGATAAAAATCATGGCCGAAATAAGCAATACGCTTACAGCGATGGAAGGCCTGGTTTTACCGGGGTGCAGGTTATTGTACAGGCTCGTCCATATCCTGTCTGAAGGGAACATGCGGAAATCTTCCACGGAGTCCCTCAGGAATTTTTCAAAATGATCATCAGTATGCATCCTTTCCATCTTCACGAGTCAAATTTAGTTAGTTGGTATTGTGGTCACAGTTTATATTATCATTAGGATGATGCGGTTTTACCCAGCATGATGCGCTCGCGCGGTTTGCTGATGATATTCCTCTTCATCAATATTTCTTCCAGTAAGGATTTGGCACGCGTGTACTGGCTGCGGCTCGTGCTTTCCTCAATCTCCAGCATCTGGGCTATTTCGCGGTGCGAATAACCTTCAATGGCATAGAGGTTCAATACCGTCCGGTAACCCAGCGGCAATAACCTGATACATTCCACAACCTGTTTGGCCTGCATGATCGAAGGGATGAAATCTTCCTGGATCATGAGGCTTGAGGCATGAACGATGTCTACCGTTTCAGAAAACTTCTTGTTCTTCTTTAATACATTGATGCAGGTATGCACGATGATCCGGCGGATCCATCCCTCCAGTGAGCCCTCATTCCTGTATTGGTGCAATTGGGAAAAAACCTTGATGAAGGCTTCCTGCAACATATCTTCAGCGTCTTCCCGGTTTTTGGCAAAACGGTAACATACGCCCAACATCTTCGGACTAAACCTGCGGTAGAATGCCTCCTGTGCGGATGCATCGTTACGCAGACTTCCTGCAAGCATTTGCTCTTCCGTCATTTGATGGGTTTTTGTGCCTTTAAATGTAGACAATTTCAGTTACATAGGGGCTGCACCGGAATGGTGGCGGATCGAAATTTAACAATTGGCCGGTAAACCTCCCGGTAACAGTATGGTCATACCAGGTTGGGTTATCGCCAATCAGAACTGTAATATACTGATTTTTAATAAGATAAGTCTATTTTTTCTTTCGGGTCAGTTCCTCGGTGCTATAGGTTCGGCTGTACTCGTCGCGGAGGTTTTTCACCCAGGCATAAACCGATTGCTTTTGCGCATCCGTCAGTTTCGCGTCGCGGTGTATCCAGGTATAGGAATCCAGGGGCATTTCGCCATGCTCGATTTCATCAGAAATTTCCTCCAGTTTCCGGTACCTGCGTGCCGGCGAGTAATTCGCGAATTCAGAGAAATTCAATTCCGCCTTTCCTTCCTGTACATGGTCGTCAAGCCATAAAGCCACAGGCTGGATCGAAGCGTACCAGGGATAACGCGTGTTGTTGCTGTGGCAATCGTAACAGGATGATTTTAAAATACCGGCCACATCATCAGGCAGTTTGTGCATCATATTGATGTCGGCATTGGCAGGCGCGTCGCTGATATTTTTGGCAGGACGAGGGTAGAGCTGGAACAAGGCAAATATGATCACCAGTGTCCAGAAAATTTTTTTCAGCATCTGGTTGTATTTAAGGGTTGGTCAATACATCGCCGGTCATTTCTTTAGGGATCGGGATACCCATCAGGGTTAGGATGGTAGGTGCGATATCGCCGAGCTTTCCTGCTTTCACCTGCCCATGCCAGGTATTGCTGATAACAAATAAAGGTACGGGATTTAAGGTATGCGCGGTATTGGGAGTTCCATCCTCATTAATCACATAATCGGCATTGCCATGATCGGCTGTGAGCAGGATGGTATACCCTTTTTCCAGTCCGGCTTCCACCACTTGCTGCACGCCTGCGTCAACGGTTTCCACCGCTTTGATCACGGCATCCCAAACGCCGGTATGGCCCACCATATCTGCATTCGCATAATTCAGGCAAATAAAATCAGGGGTATGTTCGTGAATGAAGGAAACAACGGCCTTCGTTACTTCCGGAGCGCTCATCTCAGGCTGCAGGTCGTAAGTGGCAACTTTTGGCGAAGGAATCATGATGCGCTCTTCACCTGTAAAAGGTTGTTCGCGGCCCCCGCTGAAAAAGAAACTTACGTGCGGGTATTTTTCCGTTTCGGCAATGCGCAACTGTGTTTTACCATGGGCCGCCAGAACTTCACCGAGGGTATTGTTGAGGTTGTCGGTTTCAAATATCACTGGTACATTCCTGAAATTTTTGTCGTATTGGGTCATGGTCACGTAATGCAGGTTGAGTATATGCATACCTGCATCAGGCATATCGGTTTGCGTCAGCACTTCCGTGATTTCCCGGCACCGGTCGGTGCGGAAATTAAAGCAAATCACCGCGTCGCCTTCCTGTATGGTTTTCCGGGCGATTTTATTGTTTACCATTGGCTTGATGAATTCATCCGTCACTTTTTGTGCATACGAATCGCGGATGCTTTGGGTAAGGTTATCTGAAGGCTCCCCAATGCCATGAACCAGCGCATCGTAAGCCACTTTCACCCTTTCCCATCTTTTATCGCGATCCATCGCATAATACCTTCCGGTGATGCTGGCAATCTGTCCCGTGCTTTGTGCCATATGCGATTCCAGTTCCGTGATGAAGCCGAGGCCGCTCTGGGGGTCTGTATCACGGCCATCGGTAAACGCGTGCACCAGCACTTGCGTCAAACCTGCATGATGGCATACATCCAGCAGGGCTTTGAGGTGGTTGATATGCGAATGAACGCCGCCATCGCTCACCAATCCAACCAGGTGCAGGGGCTTGTTGTTTTTCTTCGCGTAAGCGATGGATTCCTGTAATATTTTATTTTCCGCGAATTCACCGGTGCGGATGGCAACATTGATGCGTTGCAATTCCTGGTAAACCACTCGGCCGGCGCCCAGGTTGAGGTGGCCCACTTCGCTGTTACCCATCTGCCCGTCGGGCAAACCCACCGCTTCGCCACAGGTTGTGAGGGTGGTATGTGGATATTTTTGATATAATGATTGCACAAAAGGCACTTTGGCATGCTGAATGGCATCGCTGGCGGCAATTTTGCCCAATCCCCAGCCATCCATGATAATCAGGATAATTTTCGTATTTTCCATCCTGTAAAGCTACTCAATTGCCGGAACTTCTATGAGGATCACTGTGAGATGGGCAATTTTACCGGCGTCCATGCGTTGTATGGATAACCGTCATCGTTCACCAAACTGCATGACATGAAAGAGTTTTTTACATACCTGGCAGCTTCTTTGTTTTTGCTTGCTTTTACCATTGCGCCTGTTACGGGTTTCGATGATATTGTGCAAGCCTTAAAATCGGGGAATGCCACGCAATTGGCCCGCCAGTTCGACCAGTCGGTTGACCTCAATATCGCGGGCAAATCACAAACCTGTAATCCCGCCCAGGGGGAAGCGCTCTTAAAAGATTTTTTCGCGCAACACCCCGTAAAAAATTTCCAGGTGATCCACAAAGGGCAGAGCGCCGGTTCCGAATTCCTGATCGGCCAACTACAAACACGCACGGGCAATTACCGGGTTACATTATACATGAAACTGATCGGCAACCGTCAACTCATCCAGGATATCAGTTTTGAAGAAGCTGGTTAAATCTTAAAAATAATTATATCCCCATCCCCGGCCACCCGGGGATTTTTTATGTGCCGATGGTTCGGTTGTTGTAGTTTTGATGATATGAGATATGAAGAACAATTGCGCAAACTGGTTTCGGATGCTTTAGTGGAAGACATAGGCGACGGGGACCATTCCACACTGAGTTGCATTGACCCTGTGGCCCGCGGAAAAGCGGTCTGCAAAATCAAGCAGGACGGTGTGCTGGCAGGGGTTGACGTGGCCCGGTTCATATTCAACCAGGTGGAGCCCGGATCGGTATTTACCGCGATGATGGCTGACGGAGACGATATGGCATTCGGCGATATCGCGTTTGAAGTGGAAGCAAAAGTGCATACCATCCTTTCCTGCGAACGACTGGTGCTGAACAGCATGCAGCGCATGAGCGGCATCGCCACACTCACAAGAACGTATACACGAAAATTAGAGGGCTACCATACGCGGTTGCTTGATACCCGAAAGACTACGCCCAATTTCAGGCTGCTCGAAAAAGAAGCCGTGCGCATTGGCGGCGGGGCAAACCACCGCTTTGGTTTGTATGATATGATCATGTTAAAAGACAATCATATCGATTACTGCGGAAGCATTGAAAGCGCCATCGAAAAAGCGTACAGGTATGTGCAGGAAAAAAAGCCGGGCCTTGCCATTGAAGTGGAGACGCGGTCGGTGGAGGATGTGCGCAGGGTGATGGCCGTAGGGAAAGTCAGCCGCATCATGCTCGACAATTTCAATCCGGAAATGATTACAGAAGCATTACAAATCATTGATGGCGCATACGAAACGGAAGCCAGCGGCGGTATCAACCTTACCAACATCGAAGCCTATGCGAAAACGGGCGTTGACTTTATTTCCAGCGGCTCCATCATTCACCAGGCGGTAAGCCTTGATCTCAGTTTGAAAGCTGTATTGCTGTAAAATGTAAGCCATGTCAAAATCAAAAAAATCATTCACCGGGATTGTATATTCCACAGACCCCAATTTCAAGCCGCAAAGCGATGATACTCCCGAACCGGAGCTGTTGCCGGCTGCTGAACAGAAACTATCGATCCGGTTAGACACCCGCCAGCGTGCAGGCAAATCCGTTACCCTGGTGGAAGGTTTTTCAGGCCCCGCAAACGCATTGGAAACATTGGGAAAAAAATTGAAAAACCTTTGCGGCACGGGCGGTTCCGTAAAAGACGGACAAATACTGGTGCAGGGCGACCACCGGCAAAAAATGCATCAGTGGCTCTTAGCACAGGGATATAAGAAATCCAGATTGTGCTGACATTTCCAATTGCTGATTGATAAATGAAAACCAAACTGTCGGAATTCCGGTTTTTTTCCCTATTTTAGTCGAAATACGCCATATGAGCTCAAAAATTTCGGGTGGTGTCACAATCAGCGTTGAAACTTTTTATCAATCGGAGTACAGCAACCCGTTGAGCAGCGAGTATATGTTTGCGTATAAAATCACTATTGAAAATAACAACGACTTCCCGGTAAAATTGCTCCGCCGTCATTGGCATATCTTCGACAGTAATGGTACCGTGCGTGAGGTGGAAGGCGAGGGTGTGGTTGGCATACAGCCTGTGATCGCCCCGGCTTCGGTTTATCAGTATATCAGTGGCTGCAACCTGCGGTCTGAAATCGGAAAGATGCGGGGAACCTATTTGCTAGAAAACCTAAATAATAAAAAAACCTTCAATGTGGCCATACCATCTTTTAGTATGCACGCGCCATTCAAATTAAATTAACACCTATTACTTTTATTTTTATCACCGTTCATGTTAGATTTCTTTTACGGCTTTATCTGAAGATATGCATGAGAAGAATGAATTAGCTGAGCATTACACAAACTCGCATGTCCAAATTACAATTCAACAACAGCAATAATGCCTTTTTTTTGTCTTTAAAGTCTGAAGTTGACCATTATTTCAACAGCCAGGGAAAAAAGCGCACGGGCGATAGCCGCTTGTTCACAAAAGCGGCCATCCTGCTGTCTTCGGCTATTATTCTATATGCAGTACTGATCACGAATATATTGCCCGGCTGGGCGGCATGGGCATTATCTGGACTCCTGGGTTTTGTACTTGCCAGCATTGGCTTTTGTGTGATGCATGATGCCAACCATGGCAGTTTCAGTACGAGCCAGAAGCTGAACGACTTGATGGGGTTGATTTCATCCAACGGGCTTGGCGCCAACGCGTATTTCTGGAAACAGAAACATAATATTATCCATCATACCTATACCAATGTGGATGGTATTGATGACGATATTGCCAAGAGCCCGATCATCCGCCAGTGCCCAACACAAAAATGGGTGCCTGCGCACAGGGTGCAACACCTGTATTTGCCGCTGGTGTATAGCATGACATCTATGTTCTGGATTTTCATCATGGATTTCACCAAGTATTTCAGCCGCCGCATTTACCGTACGGCTGCCTGGAAAATGTCGCTTACAGAACATTTGATTTTCTGGCTGACCAAGGTTTATTATGTTTCGGTATTCATTGCCATACCCATCATCGTTTTGGGATGGAAGCCCTGGTTGATTGGTTACCTGACCATGAACGCCGTGATGGGGCTCACCTTATCGTTTGTATTCCAGTTGGCGCACGTTTTGGAGAATACGGAGTTTGAACATGTACCACTGGATACATCCAAGCATATTGAAACGGCATGGGCAGAACACCAGTTGCGTACCACTTCTAATTTTGCCATGAAAAACAAATTTGTATCATGGTTCAGCGGAGGTTTAAATTACCAGATTGAACACCACCTGTTCCCGCGTGTCAGCCATGTACATTATCCCGCTATCAGCGAAATTGTGCAAAGGAAATGTGCTGAATTTCATTTGCCTTATAACCAATATGAAACGGCTACGGAAGCGTTGGGGTCCCATTTCAGGTTTATGCGGCAATTGGGCGCAAAACCCTGACAGGGTTATAACCCTGTCAGGGTTTGTATTTTGAAGCCTGAAAAATTTCTTCTTCATCTTTTTTGATCAGCTCATCCATGCCCATTGAGCTGTTGGCAGACATATATTTTTTGACAATCTGCCAACCCGCGAATGAGCCGATATTGCCGGGTGAGGCTTCGCCAAGTTCCTGTGTTTTCGGGCTTTCGCCTACATAGTTTTTAATGATATTGTTATCGATGGTACGCAGGAGGTTGTTTTGTATAAACAGGTTCCAGATCTGCGTTTCATGCGCATAGCAATCTTCCATTTGCTTTTTTGTGTAGCCGATCAGTTCATATTCTTCTTTTCCCGGAAGTAGTTTGCTCAAAATGTACAAGCGCTTACCCCGCTGGATCATTTGCAAAATCAAACTTTTATCTTCTTCTTTTTCCGGGTAGATATCATACACAATATTCGCCATGGCGTTCACCGAAATAGTGGACGGTGTGAAGCGGCGTGTCAGGTATTCGGGATATGTCAGCGCCACCCAGTCGCTGCGGTATAACGAAAATCCCGCACCCAGGTGATGCTGCAGGCCTACAATCAACGCGTCTTCCGACAAAATATCGCCATAGCCATCTAACGGGCCGATATAAGTGATGATTTGTTTGGGAAGGGTATAGGAAGGAAAATAATATTTTACGTGCTGCAACCCTTTTTTGATTTCCTCTTCATAGGGTGTGAAGTCTTTAAAAACGGCCATGGCCGTGTCGTACACGCTTCGGTGTGAGCCCAGGAAGGAATTCACATATGATGCAACGGTATCATTTCCCCAGCGCGGGTCGGCATTCAGTATCGCGACCATAAAGTTTTCGCCGAAGCCCTTGTATTTCGCAATCAGCGGGTCGAGCTCAGTTACGGTTTTGTTGGTATCAAGGGAAAACAAATCCTTTTCGAAACGGGACAATTTCAGGTTGACGGGGATCCCCGATACATCGGGCCCTTTGAGGTTATTGCCGCAACCGGCAAAAATGAGGACACAAATCAAACAGCTTATCCAGCGCATAAGGGATTGGTTTACCTTTACAAAAGAAAGCAAATATCCGTTAACAATACGTTAGATACTTCTTATCCATCATGAACATATTCCTGGCACAACAAAACTATCTGATTGGCGATTTTGAAGGCAACAGCCATAAAATCATCCAGGGCATTCGCGATGCAAAAGCAAAAGGCGCTGACCTGCTGGTATTCAGCGAACTCGCCATTTGCGGCTACCCGCCCCGCGATTTTTTATATTTCCGCGATTTCATCCGCCGCTGCGAAGAAGCCCTGCAACGCATCGCGGCCGAAGCGCAGGGCATTGCCGTTTTGGTTGGCGCACCCTGCCATAACCCGGCCCGCGAAGGAAAGGATTTATTCAACGCGGTATATTTCCTGGCAGGTGGAGCCATCAGGCAGGTCTTTCATAAAACCTGTCTGCCCACGTATGATGTGTTTGATGAAGACAGGTATTTTGAACCGGCTTCTTCCTGGCAGGTGCTGGAGTATAAAAACAAACGCATAGCCGTTACCATTTGCGAAGATATTTGGAACCTGGGTGATAACCCATTGTATACGGTTTGTCCGATGGACCGTTTGATCGGGCAGGAACCGCACCTGATGATCAATCTCTCCGCTTCACCATTTGATTATACGCATGATGAAGACAGGAAAGCGGCGGTAAAAGCGAATGTGCTGAAGTATAAAATCCCCATGTTCTACTGCAACGCGGTGGGTAGCCAGACGGAGATTGTTTTCGACGGGCAATCGCTTGTGTTTGATAAGGATGCCAACCTGGTGGGTAAACTCGCCGCTTTTGCGGAAGATATGCAGGGCTTCAGGTTGATGGATGATGGTAGTATTGAAGCGCCTGTATTGGAGCCTGCCGGACGCATACCTGATTGGGAACTAAACCCATTGCATTTTGATGAAAAATTGAACATCGCTTCCGTTCACGATGCGCTGATCATGGGCATCCGCGATTATTTTTCCAAGATGGGTTTTCACAAAGCCATATTGGGCAGCAGTGGCGGCATCGACAGCGCCGTGACCCTGGCCCTGGCCGTTGAAGCCTTGGGAGCCGAAAATGTGCATGCTTTACTCATGCCATCGCCTTTTTCGAGCAGCCACTCGGTTGATGATGCCTTAGCCCTCAGCAAGCGGTTGCAAAACCCTCACGATGTGCTGCGCATCGACGACATTTATCATTCTTTTTTGCAAACATTGAAACCCATTTTCGCAGACAGGCCGTTTTCGGTGGCAGAAGAGAATATACAAAGCCGCATCAGGGGCAACCTGCTGATGGGTGTTGCCAATAAGCTCGGACTGATCCTGCTGAATACGTCCAATAAAAGTGAACTATCCACCGGTTACGGCACTTTGTACGGCGATATGGCCGGCGGCTTATCGGTATTGGGCGACTGCTACAAATTGCAGGTGTATGCGCTCGCGGAATATATCAACCGGCATGAAGAAATCATTCCCAATAATATCATACATAAAGCGCCAAGCGCGGAATTAAGGCCCAATCAAAAAGACAGCGACAGCCTGCCTGATTACCAGGTACTCGATAAAGTGCTATACCAGTACATCGAACAATTAAGGGGCCCTGAAGAGATTAAGGCCATGGGTTTCGACGCGGCGCTGGTAGACAGGGTGCTGCGGTTGGTGAACATGAATGAATACAAGCGAAACCAGTTTTGCCCGATCATCCGGGTATCGCCAAAAGCCTTTGGTGTGGGCAGGCGCATGCCGATAGTAGGCAAGTACCTGCAGTAGTTTAACCCGATATTAACAATTTATATGACCGCTCAAATAAGCGCGTCCCGGCCTTTTCTGACAATGTTCGTATTTTGCGGGGATGCCTCTTGGAACGGTTTTTGTTTACATAACGACCAGGCATAAACGAAATTAAATGTCAATTATGATGCAATCCGCGGATGATATCCGGCTCCTGAATGAAAAAATAAATGACTCATCGGTTTTCATTTCCCGCATCAACCAGGAACTCTCGAAAGTTATTGTTGGCCAGCATGGCATGGTGGAGCGGCTCCTGATCGGGTTGTTAAGCAACGGGCATGTGCTGCTCGAAGGTGTGCCGGGGCTCGCAAAAACCTTATCGATCAAATCGCTGGCGCAGGCGGTGCACGCACAGTTCAGCCGGATACAGTTCACCCCCGACCTGCTTCCGGCGGACGTGATTGGTACGATGATTTACAACCAGTCGAAGAATGAATTTTACGTACGTAAGGGCCCGGTATTCGCCAATTTTATTTTGGCGGATGAAATCAACCGCGCACCGGCAAAAGTGCAGAGCGCATTGCTCGAAGCGATGCAGGAGCGCCAGGTTACGATCGGCGACACCAGTTACGCGCTTCCCGAACCCTTCCTCGTACTGGCCACGCAAAACCCCATTGAACAGGAAGGTACATATCCTTTGCCCGAAGCCCAGGTTGACCGCTTCATGCTCAAACTGGTAGTGGGTTACCCCAGCAAAGCGGAGGAACAACAAATCATCCGGCAAAACACCGGCGGGTTGACTTTGCAGGCTGTAAAGCCCGTGGCATCGACACACGAAATTTTGCAGGCTCGGGATTTGGTGCGGCAGGTTTATGTAGATGAAAAAGTAGAAAACTATATCCTCGATATTGTATTCGCTACACGCTTCCCGGAAAAATATGCCCTGGCCAAATTGAAACCCTTTATCAGTTTTGGTGGGTCGCCAAGGGCGAGCATCAACCTCGTGCTGGCATCAAAAGCGTATGCATTCCTGCAGAAAAGGGCTTATGTAGTGCCGGAAGATGTGCGGGCTATTTGTTCGGATGTGTTGCGGCACAGGATTGGCCTGACCTATGAGGCCGAAGCGGAAAGCATATCCGTTGACCAGGTGATATCCGATATTTTATCAGCCGTTAACGTTCCATAAATTTTTCATTGCCGCAGATGCCATTCTCTTTTTTCAAAAAGAAAAAAATCAGCCATTTACCTGGATCCAAAGTTCCGGATGAGCAGGCTGTGGCTGATTTATTGAAAAAAGTACGTGAACTGGAAATCAAAAGCAAAAAGATCACCACGCATTTATTCACCGGTGAATACCATTCCGCGTTTAAGGGAAAGGGCATGAGCTTCCGCGAAGTGAGGGAATACAGCGCCGGCGATGACCCGAGGTTTATTGACTGGAATGTGAGTGCGAGGTTTTCGCACCCTTTCACCAAATTGTTTGAAGAAGAAAGGGAACTCACCACGATGATCATGGTGGATACCAGCACGAGCAATTTGTTTGGCAGTACAGGCAGCCGGAAAAAGGATATCCTGACGGAAATTGCCGCGGTGCTTTGTTTCAGCGCCATCAGCAACAACGATAAAGTGGGCATCCTTTTTTTCAGCAATAAAGTGGAGAAGTTTATCGCGCCGCGCAAAGGGCGACAGCATGCATTATACATAGTGCGCGAACTCCTCACCGTAGAACCAACAACCGCTGGTACTAGCCTTGGCTCCGCCATCAGGTTTTTTAATAATACGGCGCACCAACGCAGCATCGCGTTTATACTGAGCGATTTCATTGATCCCGCTTTTGGGAACGACCTCAAAGTGATTGGCCGGAAGCATGATGTGATCGGCATTAAAGTGTATGACCCCATGGATCAGCGCTTGCCCGATGCTGGTTTAATGGAACTGGAAGACCCGGAAACAGGCCGGCAAATGCTGGTAGATACGAGCGACCCATTGGTACGGCAACTGTACCAGGAATCTTTTTTTAACCATACGGAACAGTGCCAGCAATCCTTTGTACGCTCCGGGGCAGATTTGCTCCATGTGCGCACAGACGAAGATTATGTGAAAGTGTTGCAGAAATTCTTCCTGAAACGTTCATGATTTTATCGCGGCTTACCATATCAAATCAATTTTTACCGGCGATCTGTTTATTCGTAGCTGCATTGGTTACGGTGAATCCACTGGCTGCGCAGCAATGCAAGGTGGAGGTTGACAGGAATAATATCTTAATCGGTGAACAGGTTCGCTGGGAGGTGAACGTCAGCATGCCCGAGTCCATGACGCTGATCAGCATATCCATGCCCGACAGCATCGCGCACATGGAGTATGTGTCAAAGCCAATGATTGATTCCGGGCTTGGGCAAGCCTCAAAAAGGTACAGCCAGCGGGCAACAGTCACCAGTTTTGATTCGGGACGCTGGTGGTTGCCCCCGGTAAGCGCGCTGGTGCAATGGAACGGACAAACGAAAACACTGGTATCTGATTCGATACCCATTTTTGTAAGTTATGCTCCGGCAGACAGCACACAAGGCTTGCGCGACATTAAGCCACTCATGGAGGTGGAAGTGGTGGATTATACTTACTGGTATATAGCGGGTGGCGTATTGCTCCTCGCTTTGCTGGCATGGTTGATGTACAGGAGGTGTCGTAACGGTAAAGGACAAACGAAAAATGATCCCATCCTCCGCGCCGATGCCCTCGATACTGCCATGAAGGGCCTCGACGCCTTATCTGGCTCAACTCCCACCCCTGAGAATTATCAAAAATTATATGACATTCTCCGCACGTACATGACGGGCCGCAGCGGGAAAAATTATTTCAACGATACCACAGGCGACCTGCTGATCCGCTTATCGCCACAAATCCCTGATCAGGATGAACGGACATCCCTGGCTGCAACGCTTCGTTTATGCGATGCCGTTAAGTTCGCGAAATTTCAGCCGCCGGTTTCCGAATGGCCTGGATCGGTTGACTCCATCAGGCTTTCCATCCTTGCCGTGGAATCACGTTTGAAACAGGGAGGTAGCCATGTTGTTTAAATACTTTTCTGATATCAGTTTCGCGTATCCATGGGTGTTGGCACTCTTCCTTGTTTTGCCTTTGATGATATATTTGGAGTGGAAGCGAAAACGTACAAGACAGGCCTCCATAGTATTGTCGGCCATTCCTTCCGGCACCTGGAAGAACTGGAAATCAGCATTTGGTTTTATCCCTTTTGTGTTGCGTTTGTTGGCCATCTCGGGCATCATCCTCGCCATGGCACGGCCACAGGAAAAAAATGTAACGCAGGACGCGGAAGGAGAGGGGATCGATATCATGCTTTGCCTCGATGTGAGTGGCAGTATGACCGCGCAGGACTTCACACCCAACAGGATGGAGGCTTCCAAAAAAGTGGCCATCGAATTTGTACAGAAGAGGAGTACCGACAGGATTGGTGTGGTTATTTTTTCGGGGGAGAGTTTTACCCAATGCCCGTTAACCACCGATCATGCCATGGTGATCAACGCCATCCGGAATATCCGGAACGGTTTGCTGGAAGACGGCACCGCCATTGGGTCTGGTTTAGCTACGGGTGTCGACAGGCTCCGCAACAGCCAGTCAGCATCAAAAGTGTTGTTATTGCTGACTGATGGAGAGAATAATGGTGGGCTGATTGATCCGAAGACCGCCAAGGAAATCGCGAAAACATATGGCGTAAGGGTGTATACCATTGGTGTGGGATCTGAGGGCTATGCCCGTCAACCGGTTCAAACCCCTTTTGGTATTGTGGTCCAACAGGAAAAAGTGAGTATTGATGAAAAACTGCTGACTGAAATTGCCACGGAAACCGGCGGACAATATTTCCGGGCGCGTGATAACCGGGCGCTTGACCAGATCTACGCTTCGATTGACCAGATGGAAAAATCGAAAGTGGAAATCAGGCAAACGGTCCGCTACAAAGAAAGGTTCCTGCCATTCGCACTGATCGCCCTTTTCAGCTTACTGTTCGAATGGATACTTCGTTTTACACTGTTCCGCAAGTTCCCCTGATTGGCTGTATCGTCGGCCATCCTTGCCCAATTAAATCAGAACAAGCTATTTCCTATCTTGCAACCATGAAGGCATTGGTGTATAAATCAACCGGAAGCTGGTACCAGGTCAGGGATGAAGAGGGGCATATGCGCATGGCGCGCATCAAGGGCCGGTTGAAACTTGACGATATCACATCTACCAATCCTGTGGCCGTTGGCGATTGGGTGGAGCTGGAAATGGAAGATCAGGCAGAACAGGCCGTTATAACGGAGATCCATACACGAAAAAATTACATCAACCGCGTATCTCCCCACCGCAAAAATCAACACCATATAGTAGCTGCCAACCTCGATCAGTCGCTTTTATTCGCTACGCTGCGGGAACCGCGCACATCATTGGGTTTTATAGACCGCTTCCTGGTTACCTGTGAAGCCTACCACATCCCGGCGGTTATTGTATTCAATAAACTGGATTTGTATAAGGCAAAGGACCATGAACAGTTGAACCGGATCAGGGAAATTTATGAACCTGTTGGGTACAGGATTATGGCGATGAGTTTGAAAACGGGAGAGGGGGTGTCTGAACTGGCCGGGCTGCTGGCCAATAAACTAAGCTTGCTCAGCGGCCATTCCGGCGTGGGGAAATCATCGTTTATCAACCATCTCTTCCCCGAACTCGCGCTGCGCACACAGGATGTGAGCGGCTGGAGCGGGAAAGGCTTGCATACCACCACCTTCGCTGAAATGTACGACCTGCCCGGCGGCGGGCATATCATCGACACCCCCGGCATCCGCGAAATGGGCCTTGTGGATATCGACAAATATGAACTGTCGCATTATTTCCCGGAAATGCGCGACAAGTTGCAGGAATGCCAGTTCAATAACTGTGTACACATCAATGAACCCGGATGCGCGGTAAAGGCATCCGTTGCTTCGGGCGATATATCTGAAGAAAGGTATATCAGTTACCTGAATATATTAGACAGCCTGGGCCAGGTGTCATACTGAGCCGGCATTTCGTATAGGCTTTATCGTTAGTATCAGAAAGCCCTCTTCTGCAGGAACCTGGCAAGCTCCATCACCGTCTTGTTTTGCTTTGACGCGTTGCTGGTTTTTTGAGGGAGGATGCTCACCCCGTTGAAGATATTGTAGTGGAGGGTTAAGTATTGGTCTTTGTATTTGAAATCCCATTCCAGGGTGTCGCTGTCATCCACCTGGTTCAGGAAGATCACTTTTAACTGATCGGCGAGGGTATTCGCGATGGCGTAGAATTTTGAGATGCCGCAGTTGTCATCAATCACGGCTTCCGTAGCGCCGGTGGTCGTTTTCAATTGGTAGTACATAGGGTTGTGGTTTTATGGTAAGCGAAAAACGATATTCTTTACCTGAATTTTTTGCCACCTTTAAACTTGGCTTTGTTAGCCGCTTTGATGGCTTTTTCATCTCCCGCCGCAATGCGTTCCGCACCTATATTTCGTCCATTGGTTTTGCAACCCAGTTTTTCCTTCTTCCGGAATAATCCTGAAGAGGAGTTGCAACTGCTGATGACAACGAGGCTAACGGCGGCTATGATGATCTTTTTCATGTGTTAAAAGTACGAATTGTTTGACATACATGCCGATCCGCTCCCTATTTCCGGTTTTCCGTAAACCAACTGCTGTACGTCAGGTAGTTAGCTGCAATACGGTTGATTTCCCCACTGATCAGCTCCTGGCTGATATTTTTCACCTTTTTAGCCGGTACGCCCGCATAAATGCTCCCAGGTTCCACCACCGTATTTTCCAGAACCACCGCCCCGGCGGCAATGATGCTGTTGGTGCCGATACGGGCATTGTCCATGACTATGGCCCCCATCCCAACCAATACGTTATCCTCTATAACGCAACCATGTACGATTGCATTGTGTCCGATGCTCACATTATTTCCAATTTGTACGGTAGTTTTTTGAAAAGTGCAGTGCAAAACGGCCCCATCCTGGATATTTACCCGGTTGCCTATGCGGATGCTGTTGACATCGCCCCGCACCACCGCGTTAAACCAAATACTGCATTCATCGCCCATGGCCACATCGCCCACCACGGTTGCATTGGGCGCGAGGAAACAGTTTTGTCCGAAAACCGGCATAACGCCATGAACAGGTAATAGTAATGCCATAATGAATGGATATTGACAGGTGAAATGAATTTGTGGCCCAATGGCCCGGCTCAACTAATTTTGCGTGAAAATACAACTTCACAGAGGATATGACGAACAGGGAATTGTTTTTGCGGCATGTAGGGCAAACTTCTGAAGCGCCCCTGGCGCTCAATATCACCCGCGCGGAGGGCAGCCTGATGTGGGACGCGGAAGGGAAAGAATATATCGACCTGATTGCCGGCATCAGCGTTTGCAATATGGGGCACAGGCACCCGGCTGTGCTCAACGCGATACGGAAACAAATTGACCAATACCTGCATATCATGGTCTATGGCGAGTTGGTGGAAAACCCGCAAGTGGCATATGCAAAAGCCTTGACCGACCGTTTGCCGGTTTCATTAAACTCCGTTTTTTACACAGCCAGCGGCTCCGAAGCGACAGAGGGGGCCATGAAACTGGCCAAGAGGTACACGGGCCGTACGCAGATCGTATCGTTCCGCGATTCTTACCATGGCAGTACGCAGGGCGCTTTGAGCATTATGGGCAGCGAGTACTGGCAACAGGCTTTTCGCCCTTTGTTGCCCGATATCCTGCAATTGCGGTATAACAGTTTTGAGGACCTTGCCCTGATTACCGATCAAACGGCATGCGTGGTCGCGGAAACCGTGCAGGCAGAAGCGGGTGTAAACCCACCGGCCAACGGTTGGCTAACGGCCTTGCGTAAACGCTGTTCTGAAACCGGTGCCTTGCTGGTGCTTGACGAAATACAATGCGGTTTCGGCCGTTGCGGCACTTTATGGGCATTTGAACAATATGATGTGGTGCCGGATATTTTGCTCCTGGGAAAAGCGCTGGGCGCGGGAATGCCATTGGGCGCATTTGTGTCTGACAAAAAAATCATGGATACCCTTACGCACAACCCGGTGCTCGGCCACATCAACACATTTGGCGGCCATCCGGTTAGTTGCGCCGCCGGCCTCGCCGGATTCGAAGCTTTGCTCAGGGAATCTGTTGTGCCTGCCGTGCATGAGAAAGCATCATTGTTCAGGTCCTTGCTGAGTCACCCCTTAATCAGGGAAGTACATAGCGCCGGGCTGATGATGGCAGTTCATTTTGATTCGTTTGACACAAATAAAAAAATTATTGACAAGTTGATTGAACGGGGCGTATTTACCGATTGGTTTTTATTCGCGCCGCATGCGTTGCGCATAGCGCCCCCCTTGCAAATACCAGACGATATGATCCGCCGCTCATGCGAAACCATCCTGTCGGTCCTGAACGAGTTATAAACCCGCCAGCCTTGCATTTAAAGAATCGCTGAACAGGCCGGCACCGTCCGCATTCAGGTGGGTGGCATCACGCCAGTATTTACTTTGGTTCAATTCAGGTATCGATTCGATATCCGAAAAATCTATGATCCGCGCGCGCCCGGTTTTCCGGATGATGTTAATCAATGCACTGGTCCCGCCTGGATGATGTATTACATTATGATAGGATGGCGGAAATACAATGATTAATTGAATGTTTTCCTTCGCGCATACAGTGAGCACATCCTGCAAGGCCGCTATTTTATTTTCCGGGAATGCGGGCATAGGTGAAGCCATGGACAATGGTTGTACCAGGCTGTCTTTCAGGATCCCTTCCAAAGGGATAAAACCATTTTCATCCCCAACCGAATGCCTTTTCCGGTAATTGTACAGGATGTTCAGCAATTTTCCATTGAACCGGTAACTGTGAAAAAACAGTTTGATTTGTTCGGCCAGGCCCGCTTCATTTTTCACAAAACTGCGCAGCGACCGGCTTTCAGATATAAATGGGTATAGCTGCGCGAGTTCTGTCAGGCCCCGGTCATCATCTGCCGTAAAATACGGGTGTGCGTCTAATTGAAGGATGAGTGTGGAGGGTTTAATATTTTTTTCGAGGAGCAGGTGCAGGAGCCGGGAGTTATATATCAATCCACCCGTACCGTTGATGCCCGCGTTGTATTTTATTTTTTCTGCATTGGCATATAACCTTACCGGGTCAATATGGTGTTTGGCGCGGGATGAACCCATGATGATCAGTCCCGCGTCTTTTTTGCGTTGGAGCAGGTAATTTACGGAACCACCGCTTTCACCACTCAGGGTTTTTGAAAAAATGGCTGAATGAAAAAGGTACACAAAACCCCTGTCAATAGCCAGGATGACCAGGATAAGTATTAGTAATGTGCGTAAAATCTTTTTCATCGTCAGAATTGGAAATAGATGAATTGGTTACCGGTGGAATTGCCAAAGAACAGCATCATCATGAAAAAGAAAATGGTCATCGCCATCAGTTTCCATTGTCCTTTTTTACTGTCAAATAACTGGTCGAATGTGAGATTCCTGAAAACAACATATTCAAAGGCAAGCAGGGTAACGATGCCAATGACAATGGATGAAAATACATTTACGTCCAGGAACTGAAACCCGGACGCGTTAAAACCGGTGAATATCTTTCCAATGATTCCGGTAGCTTGTTCAAAAGTTACGGCACGGAAAAAAACCCAGGTCAGGCAGATCAGGATGAAAACATAGGCTACCCGCATCAGTTTGCTGATCAGGAACTTCGGTTTCCAGGCGGGCAGGTTGGTCATTTTTTCGATGGAGAGGTATAAACCGTTGATACCGCCCCAGATCACAAAATTCCAGGAAGCGCCATGCCACAAGCCACCCAGGAGCATGGTTAACATAAGGTTCCTGTATGTTTTCCATTGCCCATAACGGTTACCCCCAAACGAAATATAGAGGTAATCGCGCAGCCAGCTTGAGAGGGATATATGCCAGCGGCGCCAGAATTCGGTGATGTCTTTGGAGAAATACGGTATGGCAAAATTCTCCCGGAACCGGAATCCGAGCATACGGGCAATACCGATGGCCATATCGGAATAACCCGAAAAGTCGCAATAAATCTGTACCGCAAATAAAGCCGTTCCCACCAGCAGCATCGAGCCGGGGTGAAGCATATAGTTATTATAGGTGGCATCCACAAACACACTGGCCGTATCGGCCACAACCACTTTCTTGAATAAACCCCAGAAGAAGCGGTGGAAGCCGATGGAGAAATCCCGGTAACTAATGGTATGGTCGCAGGTGCGTAACTGTGGCAACATATTATTGGCCCTTTCAATGGGGCCGGCAACCAGTTGGGGGAACATCATCACAAAATTGCTGTAAGTCAGCAGGCTCCTCTCGGCCTTAATATTACCCCGGTAGACTTCCACCACATAACTCAGGCTTTGGAAAGTGTGAAAGGATAAGCCGATAGGGAGTATGATATCCCAGTTTTCAATGTGCGTGAGGCCAAGGGCATTGAAATTGTCGATGAAAAAATTGTGGTACTTGAATATGAATAAAACAAGACAGGTATTGATGATGCCAAACCATAAATGAAAACGTTTGGCTTTATCCGTTTTGTCGTCTTCGATTTTAATGGCCGCGAAATAGTCTATGCCAATGGTTAGGAAGAGGATCAGCACATACACCGGGATAAACCACATATAAAAGATGCAGCTTGCCAGCAGGAGCAGCCATTTTCGCCAGGTCCCGTTCATATAATAGAACAGGAAAAAGAAGATGGAGAAGAAAACCAGGAAAACGATCGAGTTAAACAGCATCTGACCTAATTAAAATGACCGGTACCGGGCCGTCCCGGCGCTTAAAAGTACAGATATGCAGGGATTCTCCAAATTTTAACATGGCCGCCGTACATTTTTTTTAGTCTATATTTGGTTTATACGAGATTCGGTATTTACTTTGTATTACAAAGCGCTTTTATGGAAGAGCAACAAAAACCTGTCGAGGCCATCAACAGTATCCGCGATATGATGGAACGCAGCAGCCGTTTTATCAGCCTGAGCGGATTGAGTGGGGTTAGTGCCGGCATCTGCGCCCTCGCAGGGGCATGGCTGGCCTATGGATATATTCATGGCGACAGGGACCCGCGTATCAGGCCCGATGAACTGTATGATGTGGAAGGGCCTTTCAGCATTTTGCTGAACGACCGGCTTTTCTGGATCGCCATGGGCACGTTCATCGCGGCTTTTATCAGCGCTTTCTTTTTCACCTGGTTGAAAAGCAGGAAGGAGGGGATACCCATTTGGGGGAGCAGTGCCAGGCGACTGATGATCAACGTGAGTATCCCCATGCTGGTGGGTGCCGTTTTCCTGGTGCAGTTGGTGGAGTATGGAACGCCTGCCCTGGTGGCACCCGGCTGCCTGATTTTTTACGGGCTCGGGTTACTCAATGCCAGCAGGTACACGCTTCCGGAAATCCGCTACCTGGCGCTCGTGCAACTGGCCCTGGGTTTGATAAACCTGAGGTACGCCGGCCTGGGGCTCTTGTTCTGGACTTTAGGGTTTGGCGTCATGCATATCGTGTACGGCCTGTACATGTGGTGGAAATACGAAAGGCAATCAGCATAGGAAAATCACCCGCATATCATCATGAATCCCATCAGCAACCTGAATAAACTGTTCGACAACCGCATCCGGTTGGGCATCATGAGCGCGCTGATGGTGAACAGGGAAATGAGTTTTAACGATTTGAAGGAATTACTCGATACAACAGACGGGAACCTCGCCAGCCACCTGAAATCATTGGAAGATAATAAGGTACTCAAAGTGCATAAGGGCTTTATCGGCAGGAAAACCAACACAACCTATTCACTCACCAAATCTGGGGATAAATTATTCAGGGAACATATTGATGCCCTTGAGAAAATGATCCGCGCCACAAAATAATTTTTTTTGTATCATTACTTTGAAAAACAAAGCACTTTTAATTATAAAAATTATGGCAACTTACACATCACCCTTAATCCGCCTGAGATCAGCGGTACTCGTTTTTCTTACCCATAGCCTGGCCCTACCCATCCTGAAACTGATCAGGAAGGAAGAGAAATTCCCCTACCTGATGGATGAACTCGACCGTATGCCTGTTGGCACGTTGGGCAAGGACTTACACGATTTCCTCGAAGAACGCGACCTGGACTTATTGCCTTATTACGCACGGCATGATATGAAGCATATCCTGCTTGGTTACGATACCACCGATGTGGGTGAGGGCTGCCTGCAGTTTTTTATGCTGGGCAACGGGCACAGGTCATTTCCCGTGCTGGCAACCGTAGGGTTTTGCCTGTTGACAATGCCCGGGCACTGGCATTTGTTCAAGCAGGCATGGAGAAGGGGAAGGGAATCTGTACCCATTTCCGGTTGGGACTGGTTCATGCTGGTGGGGGAGAGTACCGCAGGTTTGCGGGCAGAAATCAATCAATCAACCTATCAAATTCCAAGGGTATGAAAACTTTTTTCCGTTCATTTTATTACGCGCTGAATGGCTTGCGTATTTGCTTTTTATCTGAAACCAATATGCGGGTACATGGCCTGGCGGCCGGTTTGGCTGTTTTTCTGGGATGGTATTTCGCGATCAGCGGGCAACAATGGTTTATGCTGCTGGCTTGCATCGCGTTTGTATGGTTCGCCGAATTAATCAATACCGCCATCGAATTGCTTAGCAATATCGTGTCGCCCGGCCATCATCCCATCATTGGCAAAGTGAAAGACCTCGCTGCCGGTGCCGTACTGGTCGCCGCTATTTTTGCGGGCATCACCGGCCTTATCATTTTTTTACCTTACCTGATTCATTTTTTCTCAATTAAATAACCATGGTACAATCTTTTCGATTCCGGCATTTACTGATACTTATGGCAATTTTTATCCTGATCCTGATTGGAGTTCGCATATACGTTACCGGTAGTATCATACATCTTTTCCTTGTTTGGAATATTTTCCTGGCATGGATACCTTACGCGTTAAGTGGTTTCCTTGAATACCGGGCTACTTCACCGCAAAGGATTTCTTCGTGGATATTGTTTTTTACCTGGCTCGTTTTTTTTCCGAATGCCCTTTACCTTGTTACCGACCTGATCCATTTGCAGGACACAGCCGGCGCGCCCATATGGTACGACGCGATGCTGCTCTTCACCGCGGCCCTGCTGGGCCTGATGCTGGCTTTCGCATCCTTGTACCATGTGGAGCGCTGGTTTCAATCATTTGTCAGCGCGGGTAAACTCGCCATCCTCATGCCTTTCATTATGGCGCTGTCAGCCTTTGGCGTGTACCTGGGGCGTTTCGACAGGTGGAATAGCTGGGATATTTTGCACGACCCGGTTGCCCTATGCAATTCCATTTTGCGGTATGTATGGAACCCGGTTGACCATGCCTATACATGGGGCATCACCGGCTTGTTTGCCGTGTTCTATTACCTGATGTACCTGCTTTCGAGGTGGATGTGGCATGGGCGCCAATCAGAAATCGAGTCCTAAGGCAAGGTACAGCACCGGTTTACCTTTAAAGAACCCGTTCATGGGCCAGGCTGCGTCAAACTTCAAAAAATACCCAAGCAGGGTACTCCTCGCGCCAAAACCGTACCCCCCTGCGAAGGGGCCTACGCCACCGGCTTTTTTACGCACCAATACATTGCCGTTCGGGTTTTCCTGGATGAATGTCTGGCTCGGCCTCGTAATACCGGCATAGGTTCCATTCCATGCGGTTCCAAGATCCACAAACTGTGTTACCTGGAAGTTGCGGAGGAACGCGTTGTTGATGGTCCTGTCTAAGAAAGTGGTAAACACCGGTAAGCGGAATTCACTGTTGATGACCAACGCATTGTTTCCGTTGGCGATATTTTGGATATATCCGCGCATGTTTACGGCAAGGCTTTGAAATGCATAATTCTGGTCAGGAGCCGGCGTGTTGTTCGTAATAAAATAACGTTCATTGTTTGTGCCCGGTTTCACATTATTGCCAAACATCAGCCATCCATCCACGCCACCGAGGTAATAAATAAATTTCTGGTTGCCCCAACTGAAATCACCTGCCGCCCGGCCTGCCCATATGAAGTTCCGGTAAATGGGATAATAATACCGGGCATCAAAACCAAAATTGAAAGTGTTTGGACCAAGCCCGAATTGATTTTTACCAACCTGGCGGTTCCAATCAATAAATGCTTTATACCGCAAACCATTCCAAATATTCATGGCAGGGTTGAGGCTGTTATCGTAAATGAATTCCAGTTTGCTGGTGGAGAATAATGTTCTCGTATTTTCCAGGATGCCACTGAGCGGGTCAACGGCGGATACTATCAGGTTATCGGAACGGATACCTGTTGACAGGCGCAAGCTCCTCGCTTCATCAAAAGGATACGAGATGTTTCCCTGGTAAAGATTGGTGATGGTTTTGCCGGGATATACCGCCAGTAAATTTCCACTGCCATCACTCACACCTATATCAAGGCCAATCGAATTCCTGTAATATGTAAGGCCCCAGTCAAACCTGCGTTTCAGGTTTTGAAAATTAAGCAGCCATTCATTGTCTTTCAGGTTGCTTCCAATTTTAAACGCGCCATTGATGCGGATGTCTTCCATCAGGTCAGACGTGCCGAGGCGCATCAACCCGTTTAACACGGTGCCGCTGTTGAGCATGATCGGGCCTGCGCCACCTGCATAGGGTTGATAGCGGTTAATCAATACCGTGCTATTGAAACCTACCGAACCATAATCGGCTGAGAACTTCAGCGGTTTGTACCGGTATAATTTCGCGGATTTTAGTATCGGTTCATTGTACAATTGCAGTACTTCGGCACTCGCGGCACTGTCAGGCACTTCATTACCGAATTCCGTCTGGAAAAAATCTTCCTGTTCAGGCTTTTTTATCTTGGGCACAGTGCCAGCCGCTTTCACTTCGGTCAGCGCGCTCTCCCGCATCCTTTTCTTTTGGTATTCGGTGGGCTGTGTGGTTACATTCCTCCGGCGGAGCGTGTTCTCATCTATTTTTAATTTATACAGCATCTTCTGGTCGCTCTGCCTTGTCACTTCACTGACCTGGTTATTTTCGCCGGCGATTTTTGATTCGAGCAGGCTGCTGGGGTAATTGGTGAGCGGGAAACTATATGCCGAATCCTGTGATACGGATACAATCGCCACGGAATCCACATCGGTTTTCTGGTACACCCTGAGTGTGCTGTCAACTTCAGCAGCGGAGGGGTTGCGCAGGATATCGTCACCAATCAACACCAGGGTATCAAGCCCCGTTTTTTCCGTGGTAAAAAATCCGGCGTAGCGGTTGCCAATGCCATTGTCGTCGCTCACAAATGTAAAGTGGTTGACATTGTATTGTGTAGGGTAACGCGCGTTGCCATATTTCAGGTTGGTGAGCTGACTGATCTGGTTGAGTTCGGGCTTATCGCCAAAATCAGAAATCAGGAATACATTGAACCTGTTGTTGCTGGGTAAAACGGTATCGCCAGTTTTTGCATCCGCGCTCGGCCTGTTGCTGGCGTACAGGATGCCTGTTTTATTGGGGAACGATACAAATGACGCGTCAAGATCATCATACACATCATTGGTGATCTGCTGTATTTTTTCGTTTTCGATGTTGAAGCTGTACAAATCAGACTGGCCGTTGCGTACTGCCGAAAAAAGCAGGGTCCGGCTATCCAGTTTATATTTCATATCCTGCACCTGGTCGAATGTTTTTGTCAGGTCGAAATTGTATTGTTTGAACCGCGTGACCAGGTCGTAGATGAATAATTTTAATTTTCCTTCTTTGGCATAGAGCACCGCGACGCGCGTCCCCTTTGGGTCCCAGGCCATCATGGGGTAATGCGGATGGATATTGCTTTCCAGCGTGCGGATGCCATATTTCAGCAGGGTTTTGTTTTCAAAATCATCATTCAAAATAACCCGCACAATACCGTTTTTGTATTGCGTGACCACATAAGCATTGTTCTTTTTATTTGGGTTAACGCTAAAGCGATAGTAGTTCAACCGTTTGCTGATATCGAAACCATCAATAAAATTCCCTTTTGGATAGGGCTTGCGGCGGGCGATATCCTGGTAATATTTTTCATCATTATATTCCATGAATTCCGCCAGCAAATCCTTGAATTTCTTTTTGGTGATTTGTTGGCTGGCTTTGTTCAGGTTTTTGTACACACGCGCCAGGTAGAGGAAATACGTGACATTTTCTTTCTTGTATTTTTCTTCAATGAAATACCAGAAAGCGTGTCCGGCCAGCAGAGGACGGTGAAATGCCAACGAAGAAAATTTGGTGTAGTTGCCACTCAGGATTTCACTTTTCAGGTCATCGTCCAGGTCTGTACTCCAGTTTTCACCGAGGTAAGCCACATAGCCATCCGTCAGCCATTTGGGAAGGTCGAGCAGGGTTTGGTTGCCGGCAACTTCCCCGATATCGTCCCCGAATAATACATTCTTTGTAATGATATCGGCAATGCCCTGCCTGACCTGTCGCCTGAGGTCGTAGTGGTTGCTGTTGTAATACACAACCATTTTATTATTGACCAATGTAGTGGTGCCTTCGGTATTCAGGATATCCGTGTCGAGCCCAATATTGGTCATTTGTTTATCCGTATAATGGTTGTACAGGATGATATTGGCCCGGCGTTGCAAACTATATTCCGCGGCCGCTTCGATCTGCGGCAATTCCTTTTCGGCGATTTGTACAATGTATTTGGCTAATTCCTGCCCGTTATCGTAGAAATAGACATTAAAATTTTTACTCTGATAATATTGCCATTTGAATTTTTTGAATTGCAAACGGTTTTTTCCAAAGGTTACGGCATTGACCTGTGCCTGGCTGTTGATATTACTGAAAATCGAAAGGGCTATTAGAAATAAAATTCTGCCGAACTTTGCCATACGGAACGTATTGATATTGAGTACTAAATTACTGGTTTAACGCTAATCCTTAAAAACTATTTAACTGCCTGATGCTGAACGTACAATGCTTCGAATGTAGCCCAATCCGGGAAAACAGCTATATACTTTATAATGAGTTTAACGAATGCCTGTTTATTGACCCCGGTTGTTATTTCAACGAAGAAAAGGAAGAAATGGCCGGATTTGTTCGGTCAAGGAAGTTAAAGCCGGTTCATTTATTAAACACCCATTGCCATTTAGACCATGTTTTTGGCAATAAGTTTATCGCGGAAAGCTTTGGACTGACCCTGAAGATTCACGAAAAGGAGAAAACGGTGCTTGATTACGCGCCTACCAGCGGACTGATGTACAACCTCCCTTTTGATAATTATGCGGGCGATATTGAGTACATCAGGGAGGGGCAAAAAATTTATCTTGGCGATGATGTTTTGCTGGCCTTGTTCACACCTGGGCATAGCCCCGGGAGCCTGAGTTTTTATTGCGAGCAACAGAATTTTGTGGTTAGCGGGGATGTGCTGTTTCAGCGCAGCATAGGGCGCACCGATTTACCCGGCGGCGATTTCGATACTTTGATCCGCAGCGTGCTGGAGCAGTTGTTTAGCCTGCCGGATGATTGTGTTGTGTACAGCGGCCACGGCCCTGCCACGACCATCGGGGAAGAGAAAAAGTATAATCCTTTCCTGAAGGGATAAATCCATCTCTATGCCCTTAAGGCAGCCCCAATTATTCTTTTACGCAACGGATGGATAAGAGATGATTTGCCTCCCGGTCGGCTTTTTCTAATCTCGAACTGTTATGATATAAAAAATAGGTACTTCCAAAGTTCGGATAAGGAAGTAGGTCAGTTATCCAATAATCTGTGTTTTTATGATCTGATACAAAAAAGCCATCCATACGCCTTATTCCTGCCGCAACTGCACTAAATCCGGTTGAATTTGTCGCGGCACTGTTAGGAGCGATCCAATGTACCGTACCAGTCATTTTTAAGGAACCGGCATTATTTGGAATCGAAGCAATAGCAGAATCAAGATTAGCGAAATCGCTTTTTTTGGCGACGCGCCAGCCGGCAGGCGCTATACCCCTTGGATCTCTTGCGGCATATAGGTTATACAGCCTTCCATATAATTTCGGATCAATATTGTATACTCCTGGATTTACGGATTGAACACCTGTTGTAAAGCTGGCTTGATTCCAATTGGGGAATTCGTCTGCCACCGGTATACGGTCCCCGTTTCTGTACCTGGTTACATTCAGGTTATACTTCATCCATACTTTTCCACGAATTACGACAGTGTCAATCACATCAGCCGTAACCTGCACTTGCTGGCCATACGAGGTACCATTGGCATTTGTGGCATAAGCGCGTATATAATAACTGGCGCCTTCTGTCAGGTTTGACACAAAGCTGGTGTAGCTGCCTGTACCGCTGCTGTCAATGGTTTTGGTTGGCAGCGCAATGGTTGGGTTTCCGCTTTGGTTCCAGCAAACGCCACGGGCAATCACGGGGCTTCCGCCATCGCTATAAATGCTTCCGCCGGATAATACATAATGAAAAGATACTTCTGTGGCTGTTTTTGTGGCTATGACCGGCAGGTTATTGGGGGTTATGGTAACCGTGTTTGAATACCCCTGCGACTGGCCTGCATCATTGAAGGAAGCAACGCGGTATATATAAGTTTGGTTCGTGACCAGGTTAACATCCCTGAAACTGGTGATATTGCTGCTCACGGTACCCACTACGGTAAAATTACCTGAACCCTGTTGACGCTCAATCTTGAAACCTTCCTCAGTAGTTGAATTGTCGGTCCAGCTAAGTTCCGCCTCCGTTGCTGAAATGGCGTTGCCGCTGAGGCCTGCCGGCGCTTCAGGCGGCACGATATCCGAACCGCCTTTATTACTGGAGCATGCAGACAATAATGCAGTAACAAGCAATACCATGATGCCGTATTGCTTAGAAGTGTGGTACACTTTCATATCAGGAGAATTTATCAGTAAGTCTATATTTCTAAAACTTGTTTACCTAAACAATGTAAATGTTTTCTTCCTGTCCAGATGTGAAAAACACCGCTGTCAGAGAAGAATAACACTATAATATTACGGGATAAATTTCTAATAATCGATAGAAATAACAATTAGTTTCCTGCGTTGTTGCGTCTTATGACCTCCGCCTCGGTTCGTGGCACACGAAACGAAATCCCCCGCCTCGGTTCGTGGCACACGAAACGAAAGGGTTTTCTTTTTGTATTTTTAAGCAACGAAACCCAGATCAACAGCGGCGGCCAAATGCAATATCAGAAAGTTTATTTTGATAACCTCCTCATCGAGCACCAATCAAGCCCATTGCTGGAGGAGATGCATTATTATCCGTTTGGATTGGTTATGAACGGCATCTCAAGCAAAGCCGCAGGCTCATTAGAAAACAAATACAAGTATAATGGTAAAGAAGAACAAAGGAAGGAGTTCTCTGATGGTAGTGGATTAGAGTGGTTAGACTATGGGGCAAGGATGTATGATAATCAGATAGGCAGGTGGCATGTGATAGACCCACTTGCTGATAAGATGCGGAGATGGTCACCTTACAATTATGCGTTTAATAATCCACTTCGTTTTATAGACCCTGATGGAATGGCTCCAACTGATGATTACAAATTGAAAAAGAACGGAGAGATTGAGTTAATAAAGAAAACCGATGATAAGACAGATAAGCTATATGCCACTGATGATAATGGGGAAGTCAACAAAGAAAAATCTATTGAGGTAAGCAAGGGTGTATTGGATAAAGCAGAAGTCAAAGACGATGAATTAGCTTTTACAAAAGATGCTAAAGGAAATCCTACAGATACAAAATACACCAAGTTAACAACGTCTACAACAAAAGAAGGGGTTGCATTATTTAAATTTATTTCAGAAAATACGAGAAATGAAAACGGTTTTCTTAGTGATGGCGGTAGTAAAAATATGATATTAATCGGCCGCCAGCCACATAGTACCAATGGATATAGAATCGAGTTATTTAATTGGTATAACGAGCGAAGACCAGCACAATTGAAAATTGCGATGCACTCACATCCCAACGAGGGTATTAATGCAGGGCCTTCAGGGTTTAAGCCAGATGGCACACCCCAAGGTGGCGGCGACAGGGATGCAGTTGATGACCCCGATTATTATAAACCGTATACAAAAACATACATATACTATGTTCCAGGAAGGAAATTTGTACAGTTTGATTCCAAGAAAATTATTGACAGAGATGCTAAAATTGAATTTTAGAAAAGTGGTATTATTTTTTGTTTCACTTATTGCTCTTTGTATAACAAGTGATGCACAAAATCAGTATGAATTTACAGGTAATGTCACCGTAAAAAGTACGGCTTTGATGGAAGCAATAAAAGGGTTTTATAGTTACATCACTGATAAGAAAGATGGAAAGTTCGATTCTTCTGCTTATTATGTAAGGGTCAATTTATCATCTACTAACGACAGTACAGATTATTTTGAAATCTCTTTGTATAGTTATGCAATAACAAACTTAGAAAGAAAGCCGAATAGTTTTTATGGTTATTTAAAGCGGGATAATATTTATTTTGTCTTTTCTGCTGCTCATAAGCTCATTGCAAAGAACTCAAGGATGAATAATCCGAGACTTTTTAAATCAGTAAAAACTTCTGGAAAACAATATCCCAAACCTCCATATGACCCTTACAGGTGGGAATTTCTTCTTTGTAAGAATAAAGTAATCCGAAAAACTCCTTCTGATGTAATCGAAAAATTTGTTTTTTTAAAATAAGGCAAAGCCGCATCACTACGGCTTTTCCGCCGTTGTAGGTGTTCACTTCTATGAAGCCGTTGTTTTTCCGCCGTTGTTGTGTCTTATGACCAACAACGTTCCCTGCAGATGTCGTTTCCGCCTTTGTGGTATTCACTCCTATTTTGCCGTAATTTTTCCACCGTTGTTGTGTCTTATGACCAACAACGTTCCCTGCAGATGTCGTTTCCGCCTTTGTGGTATTCACTCCTATTTTGCCGTAATTTTTCCACCGTTGCTGCGTCTTTTGACCAACAACGTAAGGGGATTAACAGTGTAATTTTCAGAAATGGAAAGATTAGAAGAATGGCCAGCTTACTTTACCGCTACTAATTTGGAATGGCTGCCAGTTCTGCAAGACGATCAGGCCAAACAAATCATCATTGAAAGCCTTAGGTTTTTGATTGAAAACACCCGGGCAAGGATTTATGCATACGTTGTTATGAGCAACCACATCCATTTGATATGGCAGCCCATATGCCCACAAACACACAAGTCTCTCCAATTATCCTTTATGAAATTTACGGCCCAGCAAATGAAATTTTATCTCGAGGTTCATGATCAACAATTACTGGAAAAATGCAGGGTGAATGCAAAAGACAGAATATACCAAATATGGGAGAGAAACCCACACGTTTTAGAGCTCTTTACGCCTGCTGTTACATATCAGAAATTACATTACATACATGAAAACCCGGTAAGGGCAGGGTTGGTTAAGAGTGCTGCTGATTATGAATTTTCTTCAGCGGGTTTTTATGAAAATAATATTGATAATTTTAAATTGATGTTACATACATTATAAATGATTAGCTTCAAATGGCTCTACTTCGTTGTTGGTCATAAGACACAACAACGGCCCGGCTGTGGGGAAATCCAACGAAGGCGGAAAAAATCCGTTTTTAATGTAAACGATCATTGTTATAAAAAAATAACCCCCATGGAAAGGGGGCATTTTCTATTTAAGCACCTATCATGTATGTCTCATTGAATCCGGTTTACACGGAGTCTTTACATACGCACAAATTTTTGTATGGTTTTCTGTGTTCCCTGTAGCACTTCAATGAAATACATACCGGGTAACAGGCCTTCACCAAAAGCCTGTACCTCTCCGGGCATAACATTCATTCGTTTCCATTCATTCCCGCGGATATCCAAAATACGGATACTGGCCAATGTACGGGTATCGGAGCTGCTGACATGTAGTTTGGCCATATGATTGGCAGGATTGGGAAAAACTTGGACACTCAGTTGATCTGTCTTATTAATTGGTTCATTTTTTTCTTTAACATAATTACCTGCACTGTTTTTTGCAAATTCAGGCGGGCAGGCAGGGAGTTTGATGCTCAACGTCCTGGTAGAACTATTCCGGCATGCATTCATGGCAACTACAGAAACTGTTCCTAAAATGGCCGTGGATGGATGCCTGACCTTAAGCCTGGGTGTGCCCTGGCCTGATAAAATGATACTTCCTGGTGGAACGCTCCAATAAACTCCCTGCGCATTTGCGGGCATACCCGACAGGTGATATGTATAAACCCGGGCCGGGCAATCTGATTCCTGGATCACGTCGATCACACTAGGTGTGGCTGGTGCTAATTTAGAAATGACCAGGGACCTTATTCCACTGGAACCACAACCATTGCTGGCCATCACAGAAATGTTTCCACCTGCGAAATCAGCTGTGTAACGCAAGCTGATTCTATTCGTTCCCAGTCCTGTTACATCTGTTACGCCAACCGGAAGGCTCCATTGGTAAGAACTGATATTCGGTGAAGCCGTGACAAAATAAATGGCTAAAGCCGAGGATGGCCCCATATAAAGACATGCATTGGTTGGTCCGGTTATAGGGCCTGGTGTTGCCGGGTTATTCCTGGTTACAGTCAGGCTGCGTACACTGCCGCTGCCACAATCGTTTATGGCCTGAACCGTGATATTGCTGGTAGTAAATCCGCTACTGAATTGTACCTGTATGATCGTGTCATTGATGCCTAGTCCGGCTGGGTGTGTGATGGTGGTAGTGCCGGCCTGTGCAGTCCAGATATAAGAAGCCGCACCAGCCAATTTGGGTATGCTGTACGTGATCATGCTATTGTTTCCTATGCTGGCGCAAACATCTGTTGAACTGGCCGTGATGGCGGCAGCCGTACCGGGCAATTGTGAGGCCAGGGTCAATTGAACAGTATTGCTTACATCGCAGGCTGTTACAGCATAAACGCTGATGACCTTATTCGCACTACCGTTAAAGCCGGCATCAAAACTTAAAGTGACGACATTTGTTCCCTGACCTGAAACAATGTTAACATATGCGGGAACCTGCCAAACATAATTGATCGCATTGCTCAACAAGCTAACAGAATAGGTTGCAGTGAGGCTGGTATTCACAAACGGACAAACATTAACTGGCCCGGAGATAGAAGTTAAGGCCGGGGTAGGGATGAACTCATCCGTCTGGCCATTGCAATTATCATCGATGCCATTACCACAAATTTCGGGAGCACCGGGGTATACAGTATTCCGGGTGTCATCACAATCTCCGTTATTGGAAACATAACCCGCCGGTTTTTCACAAGCCAGCTGTGTTGTATTGGCATCGCCATACCCATCCTGGTCTGCATCGGCATAAAATGTTTGAGGCGATATGTCCATTAATTTCGCGAGCCATACATCTTTACTTCCATAAGATTGGCCGATATCCCCATTGGTGGAATTTGTAAATCCTGCGATGATGTAATTTCCATCGTTTAGTGTTGCAATGGATTTGGCATAATCAACACCTGAACCACCTAAAGACCTTTGCCACTGGAGGTTTCCGGTACTATTCACTTTAAATGCCCAGTAATCGAAACCACCCTGGTTCTGAGTAAGCAAACCGTTGTTTGAAGAAGAACTACAGGCGATGACAAAGCCATTATCGGCAGATGTAGTAATGGAAACAGGGATGTCAGTTTGTGAGCCGCCGTATGATTGTTGCCATACCAGGTTTCCTGAGCCGTCGACTTTGATCAACCAAACATCCTGTCCTCCTGCATTGCTGGTCACATCCCCTGAAACGGTTGTGGAGATGCCGGCAATCAGAAACTGCCCATCCGACGTTTGAATGATGCTGGCCGCTGATTCGTTTCCATTTCCGCCAAAACATTTTTGCCATTGCACGTCACCGTTAAAGGCCAGTTTGGTTAAGATGATATCATAACTGATGTTCGTTGCTCCGGGCCTGCAACCGGGTATGTAGCCGGTTGATACCACCATGAAGCCATTGTCGGCTGTGGATACAAAATCAGCATTTATGTTGAAGTATCTTGACCATTGGATAAATCCGGTTGAACTCAATTTTATTAATAATTGGCCCCCGGTGCTCAAGGCATGTAAGAGAAAACCTCCATCATTGGTTTGTATGATTTTTTTCGATTCTTCATCGAAATGATCAACGGATAGATCAATCACCCTGCTCCACTGAATAACGCCGGTAGCAGATAATTTGATCAATTGAATATCATCATGATAAAAGAAATCAAGGGTTCTTCTTTTGCCGGCCAGGATAAACCCGCCATCGGCACACAGTTTCATATCTGCGACGCCGGTGAAGCTGGTCAGGATCCTCTGCCATTCCACTATGCCGTCTTTATTTAGTTTGGCAAACCAGCCATCGGGCCTGGTGTTAGCGCCTGTGCTTGTAAAGAACCCATTTCTTGAACTTGTGGTTCCGGCCATGGCAAATCCGCCGTCTGTAGTTGCAACAACAGAGGCCACATCGTCATCCGCACTGCCACCCAGCGATTTTTGGAATATCATTCCGCCACCCCGGCAAATGGCATTGTTATCAACTAACCCGTCACAGTTATCATCCACTCCATTAAGATACTCAACCGCCCCCGGATAAACCTGGTTGTTGTTATCATTACAATCCGAATTATTCGTAACATAACCAACCGGTACGTTGCAGTTTTGTACGGTTGATGCCGGGTCGCCATAACCATCTCCATCGGAATCCGCATAATAGGTATTGGATAAAACAGTGATTGTGACGGCATTGGATGGCGGGCTCGTGCATCCCTGCATATTGGTATATGTAGCTGTATAAGTTCCGGCCGAGTTTGCAGTGATTGATTGCCCTGTCTGACCATTGCTCCAAAGAACTCCATTAGCCTGGTCGGCCTGTAATACGACAGAATCGCCGATGCAGAAAGTGGCAGGTCCATTGGCTGCAATAACGGGAGCAGCCGGAACGGGAAGAACGTTAACCGTAACGGTATTTGAATTCAGGGAGCCGCAGATCGTGTTGGGCGACCTGCTGACAAAATAATTTCCACTTTCTGTGACCTGGATGCTGGGCGTGGTTGCCCCGGTATTCCATATATTTCCCGAAGAGGCGTTTGACGAAAGGGTAACCGAACCGCCCTCACAAAAGCTGACAGGCCCCGAAGCTGAAATGACCGGGCTCAGGCCTATGCAATTGACAAATATGGGGCTGGTAGAAGTTCCGGAAGTTATCCCATTCGGAAAAAAGCCCGCAGCCAGTGCTTTGTTTGTTACTGTCAGGCCCGATCCCTGGCCTGATCGGTTCATGTCCCAGTAACCCAGCAAACCCGATTCATTGCCCACTAACTCGGCATTCATGTTGGCAGTGATATCGGCCTGGGTACGAACAGAGCTCCAGATCCTGACTTCATCAATAAAGCCAATATATGAAGTAGTGCCCGCTGCTGTATTTATTTCAAAAGCAGCACGGCCGATTGTAAATGGCCTGGTGCCGGTAGACAGGGTAAATGGGTTGGGTGTGCTATTTGTATTAACAACGATGCCATTTCGGTAGAGGGTGGCCATATTTCCCTGAAAACTTACAGCTATGTGATACCAGGTATTCAACGCTATTGCGTTTGGATCAACGACTATTATTTCGGGGAGATAATCATCTCCTTTTGAAAACTGGGCAAAAAGCTGTCCCTGGGAGCTAATATTCAGGGAAAAGGGAAAATCTGAAAATGACGTGGCAGCATAACTTATTTTTGAAATAATCGTATACTGTTTGCCGGTAGCGGGATAGGATGGGATTTTGATCCAGGCTTCTACCGTAAAGGCATTTCCAATATTTATATCGGCGCCCCCGCAGTTGACATAATCAATACTGCTATTCAGGTATACGGCACTATTGAATTGGCTGCCATATTGCGCAATGGTTAAACTGCATGTAAAAGTCAATAATAAGCTTAAGATCGCCTGCTTCATAGTTTCTTTCTTTAAAATTTATGGTCGTATCATTTGTTTTATTGAAAATTCTCGTCTGTTTGATTCAAAAAAAATCAACCCTTACTTTGGTATGCCAATCATTTTTTTGCCATACCAATTAATTCCTTCCGTACTTCGCCGACAGCTCGCTCCTTGAATGTACATTCAGTTTGCGATAAATATTTTTAATGTGCGAGTTCAGGGTTTCTACGGAAATGCCAATTGATGCCGCGATTTCTTTATAACTGAAACCATTGATCAGCAATTCCAGTATCTGTTTTTCCCGGTCGGTTAAACTGGATTGCTCAATTTCTTTTAACATGCTTTGCTGAAAAAAGTCAAGCACTTTCGATGCGATGATCCCATTCATCACCGCTTCGCCCCGGTGAACGGCACAAATGGAGTCGATGATTTTTTGCGGACTGTCTTTCTTTAATAAATAACCATTGGCTCCTGCTTTCAGGGCACCGAAGATTTTTTCTTCATCCTCAAATACCGTAAGCATGATGATGCGTACATCCGGGAAATGTTTCTTGATTTCCCAGGCAGCCTGTATACCGTTCATGCCCGGCATATCAATGTCCATCAATACCACATCTGGCAACTCTGCCTGGAAACGGCCAATCATCTCAGCGCAATTATTCAGGGTGTGGGCAATGGAAATATTGGGATCCAATTGGAGGATTATATCAATGGCCTTTCTGTATTGGTCATTGTCTTCAATAATGGCAATTCTGATCATTGTTTGATATTAAGGCCCGGTCAGGCTTGGTAAAATAAACGCCGAAACCTGTACCATTATATACCAAATTTATGGTATCATGGCTCAGCCTTTTCCTGAATCCTGTAAACCAGGGGTATTTGCATGGATATCCTGGTGCCCTGTTGCGGGGCAGTTTCGATAGTTAACAGTCCCCCCAAATTTTCCACCCGTTTGCGCATGTTCTTTAAGCCATTGCCATGCTCCACATAGCGATCATCAAAACCCTTTCCATCGTCTTTAATATACAAAGACAAGCCCCTCGGATCTATTCTAAGAACGGCATTACAGTTCGCCGCTTCTGCATATTTAACCATATTGTTGATAGCCTCTTTGAACACGAGGTACACCTGTTGCCTGATTTCGCCCGGTATCATCAATGTATCATCCAAAGCTGTATGGTCAAAATGAAAATGGATATTCCTGGCATGGCAAAGGGGCGCCGCGAATTTTTGCATTTGAAATACCAGGCTTTTGGGATGGTCGTGCTCCGGGTTGGCCGACCAGGCAATCAATTCCAGCCGTTCAATCATTTCCGTTGAATTATCCCTGATTAAATCCGCAATGGAAGGGGCCTGCGGATTGATTTTTAAAATTTCGGAATACGCTTTGATGCTGCTTAAGGTGGCGCCTACATCATCGTGCAGGTCGCGACTGATGCGTTCCCGGATATTGTTCAGCCTGTTCATCAGGTGCTGGTTGTCTTCATACTGTTTGATTAATTGTGTCTGTGAGGAAATTATTTCCTGCTGCAGCATCCTTGATTTATACACCAATCCCGCATTAAGGAACAACATTTCCACCAGCGCCCCTATTTGTAATGCGAGCATATGGTCATTCTCTAAAATATCTTTACCAATGCCCATGATTAACGTAACCACAGCACTTATCCCATAAAACATACTACCAGTCAGGATAAACTTATCTAAGGCCTCTCTTCTTTTGAGCATTGTCCAGAACACATAACCCAATACCAGGAAAATGCACACATTTACCGGTATAAAAATCAAGTTCGCGAATTTTGAATAGCCGGTAAGGGTAAATAAGATTATGTCTATGCCAATATATAAAAATAACAGGCGTTCTGTCAGCATCATCGTTTTATGGATTCCCGGGTACCTTGTTTCAGCTTCCACAAAACGCCGCCCGAATTTGAAATAATAGATATAACTGAGGATGGCCAGGATCCTGTCGGGGTACATTTTGTATAAACTAATCCCTGCGAAATGTAACATTCCCTGCTCATCGCCAATGTAGCGGTTCAGGAAATACAGGCTGAGGATGATGATGTATATAGAATAAAAGAAATATTCTGAACGCCTGAAATAGAACCAATTGACCACAATGTATACAAACTGTGCCGTGAAAGCTGTTAATAGGATGTACAGTGGTATCATGTCATAGCGTTCGTATTAAAGATATGATGAAATCACTTGATGAAACTTTCAGATAAAATATTTTGGATTGAGGTGCTTTAAGATATATGGATAATGAAACTACGCAACGTCCCCTCTGGGAGACGCTGCCTGGAAGTCATTTTCCCGTCGTTGTTGCGCCTTTTGACCAACAACGCAGGAGTG
>DDTB01000006.1 GCA_002343985.1 Chitinophagaceae bacterium UBA2375 | reverse complement strand
AAGATAATGTGGAAAATACGATTCGCCAAGTCTTTTTATAAAAAATTTTAAAATTATCTTACTGATTATCAGTAATATGTAAAAAAGACACAGGGTTTAGTGGTACTGAAAATCAATTCCTTATACAAAATGTTGATAACCAAAACTAAACATATTCATTAAAACCAACTTGTCTTTCGCTTTGTAGTCCTTCCCCCCAGGCCAAGGGCACCTAATAGCGAACGCACAATGCCATTACCGGCGGTGCGCAACATGCTTTTGACAATGGTATTACCCGCCACTTTCTCAAGGGTGGAAGGTTCTTCTTTTTCTTTCCGGCCCGGTTTATCTTCTTTTTCCTCTTCCGAAGCGGCTGCCGCGGCGGCCAGTTTCGCGGTTAGGATTTCATAGGCACTATGGCTGTCGATCACCTTGCCATATTTGGCCATCAGTTTTGACGCTCCGTTGATATTCATCAGTTCTGCAGGCGTGAGCACATCCATACGGCTGCGGGGTGCGCAAAGCATCACATGCGCCAGTGGCGTGGGGATGCCCTTTTCGTTTAACATAGTAACCAGGGCTTCACCAATACCCATTTGCGTGATGAGTTCATCCGTTTGATAGAACTCCGTTTCCGGGTAGTTCTCCGCTGTTTGTTTGATCACTTTTCGGTCTGCCGCCGTAAAAGCGCGCAAGGCATGTTGTATTTTCAAACCAAGCTGCCCCAGCACCGAAGCCGGCACATCCATCGGGTTTTGTGTGCAGAAGAAAACGCCCACGCCTTTTGAGCGGATCAGTTTTACAATGGTCTCAATCTGTTTTACCAGGTCATCACTGGCTTCCTGGAAAATCAGGTGCGCCTCATCAATAAACATCACCAGTTTGGGTTTGTCGAGGTCGCCTTCTTCAGGACAAACCGCGTATAGTTCGGCCAGCATCTGCAACATAAATGTGGAGAACATCTTTGGCCTGTCTTGTATATCAGCCACCCGGAGGATGCTGATAATACCGCGCCCGTCAGGCGACACACGCATCAGATCATCCACTTCAAAACTCCGTTCCCCAAAAAACTGGTCGCCGCCCTGTTGCTGTAACTCTATCACTTTGCGCAAAATGGTGCCGGTGGAACTGGTGGAAATTTTTCCATACTCTTTCTCAATATCAGCCTTGCCCTCGTCTCCGATATATTGCAGGACTTTGATAAAATCCTTCAGGTCGAGCAAAGGCATCTGGTGGTCATCGCAATACTTGAAAATCAGCGCTACAATGCCGCCCTGTGTATCATTCAATCCCAGTATCTTGCTCAGCAGCACCGGCCCGAACTCGCTAACGGTAGCGCGTAGGGGCACTCCATCTTTGCCCGACAAACTCAATAATTCCACAGGATAAGCCGATGGTTCGTAACTGAGGTTGAGTTTATGGTAACGCTCGGTGAGTTTATCGTTTACGGTACCTGCGGCTGCAAGCCCGCTCAGGTCGCCCTTGATATCCAGCAGCAATACAGGCACGCTGTTATCGCTCAGTGCTTCGCTGATCACCTGCAGTGTTTTCGTTTTACCGGTACCGGTAGCACCTGCTATCAGCCCGTGGCGGTTCATGGTGCGCAAAGGCAGGTTAATGGGGGCGTCGGCAAACACTTCGCCATTCCAGATCGCGGCGCCAATTTGTACATGATCGCCCTTAAAACTGTATCCGTTCCGGATAGCTTCAATAAATTTTTCTTTTGTTGACATAAGCCTGAATTTCGGCTGAAAGGTACAAAGCCTGCATCAGAATTTAACCGCAAAGGAACATAAACCTTGCCTGTTGTATCTTTGTGCCGTGAAAAGCACACTGGTCACTTTATTGATTTTACTGGGGTCTGCATATGGCATTCACCTGATGGGCGGCTTGCACACCGCCCCCGAATCGGCCAAAGCTGCATTGGGCAGGAAATTGTTTTCCGAAAAAATTCTTTCCGCCGATTCTTCCGTTAGTTGCGCCAGTTGCCACAAACCTGAATTCGCTTTTGCCGACACCGCCGCTTTTAGCCTGGGCATACATCAAACATATACAAAGCGAAATACACCATCGGTGCTGAACATGGCCAACAGGCCCTACTTTTTCTGGGATGGCCGCGCCGCCACACTCGAAGCGCAGGCCCTGATGCCCATTGAAAACCCCGATGAGATGGGCCTGCCAATTGAAGAAGCAGTGCATCGCCTGAACCAGTCGCCATCATATGTATCCCTGTTCAAATCCGTTTTCCGCAGCAAGCCCAACAGGCAAAACCTGGCAGCCGCCTTCGCCGCATTTGAGCGGACCCTGGAAACGGTTGACAGCAAATTTGATGATTGGAGTAACGACGAAGCCCGGCTGAGTGCGTCCGAAGAAAGGGGCCGTCAATTATTCATTGGCAGCAAAGCCGCTTGCTTTGATTGTCATTTCATGGAAGATTTCACCGATGATGCATTCAGGAGTATTGGTTTGTTTGATGGTGCAAAATTGAATGATAGCGGCCGCTTCCTGATCAGCCGGAACCCGGAGGATATTGGCAGGTTCAAAACACCCGGCTTGCGCAACGTCGCGCTCACAGCGCCTTATATGCACAATGGCATGTTCAGTACGTTGGAAGAAGTGGTTGATTATTACGATGACCCGCTGAAAGTGTTGCCCGGAGCGAAATTCATCGACAGCCTCATGCCCAGGCGCATCGGATTGACCGCGCAGGAGAAAAAAGATTTAATCGCCTTTTTACACACGTTGACCGACCGGAAATACCTGCCCGCAAACGCCAAAGCAAAACCTTAAAGAACCGTTTTGTGTTTCCGCTTTAACAAAAAATTATTCCCTTGCGGACAGGATACAGAAATGATTTATTTTTATTTGCTTAAAACTCAGCAATATGGAAGCAGCAAAACCGAAAATTTTATTGTGCGAAGATGACACGAACCTTGGCATGGTATTGAAGAATTACCTCGAGTTGAATGATTTTGATGTGACGCTCGAACGCGATGGCAGGCTGGGACTGGCCGCTTTTCAAAGAGAAAAATTCGATATCTGCCTGTTGGATGTGATGATGCCCAATATGGATGGCTTTACGCTGGCAGAAGAAATCCGTGACATCAACCCGGATGTGCCCTTATTCTTCCTGAGCGCCAAAACCATGAAAGATGATATCATCCAGGGTTATAAACTGGGTGCCGATGATTACATCACCAAGCCATTCGACAGCGAAGTGTTGTTGCTGAAAATCCGCGCGATCCTCAAAAGGAATGAAGAAATCCATAAGGAGGAAGCCAATGCCGAATACGACCTGGGCAGCTACCACTTCAACCCGCGCCTGCGGGAACTGAGCGTAAAAGGGCGCGTCCAGACCCTGTCGCCCAAAGAAAATGAATTGCTGAAAATGCTCTGCGAATACAAAAACGACCTGCTGCCAAGGGAAGCGGCCCTGAAAAAAATATGGGGAAGCGACACCTATTTCAACGGGCGCAGCATGGATGTGTACATCGCCAAATTAAGGAAATACCTGAAAGAAGACGACCGTCTGGAAATCGTGAACATACATGGAAATGGTTTCCGGTTGGTGGTTTCGGAATAAGCCCGGCCAATCAGGAAAATAAATCAGCCTGCGAACCCCTTGCGGGTGGCACACGCCCGATATGGCGGTATGCTTTCTCCGTGACTTCCCGCCCGCGGGTGGTTCGTATGATAAAGCCTTCCTGGATCAGGAAAGGCTCATACACTTCTTCCAGCGTACCCGCTTCTTCCCCCACTGCCGTTGCGATATTATTTATGCCCACCGGCCCTCCTTTGAATTTATCAATGATGGTGGCCAGTATGCGGTTATCCATATCATCCAATCCAAACTCATCCACATTCAATGCGCGCAATGCGTGCTCCGTGATACGCATATCGATCACACCATTGCCAACCACCATCGCGAAATCACGCACACGGCGCAACAAACCATTGGCAATACGCGGTGTTCCCCGGCTCCTGCGGGCAATTTCATCAGCCGCGTCGCTGGTGATTTTGGTTTGAAGGATACCCGAGCTGCGCCGGAGGATATGGCTTAAGGTATGCGCATCATAATACTCCAGCCGCGATTTAATACCGAACCTCGACAGCAACGGGGCTGTTAGCAATCCGCTGCGGGTGGTGGCGCCAATCAATGTAAACGGGTTGAGGTTTAACTGCACAGTGCGCGCGTTGGGGCCGCTGTCGATCATGATGTCTATACGGTAATCTTCCATGGCCGCGTAGAGGTATTCTTCTACCACCGTACTGAGCCTGTGTATCTCATCTATAAACAACACATCATTCGGCTCCAGGTTGGTGAGCAGCCCCGCCAGGTCAGCTGGCTTTTCTATCACCGGGCCCGACGTTTCCTTAATATTTACACCCATTTCGTTGGCCACAATACGCGACAAAGTGGTTTTGCCCAAGCCCGGAGGGCCATGAAAAAGGATATGGTCAAGGGCCTCGCCACGCATTTTGGAAGCCTGGATGAAAATGCTGATATTATCAATAATTTTTTGCTGGCCCGAAAATTCGCTGATATAGCCGGGGCGTATATTGTTTTCAAACTCCCGGTCGGCCGGTAGCAGGAGGTCTTTTCCAGGATTCAGGTTTGGATTGCCCATGTACGGTGAAATTTCTTACATTGTAAAACTAAGATTAATCGGTCAATATCCGCCGGTTGTTCCGTATGGGCCGGAATCTGCCCCAAATGGCCTTTTACCCATGTATGCTGCCATTTGTCAAATCAGGGCCCGCCCACGAACACCGGTTATTTAATTTGCATGCATATGTTCAAGCGTATTTCCATGTATTGGTGGTTCCAGATCATTGGATGGTCAATGAATATTGCCATGAGCATATTCTTTGTCTACACATTTGGGAAACCAGACAACCAGTATTTTCTCAGCCTCAGCCTGACCTGCCTGGTCGGTTTACTCCTCACGCATGTGATGCGGTACTGCATTTTTGTTTTAAAAGTGCTGGAGAAAACCATCAAAACCCAGATCGCATTTTTTATTGGATTGACCATTGTGTTTGCCATCCTCTTTGGATTCATCTCCGAAGGAATGGATTACCTGATCAATTACAATCCCGAAAGATTGCAACGCTTCTCACGCCTCGAAAAAATATTCCTTGGCAGTTTCAACGCCTTCTGGATATTACTTATCTGGAACCTGATTTACTTCATCTATCATTATGTGGAAAGTAACCGCCGGCAGCAACTGGATACATTGCGTTTACAGGCCACGGTGAAAGACCTCGAATTAAAAACCATTAAATCGCATATCAATCCGCATTTCATCTTCAACGCCCTTAACAGCATACGGGCACTGGTGGATGAAAACCCGCAAAGGGCCAGGGCCGCCATCACCGAACTCAGTAATATCCTGCGCAGCAGCATGCAGGCCGAAAAGCTTGAGACGGTGCCGCTAAGGCAGGAACTGGATATTGTACGCGATTACCTCGCATTGGAACATATGCGCTTTGAGGAAAGGCTGAAAATTGAGATGGATATAGACCCCGACACTTTACAACAACCCATCCCGCCAATGATGCTGCAAACCTTGGTGGAAAACGCCATCAAACATGGCATCAGCAAACAAATCAATGGGGGGCTGATCCGGATCATATCCGGTTTCAATCAGCAGCAATATGAACTGAAAGTTTTGAATTCGGGTAAGCTGAACGGTTATGCCGGGGAGCCCAACGGATTTGGCATCAAAAGCACGCAGGACAGGCTCAACCTGCTCTACCAGGGAAAAGCCAGGTTCAGCATCAGGGAAACACCCGACCATATGGTGGAAAGTTTAATCATCATGCCGATAGGCAACATCATGTAATAAAATAAAAATGTGCCATGAAACACATGTACAAAGCAATCATTATTGATGACGAAAGATTAGCCCGCAACGAACTCAAAAAACTCCTGCAGGATTTTCCTGAAGTGGAAGTAGTGGGCGAAGCGGCCAATGCCGATGAAGGCATCGAAAAAATTGAGAACCTCTCACCAGATCTCGTCTTTCTCGACATCCAGATGCCCGGCAAAACCGGCTTTGACATGCTGTCTGAACTGGATAAAGCGCCGCACGTCATTTTCACCACTGCATATGATGAATTCGCTTTGAAAGCCTTTGAGGTGAATGCGCTCGACTACCTGATGAAGCCTGTGGAAGTGAAGCGCCTGGCCGATGCATTGCACAAGCTGAAAGCCACCGAAGAAAAGGAAATGGCCGCCCAGGCCGCCGCGAACAGGGGCACATTAACGGAAAACGACCAGGTGTTTGTAAAAGACGGCGAACGCTGCTGGTTTGTGAAACTCTCGGATGTGCGTTTGTTTGAAAGCGTGGGCAACTATGCCAAAGTGTTTTTTGGTACCAACAAACCGCTGATCTTAAAATCATTGAACTCACTGGAAGAAAGGCTGGATGAAAAAACATTTTTCCGTGCCAACAGGAAGCATATTATAAACCTGAGGATGATTGAAAAAGTGGAACCTTATTTCAATGGTGGTTTGCTGCTTGACCTCAAGGGCGGTGAAAAAATTGAAGTGAGCCGCAGGCAGGCCGTGAAGTTTAAGGAGATGATGAGTTTGTAACCATCAGATGTTCACCGGCACCTGGTGCACCGCATCCGATATCTCCCGGATTAAAGCGGGATCTTTTTCAATGGCGTTACCTACCACTATCACGTCGGCGCCTGCCCTGCAATTGAGGTATGCTTTTTCAGGCGTTACAATGCCCCCGCCTACAATCAACGGCACTTGTATGCAGGATGCCACTTTCTCGATCATCGATTCTGAAATTGGCTTCCGGGCCCCGCTGCCAGCATCCATATAAATCAACTTCATGCCCAGCATTTCACCGGCCATGGCCGTACACATGGCTATTTCATTTTTATCGGCCGGAAGCGGGTTGGCATTGCTGATATAGGAAACCGTGGTGGGCGCACCGCCGTCAATGACCATATACCCGGTGGGCATGATCTCCAATCCGCTCTGGCGCACAATGGGGGCTGAAACCACATGCTGCCCGATCAGGAGTTCGGGGTTCCGCCCGCTGATCAGGGATAAATACAATAAAGCATCCGCGTATTTACTGATTTGGGAAGGGCTTCCCGGGAAAAGCACAACGGGAATGTTGGAGTGCTTTTTGATAAACTGCACACATTCATCCAGGTAATCGGAGATCACCAGGCTGCCACCCACAAAAAAATAATCGATGCGGGCATCAGCCGACATACGCACTAAAGTTTCCATGCGCGCGTCATCAACCTTGTCGGGGTCTACCAACACGGCAAAGGATTTTTGCTGCGCTGCTTTGCGTGTGGTTAAAGATTGATAAATACCGCTTTGCATGAAAAAGATGCTTTGTTGCAAAAATGTAAAATTTTTCGCTCTTTTCGAAATAATAACAGTTGGAAAAGGCTTATTAAGCCTGAATCGCGCCGGAAATCAGTAAATTTGGGATGATGAAGGATATACGGAATGAAATATCGTTCAAAACAGCCCGAAGCGGCGGCAAGGGCGGGCAACACGTCAACAAGGTGGAAACCATGGTGGAAGGCTACTGGTTAGTTGACGGGTCTGCATTGTTTTCGGATGAAGAAAAACTGCGCCTCCGTGAAAAACTTTCCGCCAAAATAAACGCGGAAGGTTACCTGCAGGTTCGCAGCCAGTCGGAACGGACACAACTGGGCAACAAAAGCGAAGTGATCAAAAAGATGAATGCACTGGTAGCCAGGGCCCTTATCGTACCCAAAAAAAGAAAAGCCACCAAACCTACAGAAGCTTCCAACAGTAAAAGACTGGACAGCAAGAAAACGATTTCTAAAAAGAAGACGGGCAGAAGAAAAATTAGCCTGCATGACAGCGAATAAGCTAACCTTACAAAATATATTCAGGGGTTTCCTGTTCCTGGCCGCTATGTTATCCCTGGCGCAAACCCTGGTGGCCCAGGATACGGGAATGGTAAACCTGCACTTCATACATGAAGCCAACGGGAAGGGCCTGGTGCTTCACGACTCCGTATACACAAACCGTGCAGGTGAAACATACAGCATCAAAAAACTGCAATATTACCTTGGCCATTTTCGTATAGGCGGAACCGGTAGCATGCCCGAAGGCGACGCGTATTTCCTGGTGAAACAACCATATGTGGAAGAAGCCAAACCGCTTGAACTGAAACTGCCTGCAGGTACGTACACATCCCTGGGATTTACGCTGGGTATCGACAGCATCGACCATTGCAGCGGCGCACAATCCGGCGCACTCGACCCCATAAATAATATGTTCTGGACATGGAATAGCGGCTATGTGATATTTAAAATGGAAGGCAATTCTCCCTCATCACCATCCGACCTGGGCCGGATCGAACACCATATTGGCGGATATAAAGCCGGTGAGGATGTAGCGCAAACCATCATTATGAATGCATCAAAAGAAAATCCCATCCGGGTGCTGAAAGGCCGGGTAACGGATATATTTATCCGGGTGAACCTCGATGCATACTGGGATGGGATACAACAGATCCGAATAAGTGAAAATCCGCTATGCATGAGCCCGGGGCCATTGGCCCAAAAAATCGCCGCAAATTTTCCGGCTATGTTCAGCCTGGCAGACATTAAAAACCCAAAATGAAAGCCCGCGTCATATTACTCCTATGCGTCACCGTAATGAGCGGTGCATTATGGATGGGCGCAACCGTTCCTGACCTTGGCTATCCATTACCACCAGACCCACTCCCATTGCAGGTACCGGCAGGATGGCCAAAACCATTGCCACAGGTTTTCGCGAAAAATAAACCCACCGAGCAGGGGTTTCAACTGGGAAAAAAATTGTTTTATGATCAAAGGCTGAGTAAAAACGGACAGGTCAGTTGCGCGAACTGCCACCAGCAATTCGCCGCATTCGCCACCTTTGACCATGACCTCAGCCATGGGCTAAACGACGTGTTGGGGAAACGAAACGCGCCCGCGCTGATGAACCTGGCCTGGATGCCCAACCTGCATTGGGATGGTGGCATTAACCACCTCGAAGTGCAGCCCCTGCACCCCCTGACAGCGCCTGATGAAATGGGAGAAAGCTTAGACTCCATCATCCTCAAAATCAAATCAGATACATCCTATACAAAAATGTTCCGCGCAGCTTTCGGGGATGCGCAGATCAATACGCAACGCATGCTCCGGGCACTGACTCAATTCACCGGGCACTTGGTCAGCGCCAACAGCAAATACGATAAAGTGCAAAGAGGGGAAGCCAGCTTCACCGAATATGAAAAAAGAGGGTATGAATTGTATAAGGCCAATTGCGCGGCCTGTCATCCCGAACCATTGTTTACAGACAACAGTTTCAGAAACAACGGGCTTTCGCTTAACCGTTTCCATGATATTGGACGGCAGGCCATCACCGGAAAACCATCAGACTCCCTGGCATTTAAAGTACCTACCTTGCGCAATGTGCAAATGAGCTACCCGTATATGCACGACGGGCGCTTTTACAGCTTATACCATGTCATAGACCATTACAGGAGCGGCATTGATACTACGCAACCCACACTGGACCCTCAGCTGAAAAACAGGATACAGATGACCACGAAACAACGCAATGAACTCGTGTATTTTCTATATACATTAACCGACAGCAGCTTCATTAAAAATCCGCGCTTCTCTCCCGGAAATGCAGTGCTTGTGCCTGGCCCGGATATGCACAAAGCAGGCATGAAATGATTTTTGATGCGCACCGCAATCATTTCATGAGTATATTTACATCATCCTAATCTTGTCTCTGAAAACCCCAAAATAATTATCCATTGAGCGGTATCAAAAAGCTGGCCGGACAAACATTGTGGTATGGCGTACCTACCATCGTCAGCCGCTTTCTCGGATACCTGATGAATATGGCCCTTCCTTTTTTTGTGGCCATGCCTTCCAAAACGGCTGACCTGGTACAGGTGTACACCATCATCCCATTCCTGAATGTATTGTACGCCTACGGAATGGAAACGGCTTATTTCCGTTTCTCACAGCAAAAAGATAAAACCAGTTTATACAGCACATTATCCATTTCCCTGCTGGCAAGCACCATCCTGTTTTCCGGCTTACTATGGATTTTCCGGGACTCCATCATTTCCGCAGCCGACCTCCAGGCACACCCCGAATACTTTGGCTGGATGATTGCCATTCTCGCGGTTGACAACCTTAATACATTGCCCTTTGCCAGGCTGAGGCAGGAGAACCGCCCAAAACATTATGCATTGGCAAGGGTCTCAGGCATCCTGCTGAACCTGGCCGTAGTGATCGCGTTCCTTGGCTTCATACCCTCCATCGTAGAAAAAAATCCGGGTAGCGCATGGGCCATGGTATATAACAAAGACATCGGGCTGGGTTATTACCTGATTGGCAACCTCTGTGGCAGCTTGTTTACACTGTTGCTGCTCTCGAAAGAAATAAGCCAGGTACGCATCAGGTTTGATAAAGTGCTTTGGAAAGAAGTGATCCGGTACAGCGCGCCATTGATCATTGTAGGTTTGGGGGGAATGGTGAACGATGTGATGAGCCGCTTGATTTACCGCCATGTAGTTGACCTGCCCAAAGGCCAGGCCGACCATGAACTCGGCGTATTCGCCAATGTGTTCCGCATCGCGCTCCTGATCACCATCATGATCCAGGCATTCCGGATGGCCGCGGAGCCTTTCTTCTTCAACCAAAGCAATAACGAACAGGCGCCACGCACGTATGCAAGGGTCATGAAGTTTTTTGTGATTGCCTGCTGTTTTATGTTCCTGATGATCGGCCTATTCCTGGATGTTTTTCGATGGATATTCACCGAACTCGCCAATCCCCGTTGGGCCGAAGGTTTACACGTGGTGCCATTGCTGGCGCTCGGAAATATTTTCCTGGGTATATATTACAACCTGAGCATCTGGTATAAACTCACCAACAAAAACCTGTACGGCGCGTTGATTACGATCGGTGGAGCCATCATCACCATTGCGCTGAATATCTGGCTGATACCCATTTGGCATTACGCGGGCGCGGCCGTAGCCACTGTGGCCTGCTATTTTTTTATGATGCTGGCAAGCTACAAGCTCGGTCAAAAACATTACCCCATTCCATACCCGGTGAAGAAGCTCACGGCATATATGGTTTTGGTAGTCCTCATTTACCTGGTACACCTGGCACTGGTAAACTGGGTCAGTAGCGCATACTGGTTCTCGTTAGGTACAGGCGCTGTATTCTTCTACCTTTTCACCCGCTTTGTGATGAGAATTGAAGAAAAGGAGCTGGCGAAAATTCCGGTATTGGCCAGGTTCCTCCCTAAAAAAAATGCACCCAACTCAGTGGATGCAAAAAACGAAAAATAAACAGTTTCCCTCCACTATCGGAAGGTATGATGATGGGTTAGTCAGGTACGTTGAAAATGCCGGTCTGTATTGGATAAAGCGGGGTGCCTGAAAATGATTGCTAATATAGTAAAGTTCAATGTTGTACGATTGAACCTTATGCACAATTTATCACGAAACCCAGTTGTGCCTGCTTGCATTCATGTATTCAATTCCAGAACGCGCCAATGATGCCGCCAAAACGCCTTCCGGCCTGCGGCAATAATTCCATTTGCTGATTTTTATACCCAAGCGATGCAACCACCAATGTCAATTGACCTGGCAGACATTGGAAAGGCAGGTTGATCTCGCGAGAAGGGAATAATGAATCTACATAAGGAATATCAAACCCTGTTTCGTACTGGCGATGGCCATTAGCCGGGTCATTCATGTCGCATGCCACAACCATTACTCCCAGGTGTAAAAAAGGATGTTCATCACTCATCGACATATAAGCCGGGTTGAATGGCGGCACTTTCAACTGCAAAATCCCGTCTGGAGTGCGTTCTACGGTAAGGTAGCCAGTCAGGCTGTTGGATACCTGGTCTTCTTCCGCCAGCGACATGCCACTCAGGTGCGGGAGAGACTGCAGGGGCATCACAGTTTCGTGTACGCGTTCCCGTAATAACGCGTAAATGGCGTTATTCAAACGGTACATCAGCCTGCGGCTGCGGGGCTCGGCCAGGATGGGCGCAAGCATTTTTCGGAAACTCTTTGAGAGCGCGGAAGCTTTGCCAAAGTAACCTCCATTCTCTTTCGCGATGGGGGCCTGGGCGCCGGTCCTTCCTTTGGAGCGGATGCAGAATTTATCCTTCCACTTGTAAAAAATCACATCGCCGACTGTTCCGGTAACGGCGGTATCCACTTGTTTTGCCATAATCATTGAATTGTATAAACCATTCCATCTACGAATGGCGTCTTGCAACGCAGATGATGGGCAAAATTAATGCCGATATGCTGTTCAGGCACAGGTCAGGGGCTGATGGTGGATATATTGGCCCAAATGGTGGAAAACCCAATAGCTTACATGTTCCTGCGGTATTGACCGCCTACATTGTACAGGGCACTGGTGATTTGCCCTAATGAACAGTATTTCACGGTTTCCATGAGTTCCTCAAACAGGTTCCCGTTAGACCTGGCTACCTCCTGTAAACGTTTCAGCATTTGCTCCGAACGGTCGGCATGCCTTTGCTGAAATGCTTTGAGCGTAGTGATCTGGAATTCTTTTTCATCCGTTGTGGAGCGGATCACTTCACCCGGTAACACTGTCGGCGATCCGTTTTTACCCAGGAATGTATTGACGCCAACAATGGGATATTCACCGGTATGCTTTAGCGTTTCATAATACAGGCTTTCCTCCTGGATCTTGTTGCGCTGGTACATCCGTTCCATGGCACCCAGCACACCGCCCCTTTCCGTTATGCGGTGGAATTCCGCCATCACGGCTTCTTCCACGAGGTCGGTTAATTCTTCGATCAGGAAAGAACCCTGGTTCGGGTTTTCATTCTTAGCGGTGCCCAGTTCACGGTTGATGATTAATTGTATTGCCATCGCCCTGCGCACACTTTCTTCCGTTGGCGTGGTGATCGCTTCGTCGTATGCATTGGTATGGAGCGAGTTGCAGTTATCATAAATCGCGTACAAAGCCTGCAATGTGGTACGGATATCATTGAAGTCGATTTCCTGCGCGTGCAGGCTGCGGCCACTGGTTTGAATATGGTATTTTAATTTCTGGCTGCGGCTGTTTCCTTTATACTTGTATTTCATCGACTTAGCCCAGATGCGGCGGGCCACACGGCCGATCACACTATACTCAGGATCCATGCCGTTGCTGAAGAAGAAAGACAGGTTTGGCGCGAAGTCATCGATATGCATGCCCCTGCTCAGGTAGTACTCTACATACGTAAAACCATTGGCCAGTGTGAATGCCAGTTGTGTGATTGGGTTGGCGCCCGCTTCCGCGATATGGTAACCGCTGATGCTGACGCTATAGAAATTCTGTACGTTTTGCTGAATGAAATACTGCTGCACATCACCCATCAATTTCAACGCGAATTCGGTCGAGAAAATACAGGTGTTTTGCGCCTGGTCTTCTTTCAGGATGTCGGCCTGGACTGTTCCCCGTACGGATGACAATGCCTTTGCTTTTATTGATGCATACACATCCGCGGGAAGCACATCGCTGCCACTCAGTCCCAGCAAGCGCAAACCCAAACCGTCATTGCCTTCCGGCAACATGCCATCCAGGTTTCCTTTTACCGGGCTCACCAGATTACCATCAACCCCCTTGTATTTGGGCAATGTATCCAACGCGTATCTTGATTCGATGATGCGGTTGACCTCATCCCTTAAGCCCTTTTCAATAATATACTTTTCGCACTGCTGATCTATGGCCGCGTTCATGAAGAATGCAAGGATGATCGGTGCAGGGCCGTTAATCGTCATGCTCACCGATGTCTTCGGATCGCAGAGGTCAAAACCGCTGTATAATTTTTTGGCATCATCCACCGTGGCGATGCTCACACCGCTGTTACCAATCTTTCCATAAATATCAGGCCTGTATGCAGGGTCTTCCCCATACAACGTAACACTGTCAAATGCCGTACTAAGCCGCTTGGCCGGTTGCCCATGGCTCAGGTAATGGAAGCGTTTGTTGGTCCGCTCCGGCCCGCCTTCACCAGCGAACATGCGCGTGGGGTCTTCGCCTTCGCGTTTTAATGGGAATACGCCCGCCGTGTATGGAAACTCGCCGGGTACGTTTTCCTGCAACTGCCAGTGCAGGATATCGCCCCAATCCTTATACCTGGGCAGGATTACTTTTCGTATAACCGTTCCCGATAGACTCTTATATGTCAGCGGCTGACAGATCACTTTATCGCGCACCTGGAACTCGTACGCATCCTTGCTGTACTGTTCCTGAACTGCGGGCCATTTTTCCACGAGCTTACGGCAGGCCGGATCTAATTGTTCGGATATTCTCGCGGAAGTGGTCTCCAGGTTTTGGCGAGATTGCTCATCGGAAATCAATGCTTTTGCGCCCTCCAGCCTGTACCAGTCTGATGCCAGTTTGCGTTGTTCATCCGCCCACGTATCATATTCCTTTATCGCATCAGCGATTTCAGACAGGTAACGGGAACGCTTAGGCGGGATGATGGTAGATTGATGGCTGGTATCGCGGGTATGCGCATGATGTTCAACAGGCCCATGGAAGCGTACACCGGATTTCTCAAATACTTTTTCCATCAGGCGTTCAAAAAGTTCATTCACGCCCATATCGTTAAACTGCGCCGCGATGGTGCCCACCACGGGGAGTTCTTCATCTTTGGCAGTCCATAACTGGTGGTTGCGTTTATATTGCTTGCGCACATCGTGCAAGGCATCCAGGGCGCCGGCTTTATCAAACTTGTTGATGCAAACCACGTCAGCATAATCAAGCATGTTTATTTTCTCGAGTTGCGATGGAGCACCATATTCCGGTGTCATCACGTACATGCTGACATCACAATAATCGAGGATCGAAGCGTCACTTTGCCCCACACCCGCGCTTTCGAGGATGATAAAATCATATTGCGCATCGCGGCATATATCGATGGCGTCCTGCACATATTTGCTAAGCGCCTTATCGCTTTCGCGAGTAGCCAGGCTGCGCATATAAGCCCTTGGCGAAGAAATGGCGTTCATGCGGATACGGTCGCCCAGCAAGGCGCCGCCCGTTTTCTTCTTGCTCGGGTCCACCGATATCACAGCAATGGTTTTATCGGTATATGTATTCAGGAACCGGCGCACAATCTCATCGGTCACGCTGCTCTTGCCCGCGCCGCCCGTACCGGTAATGCCCAATACAGGAATCTTTTTACTGGCCTTAGCCTTATCACTAACGGTAACGGGTAACCCATTTTCAGCATTGGTGATTTTGCGGGCTATGCTGCGCACATCCCGGGCCTCCCCGAGCGTCATTGGTTTTTCATATACGCCCTGTCCGTTCAATGGAAAGTCGCACTGGCGGATCACGTCTTCAATCATACCTTCAAGGCCCATCTGGCGGCCATCGTCCGGACTGTAAATCCTGGTGATACCGTATTGATGCAATTCCTCAATTTCGGAAGGAAGGATGGTACCCCCGCCCCCGCCGAATATTTTGATATGCCCGCAACCGTTTTGGTCGAGCAGGTCTTTCATGTATTTAAAAAATTCCACATGCCCGCCCTGGTAACTGGTAATGGCGATACCCTGTACGTCCTCCTCAATCGCGCATTCCACAATTTCCGCTACGCTGCGGTTATGACCCAGGTGAATGATTTCGGCACCCTTGCTCTGCAGGATCCTTCGCATGATGTTGATGGCTGCATCATGCCCGTCGAACAGGGATGCGGCAGTAACAATGCGTACTTTCTGTGTTGGCGTAAAACTCATGGGACCATTTTTTGATTCATTAATCGGCACATTGGCCGTTATCGCTTCCGGGCCGTAAAATTACACATTCCCGGCTCAAATCATGCCTTTGCACCGGAGCCTTTCATCCTGAATGTCAGGGCGGCAAACTCGTCTATGCTGAGTGTCTCCGCCCTTCTGTCGAATAAAGGATCTGTCAGTACATCCGCGTCAAACAACCCTTTTACCGCGTTGCGCATGGTTTTCCTGCGTTGGTTGAAAGCCGTCTTCACCAGGTTCCTGTAATCCCTTTCCGATCGGTATGGCAAAGCCTCTTTGCGTGCCCGCAACCTGATCACCCCACTCATGACTTTTGGGGGAGGGTTAAAACATCCGGGTTTGACATCAAATAAATATTCCACTTCATAAAAAGCCTGCACCAATGCGCTCAAAACCCCATACACTTTATTCCCCGGCGCCGATGCCGCCCTTTGCGCCACTTCTTTCTGAAACATGCCTATCACCACCGGCACCTGGTCTTTCCAGTCAAGGATGGTAAACAGGATCTGGGATGAAATGTTGTAAGGGAAATTTCCGATGATGGTAAATGGGCCTGAAAATGGGGGCTTCATGTGCAGGAAATCCTGGTGTATGATTTTACCTTGTATGTCGGGCAATGCCTGGTTCAGGTAGGCCACTTTTTCATCATCCAGTTCAACGGCCTTAAAATCAATGCCCGGAATTTTTAACAACGATGCCGTTAAAGCCCCTCCTCCCGGGCCAACTTCCAGCAATTGCTGAAACGGGTCTTCCAATAAAGCCTCCAGGATACGGGCAATGATATGCTCATCCCGTAGGAAATGCTGTCCCAATGATTTTTTGAGGGTATACATTTGCGCAAATGTAAGCCAAAGGGCGCTCCTGCTGCAAAAGAAAAAACTCCCGGTATCCCGGGAGTCGCATGAAACATAAACCAGGGCTTTTGCCCTACTATTTTTTGATAAAGGTCTCTCTCCAAATCAGGCGTCCATCCTGCCCCGTTACCGTCAGCAGGTAAATCTGTGCGGGCAAATGTTCCACCTGCAGGCGTACTGACCCTTGCCCGGATTGTATGCGCTGGCTGTTGCGGACCATCACACGGCCCGACATATCCTGCACCTTGCATTGGATATTTTCTGCGGCAGATATTCGGCTATACCTTACCGTTATCCATTCCGCAACCGGGTTGGGGTACATCATCCAGCTAAACCCTTCAGTTGCATAATACACTTTTACCACTGGGCTGTATGTTACCGTTCCGTTGATATCAACCTGGCGGATGCGGTAATAATTCATACCGGCAATCGGTTTTTCATCAATGGCCCGGTATGGTGGTAAACGCTTCACGCGCTCTATACTTTCAAATGGCCCCGATGCCTGTCCGGCTCGTTCCACTTCAAAATAATCATGTTCCGAATCCGTATAGGCTTCCCAATCAATTTGTATGCTGTTGTTCGCGAGCAATTGTCCGCGGATATCCCCGAATTTCACGGGCACCACAGATACAATAGAACGCTTAATGAGTTTCAGGTCGTCAATATGAAAACCCTCATCACGCTCAAAAGCGAAACTGCCGGCATCCGCGTCTGATTGAAAATGCAAACGAAGCGTTACGGTTCCTTGCCCGAGGAAATTTTTGAGGTCGTATGTCACCCTGGTCCAGGTATCCTGGATACCGGTCAATGCAGGCTGGCCACTCAATGAACCACCATTTGTGGTATTATTTTCCGCTATGGTATGCGAGCCGCAAACGGGCGTCCAGTTTGTGCCATTGGTGGCAATCTGTACCTGCAGCCTGTCCCGGAAATTCTCCGCCTTATGCCTGACCCAGAAACTCAGGTATGCGGCTGTGGCATCCGATAAATCAATTTGATTTTTGTATGTGGCGATGCGCGTGCTGCTGGTGGTATAATTTCCCGTGGGCGATTCCGCCATACACTTGGAGCCCCGGTAAGATTGTGTGGAGGTGAAACCCCAGCCTGTAGGCCCGGCCGGACTGATAATGGCCGTCCAGTTATCACTGAAATTCCCTTCCATATCATCATTCAGCAATGTAATGGGGTTATAAATCCTTGTCACTGTATCATAACTGCTGATGCCCCCCGCTTCCACTTTCCATACATAGCGAATGGTTTGCCCGCAAATAAAACCCGCCGGCAGGCTGTAAGAAATACTGTCGGTATAGGTTCCGTAATAAGATGCAATGGTGCTTGTTTTGGCAGCGCCAACCGTATGCATATTTTCCAATGGGATAACCGTAACCGTTAACGGGCTACCGGAAAGCCCGATACGCCTGACACGAAAAACGAGTTTGCCGTCATTCTCAGTGATCGCCATATCGTTCAAATCTTCCAATTCATAATAATCACCCGCGGCATAAGCCATTTGCAGGTTTTGAAAGCAATTCTCCTTGCATAAGGCAATGATCTGGTTTACGGGTGCCCAGAAATTTCCGCCACCGGCTTCACCTGTCATGCCCATCACTTTAGCCTTTGGCCCGGTTCCGGAGCCAATATCCCCCATCAACAACCAGTCTTTAATACCGCCCGCTACTTCATAATTCACTGTCTGTGGGCTATTCCCCGCCCTATGCCCGTTGTATAAACCCATCAATGCGGGTATCCTGGTAAAGTAACAGGAATCCGCGCCGGATAATGGTGTATGTAAGGACGGACGCCCGTACGGTAACGAATAATAAGACCCATGACAGTGTTGGTCAATGGCATTCACAAATTTTCGCGACAATACAAAAGCCCGCACAGCTTGTGTTTCCGGTTCAGAAAACGCGGAAGGGCCAAAATATGTATCGCTGGTTTGGCTGCTGGATCCGCAACTGCTCGAAGCTCCTGAGCAATTTCCCCAATCCACACTGTAATTACGGTTCAGGTCGACGCCGATATTTGATGCCGCGCCGCCGGTATGCCTGCGGTTCTTTCGCCACAAGCCACCTCCGGTAACAGGGTATGAAGCACTGGCGCCGCTATAATTGTAGGCGTACCCATCAGGGTTCACACATGGTATGATGAAAATTTCGCGATTATCAACCAGCTCACGGATACGGCTGTCCGAAGCATAATTCTCTAAGAGGTACTCCATAAAGAAAATCAGGCTGGTGCCACTGATCGCTTCACGCGCGTGTTGCAATCCTGTGTACAATACCTCAGGCTCTGCTTCATCTGTGCCCACCTGGTCTGATATTTTGACGGCATAAATAGGCGTGCCTGCCGCGGAATTGCCTATGGAAAACAAACTAACCAGCGAAGGGTACGCGTTTGCCATGTTTTGCATATGCGTATGCATTTCAGTGTACTTCAGATACCCCGGATTGCCGGCAGAAGCGCCCAAACGCAAGCTCCCTCCCAATCCAAATGCAGCGGGTGTTTGAATCAGGTCGCCGATCTTCTGGCAGGCGTTTCCCTGGAATGCGGGCCTTTGTTCATCAGGTTGGATGCGGCTGTTAAACTCTGTGGTATGCCTGACCACATCATCAATCAATAATTCATACGGATAACCCGATTGCCGCAAAGCATCCATTTCACTGGTATTCAGCACGAGCAACATCTGTTGGCCCTCCATCGTAAAATGGTCAGCATTGAGTTTAGAGAATGCAAATTGCATGATCTGTTCATGCGTGACAGGCAACCGGACCTTACTATATTTTTCCTGGGCCGAAACAGGCAAAGAAATAGCTGCAATCATCCCGGCTATAATGCCGTTTCTGAATAATTTGAACATATGGGTGATACTTCGTTTATGCTTAATCGTTATTTCATTACCACCAGGCTGGTTGTCATGACTTCATCATTGACCACAACCCTTATGGTGTACATGCCTTTGCTGAGTTTCTGTATTACCGACAAGAAGTATTCGTTAGGGCCTTTAACCACGGCGATGGATTCATTCACTACAACCCTGCCGCTGGCATCAATCAACTGAAGGCTTCCCTTGCCCGCCTGCGTTGATTGCAGCATCAGCGATGCAAAACTCCTGGCCGGGTTTGGCACAACCGTAGCCGAACTCATTTCCTTGAACTCCACTTTGCTGATTTCACTAAAGGTTGCAGGACCGTCAGCTTTCACCACTTTCACCCTGTAATACGATACAGGCATGTCGGGTGTATTGTCGATATAAGTATAGATGGCCGCCCGGCTATTATCGGGCGCCGCGTCGCGGTTACGCACCGTTTGCCATATCTCGCCATTGGAACTCCTTTGCAATTCATAATGATCGTTGCCCAGCTCATTATTCAGCTCCCAGGCCACATGAACGGTTTTACCCGTACCCTTTTGAGTGCGCAGGGCAACATGCTGATCAGGCAGTAATAAACTCACGGAAATCTGGTAATCTTCAATCTCCCCATTGTCGAAATAACCGTTAGGCGTAGACGTACTGATGCCAAGATCAGTTGTTGCAATGCGGAGTCGAAGGAATGTTTTTGCATATGGCGCCAGCGGCACATGGATATTGCTCCACAGTATATTTACCAGTTGTGCCGCAGGGTTGGATGGAACGGTAACCGTTGTGCCTTCCGAAGGGCTGAACACGCCATCGCCATTGGCATCCACCCATCCCACCAGTGTCGCATTCCTTCCTGTGGTATTATACACTTTAACTGGCACCACAAAATTGGATGTACCCGGCGCGATCACCTGCAAACCACTGATACCATCCTCTTCAGCGCCATCGCCTGTGGCATCCGATGAAGTACGCTTATTCCATTCGATGCCAATAAAATCACCCAGGCGTAAACTGTCGTTGCGCTCATGCGTGCCCGGATCAATGCCTGGAGGATCATATGATGCAGGAGCATCGCCAAAATCCGTTTTAGGCTTGAAAGCTTCAGCCGCGTCGCCCCAACTGCCGGTTACCAGCACTCCGTTGTGCGACATGGTGCGTTGCAAAGTAGTATTCATTGTACCATTACCATTGTATGGCACAATAGTACCTGGCGTTGAGCTGCTGCCGGATCCCACATTATACATGGTACCTGCCCAATCCACACAAACCTGGCGTGGAACGGTACCGGATGGGGGTTTGATATTCACCCCTGAACCAGTCAGCAGGTTGAAATGATAAATATCATTGCTGCCGCTGGCGCCGTCAAAATCATACAATATGCCATCGTTGATACCAATATCCGACCAGTCGTGCAGCCTCGTTCCACCACCATTATCCACCGGCAAGGCAAATGCCTGTACGCCGGTCATGGGTTTATAATCATTATCAAAATCAATGCGCCAAATGGTTGATTCCCGGCCTGTACGGCCATCATCCGCTTCTTCAATACCCAAATACAAAGAATTGTTATAAAACCCTGCCGCTGCCGATTCCACGCCATCTTCATAAGTGGGGATGCCTAATGTATTTACGTTAGATACAAAAACGCCAAGCGTATCCATATCATAATCATACCTCTTGATCACTTTATTTGTTTGAGGCGAATTCGTCAGGCTAAACGCGTAATAGACCATATGCCTGTAAGGATCATATGCCAGCGAGTTAATATTCGTGTGGGCAGGATCAGTAAAAAGTTTACGCGCCACACCGGTAGCTACATCCACATAATAAACCGTGCTGTTTAATACTGCTACCACATAGGATGGCTGCCCGGCAAAAGGCTTGGATATATGATAATAATCCGTAGGGTATGTTCCTTCCGAACAGGCGGAAATATCAGAAACGTAATATGACCCATCTTCAGAGCCACTGGTATTGGTATTGGTGATTTTAATGGTAATCATTGTAACAGGGCCTGCGACATCCACATTCACTGTTGCGTTGGAGGCCGGCGTATTGTTACCATTCCCCACTTCATTGGAATTGGCTGTAGCGGTTGCCGTATTACTGCCACTTCCGGCGATAGTGAGTATGCTTCCCGGCAGGTTATTCAAAACAACCGGAATAGGTGTAGACACATTTCTTGCCGTTACTTCCACTGCCTGGCTCTTGTCTACATCATACAAAGAAAACTTGACTGCCTGTACAGGCTTTTCAAACCGGATGGTCAACTGCCCATTCCCAATAAACCTCAGGTCTGCCCCTTTGCCGTATGAATTCACTTCCGCAATATGCGTGGTCACATCACCAACCACATTTGTGCCCGTATAATTATGGGTAAATGTGAGTTTCTGCGTCCCAAACGAAAACCGCTGGGCTTGCGACTGGGCTAAGTTGATAAAAGCCGTGGGAGATACGTACCTGCCCGAGTTTGGCAGGAAGTCAAGATAATCCCAGTTCAATGTATCGCGGGTGAAACCGGTTGGACATTGGCCTTCAACCTGCCTGGGTTGAATACAAAATGCCAGGGTTAGTAAGCAGGCTACGTGGTAAAGCTTGATTCTCATAGTGTCGGATTTCAGGTACCCCCATGCACAGGCATAAGGCCCCCTTTAGGAGCTTATAACGCTCAAACACATATAAAAATTATATGATCACCCCTACCTATTTTACGTATTTCGCATGTTTTTTTACCTCGTAGAAATACACTTATATAATATATAAAACCCTGAGCCCTCATTCCGTAGGATTAAATCGTAATTTTACAGCCCTGATTAAACAGAGTATACATGCACAACCACCACGATCATAAACCTATCATTGGCATCAGTTGCGGAGACCTGAACGGCATTGGTATTGAAGTAATCCTGAAAACACTGAATGACGCCCGCGTGCTGGAATTTTGTACACCCGTCATTTTTGCCAATAATAAAGTATTGAATTTTTACCGGAAAAGCCTGCAGGATATTAATATCAACTTCTTCATTGTCAAAGACTTAACTAAAGTAAACCACAAACAGGTGAACATTTACTCCTGCTGGGAAGAAGATGTTGCGGTCGCTCCCGGGCAACTGAGCGATATAGGCGGAAAATATGCCATCATCAGCCTCCTGGCTGCCGGAGAAGCCTTGAAAAACGGGCAAATCCACGGCCTGGTTACCGCGCCCATACATAAAAAAAACACCCAGGGTGATCATTTCCCATACACCGGCCATACCCCTTACCTGAAAAAATTATCCGGGGTACAGGATGTTGTGATGATGCTGGTGGCGGAAAATATGAGGGTGGCCCTGCTGACAGAGCATGTGCCTGTGAAAGAAGTGAATCAACATATCAGCCGCGAAAAAATCCTTGGCAAACTGCAACTGATCAACCAGTCGCTGATGCGCGACTTCGGTATCAGCAAGCCGCGCATTGCCGTTCTTGGCCTGAACCCACACGCGGGCGATGAGGGATTAATTGGTAAAGAAGAAGAGGAAATCATTAAACCCGCCGTGAAAGATGCGCGCCAACGGGATATCCTTTGCTTTGGCCCATACAGTGCCGACGCCTTCTTTGCCAGGGGAAACCATGAAAAATTTGACGCGGTACTGGCCCTTTACCACGACCAGGGCCTGATCCCATTCAAATCGCTGGCACATGGCGAGGGCGTGAACTTTACAGCCGGGTGCCCGATTGTGCGCACATCACCGGATCATGGGACCGCTTTCGACATCGCCGGAAAAGGAATAGCCGACGAATCCTCATTCCGCCAATCGCTGTTTACCTGCATTGATATCATCAACGCACGCCGCGAATTCACCGAACAACGGAAAAACCCACTCCGTAAAATGAGCAATGCAGTAGTTGCCAACGCGGTCGATGAAAAAATACAAGACGACGAGTAAACAGGGAAACTAACGGGTTCCGGTAGACGAAAATATACCGGGTGGCAATGGTTGGTTGATTTTGTAAGATGAAATATAAATTTCGGCGCGCCCTTTCTTTGGCTTGCCTTTTTCTGCAGGTTGCCTGGCCGTACTGCCGTCATCAAAATCGAATGTTACGCCCTTGGGCAATTTGTAATCCTTTGTATTAAAGGAAAAAAATATCTTGTCGGGCAATCCATACTCGCTGTACTTTCCATAACTCATATCAAGCTCGTAAGTCCCGTTTTCACGCGTTGTCGTCCGCGCCCTTAATACCAATGATTTTGCAGGATCAATATACAAAGTTGACAATACCAGGTCGCTGTTGTCGTCATTGGGCAATAATTTCACCACCTTCACCGGCGTAGCCCCAACCTTATCATCCCCCGCGTCGAGTATGGTAAAATCCTTCGCAGACAACACCTGGCCAAGGTTTATGCTTACAGCGCCCTTTGGTACAAATGACACCCCCTTTTCACTTTTGATGCGCATTTGATTTGGCTTGCTGAAATAAATGGTCACAGTGGCAACAGGCACTTTCAAAAATGTTACGTTCGTTTTCATTCTACCCTTCGCTTCATATTGGTTCACCTGGTCAAGCTTTTGCCTGGCCTGTTCAATAAGTTGCTCTGCAGTCTGTGCCTGCAATAATATAGGCAGCAGCATGGCGCCTGCTACAATAATGGAAACAATTTTTCTATACTTAAAAGAAGGGGTCATGATAAAATATCTTTTCGGTTAAATACATAGGTCGACAACCCAAGCAGTACGCCAATATGCGCGAATAAAATGTAGAGGCTGTTCCGTATGGCCGGCCAGTTCTCCAGGCTGCCCTTGATGGGCTCTCCGTCGGCATTGGTGGCGATGTAAAAAAACCCTTTCCAACCCACCAGGTACGAGGTAAACAACCAGGGCTTTACATTCCGGTCAATCACCGGCACATTGATATTGGAAATTACGGTGCAAACAATCACGATGCAGACAGTCGCTACAATCGGGCCAATGGAATTCTCCGCGTAAATTGATAAAAACAAAGCGATGGAAGCGATCACCGTCAGGGCTACGGCCGCGTAACCAAATGCGGCTGTATAGCGCCACAGTACATCATCCGCCGTTATCTGCATGATCTGCGATTCCTCGCCCTTCACCCTGAAAATCAGCATATCATCCACCCCAAAAATCAGCATGCTGAGAACCAATGCCATCAGGGCCATCCACAAAAGCAGCACCACCGTAAACACAAAGGAAGCGATGAATTTTGCCATCAGCAATTGTGTACGGCTCACAGGCCTTGTGATCAGCAAACGAAGCGTTCCCATATTCGCCTCTCCCGAAATGGCATCGCCCGCGATCAGTGCCACCAATACCGGAACCTGCACCAGCAATGTGTTCAGGATAATATAACACATGAAATAACCATTGATGGCTTTCGTCTTATTCAACTCAAAACTATCCTGTACGCTCTGCATCATGAGGTTCATATAACTCTCCCCATCAGCCTTAAACGCGAATTGAAAGATGAACACAATGGCGGAGATGGCCGCGAACGCGATATAAGTCCTCGGCCTCTTCGATATTTTATATAACTCAATCTGCAGCAGGTTCCACATGTTTTCCCGAATTGGTTAATGAAAGGAAATAATCTTCCAGCGAATGCCTTGGCTGCACCGACGCAATATTGATGCCCGCGCCAACCAGCAACGATACCAGTGAAGGGATATCAGATTTATCCATCTGCACCCTGATCTCATCTGCATCCACAGTCAAAACACTGGCTTTCGTTTTCTCGCGGATCAGCGTTCCCGCAACCGGGTTATTGTTTGTTTCAATGGTCACCAGCGTATGCGCCGGGCTCAGCAATTCAGCCACGGCCCCTTCCGTGACCTTACGGCCCTTATCTATTATGATCATCCTGGTAGCTACCTGCTCAATCTCATGCAATAAATGCGAAGACACCAAAACGGTTTTTCCCATGTCCCGGCTCAGCCTGGTGATCAGGTTGCGCATATCGGCGATACCCTGCGGGTCCAATCCATTGGTGGGCTCATCCAGTAAAATCAGTTTAGGGTCATGCACAAGGGCAACGGCAATGCCTAAACGCTGTTTCATGCCCTGCGAAAATGTGGACGCCTTACTGTCCCAACGGGCCGCAAGCCCCACATAATCGAGCCGCTCCATCAACAACTGCCTGCTCATGCGTATGCCATTCATTTTGGCAAACAGGTTTAAATTATCGTATGCGGATAAATACTTATACAAGTCGGGCCTTTCAATCACCGCGCCGGTATGCGAAAGCACTTCCCGGCGATGCGTATGCACATCCATTCCAAACATGCGGATCGTCCCGGATGTTGGCCTGATCAGGGTAAGCAACATGCGGATGGTGGTTGACTTTCCGGCGCCATTCTGGCCAAGGAAACCATACACATCCCCCTCCAACACCGTAAACGATAAGTCGTTCACGGCCTGGATACCCGGGTAATGTTTTGATAAGTGATTTACTTCGATGATGGGTTGCATGGCAAATTCATACAGGTAAACGGACTACTGATCAAAAAGTTTAATCAAGCGCCGGCGATATACCGGGCTTCATATATGTTTGAATCGCTTCCTGGTACGATTCAAACGCGGCATGGCCCTGAGCGGTTATACTGCAAAGGGTTTGCGGGTAATTGTCTTTAAACTGCTTCACGATAGATATGTAGCCCGCATCCTTTAATTTATTAAGCTGCACACTGAGGTTTCCGGCGCTGGCGCCCGTCTTCTCGCGCAACATCCTGAAATCAGCCTGGGCATGATCACGCAGTACACTCACAATCGCGAGCCTGAGCGGCGCATGTAAAACGGGATCTAGTGTTCTGAATAACATAAGGTTAGTGTTGCGTGAAAAAATTATTGGCACTCCTTCATCAAGCGCTCCACTTGTGGCTTTCCCCAGGCGGGATGCAGCTCTGAAGCGGGTACGAATCCCGCATATTTATCCATGGCTGTTTGCAAAAACTCTTTCGCGGCTTTGCATCCACCGCCAAATTGTTCAGGCGTGTATTTTAACGCCTGTCCTTTCAGGTAATAAGGCCTGGGATTGCTGCTATCCTGTGCCATGGCATTGCGCAGGTGCTGTTCACTCTCCTGACCATATTGCATATAGCGCTGCATCGGGTTCACCATCAGCCTGGCGCTGGCAATCATGCTGCGGATGCAACTGATTTCTGATTGATTGGGCATGAGCGAATCTGCAACCCTGATGAGTTGGTCTGCCTTATCGGCTATGGCATCGGTTTTCGATTTATCCTGCTCCATAAACGCGTAGTTCACCTGGCAGAATGCCGCATAATAATATGGCAACCATTGGGTCTTCTCCGCCATCGCGATGCGTTCAAAACTGTTTGACAAATTAACCAGGCTCTCAGTTCTAGCGAAAGCCGTATCAAATGCGGCCATATTTCGTTTCATGGCCTGCGTAAAACGGTCACCCGGTTGCGCGGCAGAAATAGTAGCGATGCAGATCGAAAGTACAGTCAATAACTTTTTCATGTTGATGATATTAAAACGGTATGTGTATTTTATAAATTATTATTGATGGCATCCTGTGTGCGGTCAACGCCAAAACTAAAGAAGCAGCCAATGAATACAAACCGTCGCGACGGTGGCAAAATCGGCTCCTTGCGCGACCCATTGAATGAATAGTTATACCCAAATACCTGGTTCTGCCCCAGCACATTGTTGACCGATAACACCCAAACCAAAAATGTTTTTTTATTTTGTTTTCCCAGGTTGGGCAGGTAATTCAGGCTAAAGCTCAGGCTGTTAAAATCGATCGTCCTTCCCTGGTCGCGGATCACAAATCCGTTCTGGCTGCCGTCAAATGCCAGGTCGTAATAAGGCCTTCCGCTGGCATAAGTATAACTGGCATTGAAACCGGTTTTCCAGGGCAATACAAATTTCTTCAGCACCAGCGATGCCGTATGCGATGAAGCGAAGGGGGGACGAATGGACCCCGGGTAATTCAGGAAATCACGACGGGTGTCGAGGTACGAATAGCTCACCCAGTAATCCAGGTTCTTAATGGTCTTTTTATCCCTCCAGAAAATTTCAAGACCTTTCGCATATCCGTAACCGTTATTACCGGCTACCAGTTGCCGGCCGTTTTGGCCTGTAGCTGTTTTAAACAGCCTGTCGTAATCCTTATAAAACAGTTCCGCCCGGAACGTACGCTGGTTACTGATTTTCTGGTATTGTAAAATATAATGCGCGGCGCGGGCAAATCCCAAATCCGGGTTTACCGTAGGCAGGTACCGGCTCTCGGGGTTCTGATAAAATAGCCCGTATGCAAATGATGCTTGTCCGTTATCCGGGAATTTGTATGCGAGCGAAGCGCGGGGCGCGATGTTCCAACGTTTCATCAATTGCGAATACTCGAGGCGGCTGCCTAAGCGCACAGCCATTTGATTGGTGATATAAAAATCCGTTTCTGCAAATAACGCACTGAGGTTGTCCTGAAAAACTTCCGTGAACTGCTGTCCTGTAAATGCCGTGAAACGGGTTTGCTCCCTGCTGTAAAAATGATCAGCTCCAATGCGTAACGAATTCAGGCCGCTAAACCTTTTCTCCAATACCCACCTGCCCTGGGCGTAACGCGATTTTGTAACGACGGCATACTGCTTGCCCGAAAGCCAGGAGGGCAGGTTACCAGACAAAGATTTATTATCTCCATCCTGCAAATCATTATTGATATCATCCTTATTGGTGCTGAAACTGAATGCGAGGTATGATTTCCATCGGCGGCCCAGGTTCTCCCTCCAGTTGATATTCTGGTAGGTGTTCAGGTTTTCAATACCAAAAGCATTCTTCACACCCAAACTGTCTAAATCAGCGAACCGGAAACCTGTCCGGTTCCAACTGGCATAACCGTAATATTTTATGAACCCGCCTGATTTAGTCCGGAACCTGAAATTGGCATCACCCTGGTGGTACTCCGGCGTTGTGAAAAAATCCTGCCTTTGCTTGATCAGCGCGAAAGCCAGTGCGAGATTGGTATAATTATAACTGAAACCCCAGGCCGATTTTTTATCCTTACCCAGTTTCTGGATACCGCCGCCGATTCCCAGTGCGGATAAAGACAAATCCGCCTCCGTACGATCGGGCAGGTCTTTTGACTCAAGGATCAGGGCCGATGATAAAGCTTGTCCGTACAATGCCGAGTACCCCCCGCTGCTGAAAATGGTGCCCCGGAACAAAAATGGGTTGAATCGCCCACGCGTGGCAATCCCCGGCAAACTGCTGAAGAAAAAGTTATTGACCAGGGTACCATCTATATATATCTTACTTTCCGTGGCCGTACCTCCCCGCACAAATAATCCCTCCGATTCACCCACCTGCTGGGTACCGGGCAGGGTTTTCAAGGCGCCGACCACATCAGCATTGGCCCCGGCCGTCGTCACAATATCGAGCGATGTGAGCACCGTGGTCTTTTTCTGGTCGCTGGCCTCAAAGGCGCCGGCCGTTATCACCACCGCTTTCAGTTCAGTGATCAGCTCCTTTACAGAAATATCTAATTTGATGGGCTCCTTCCCGATCTGGATACCCTTACTAAAGGTGTTGTACCCCGATAAACTGGCGACCAATATATGAGCGCCGGTTTCATATGTCGAAAATGAGTAATACCCAGACGAGTCAGTCGTGGTTCCGTCATATGTATCTTTTAATAATATACTGGCGCCGGCCAAGGGTTTGTTCTTTTGATCCGTCATCCTGCCTGAAATAACTACCTGCGACCAGGCCATTCCATGTATATATATACCTACTAAGAGGAGTAAAATTTTGTGGGCCATAAATTAATCTCAATGTTAAACTTGTTTACAATATAAAAC
>DDTB01000013.1 GCA_002343985.1 Chitinophagaceae bacterium UBA2375 | reverse complement strand
CCTGAAAACCAATGCAGGCTTGATTTATATTATAATTAAGTACATCAAACCCACATTACTATAACTTTTTTTAACAAAAAATGTGTTTTGTAATATTAAATGCATATATTTGATGTATTAAACCAGGTATTTGACATATGGCCAAGCCAATATTCAGGATGCCGGTTTGCCTCTGAAACCACATATATTTTTATTGCCATGGCCCGCGTCACTGAAAAAGGCATAGTTGGTCTGGTGGGGAATCTTGTCTTCTACACCGTGAACGGAAAGACCTATGTGCGCTCAGAACCGGGTAAACGCAGGAAGAGCCGGGGGAAGAGAGCCGGCCAGATACAAAGCGTGTTTGGAACGGTGTCCAGGTTTGGTACACCCATGCTGAAAGCAGCTGCGGAAAAACTAAGCTGGAAAGTGGGAAGGGATGCCTATAACAGGATGAGGGGATGGATGCGGAATTTATACGCGGAAAGAAACCAGGATGCTACCTGGGAAATATCCGGTCGCGACAGCGGCATGTGCCAGCTGAACAGCGAAGTGGATTTCCGGGATTGCTTCCGCGAGAATATAACGGTAACGGATAAAGGAAAAGGAATGATACAGGTGACCATTCCCCCGTTTACCCCGAAACTAACCCTTAAGTCGCCTGTCCGTACTATGAAAGTGAACCTAAAGCTGATTGCTGTAACTTCTCCATTTAAGGAAGCGGGACCGAGGTACAGTCTTTGCACAGAGCAAATCAGCTTTACTTTACAAAACAAGCCGGTTCCGGCAACAGAATTGGTGCTGCATACAAAGGCTTCGGCCAAAAACATCGCCATTATTATCGCGGCGATAGAGTATGAAACAACTGATTGTCTGAAAGGACAATGCATAACCGACCCTAAATGGCTTCCCGTGGCTGCCCTGGCCATGGGTCGCCTGAAAAAGTAAACATCCAATCCCTGATGTGAAACTGCTGGTTGCTGTAATAGCCCTATCCAGGGCAAAGGATCGAGGTGAGACCTTTGTTTGCAGCAACCAGCTTTTTTATTTCCTCACGGCATCAATGATCCAACTGGAATGCCTGAATGGCTCCCATCTCTCTTTACCTAAATCAATACTCGAATCTACCAGCGCCCGGTATGGCCTCCGGTTAATGCTGACCTGACCGATCGCATATACTTCAACGTTAGTAAACCCTTTGCGGGCATATTCCTTTCTGATCCTTTGCGCGTACTGCCAGATCATATCCGGGCTGCCGGCCAGCCACATCACGTGCGTTTTATGCAGCCTTTGCAATGGGTCATCATACCAAATTTGTTTTGATGCCTGATCCACAACCTTAAACCTGATCTGCCCGCTCTTGGTGCGCAACATCATCTTCCAGCTCAGCCTGTACCCTTCATCCGTCCAAAGCACATCGCCAGGGAACAAATGGTGCCGTAAGGGCAATGCCAGTTGAATCAAAAAGTATAGCATCAGCAGGATGGTCGTGAACATGCGATACCGGTATTGTTTCGGTTGTAAGTCCCGGCCGGCAGATGATTGCCTGCCAAGCCATTGGCCCAAACGGTCGCTGAAATAAAACAAGCAAAGCGATAAAGCAAGAAACGGGAATACGCCGATATGAAAAGTATAGGAATTAAACAGGTGAAAGCATACCGATGCGCCCAATGCGAGGTACCTCGTGCGTTTGAAGCACAATAAAGGCACAACCAGCGCATCAAACATGATACCCCCATAAGCGATGAATAATTGAAAATAGTGGCTGCCATAGAGTGATGCCAGGTATTCGTGCGAACGGTACCTCGAAAACATAATACCAATGAAACGCCCTGAAAGCCAGTCGGGATCAAGTTTGCTGACGGCAGCATAAAAGTACATGATGGCGGTCTGTACCATAAATAATGCATACACCCAGGTTGGACAAAAATCACTGGCCAAAGACGGGTTACGACTCACGTCAACGGATAAACGCCGGTTGGCTGGTACTACGCACATGAACCAGCACAGCAGCAACATCAGGTAATAATGATTATTGTAATCCGCTTTTTGCATGAGGTAAAGGGCCGTCCACATAACAGCCAGCAAAAAACTGCTCAACCGGTACCAGGCTCCTGCGGCTACCAGGGCCGATAGTGCGATCATCACCCAGGCATAGATATACATGCCCTGCCCGGGAAATGGTTGAAGCCATTCGAACCCGATAAAGGAGAATGTAAAAGGGGGCTCAATGAAATTCCGGGATAATTGGCCATTGGATATCATCATGAGCATGTGGGCCGCCATCAACAGGCCAAAAGCCATCCTGAACAAAACCAATGAACTGTTGTTCATGGGCCTGAACAGTTGAACAGATAGCTTTTGCAGGAGTTGGGGCATGCGTTGAAATGAATTCCCGGGGTAATTGATGTGGAAAATAGCTGATTTCAGCGAGATTGGATAAAATGGCCCGGAATGGATAGATTTTGGCCCTGCTGTTGTAATTTGCCCCCCTGAGAAATTAAGCGTACAATACTTGCCATATGATCAATATCGAATTCAGTAAGAATGAAGATGCCATGAAAATGGCCTGGAGCCGGGTAAGGCAGAAGTTAGAGAAGATTTACGAGGGTGGAGGCGCCAAAGCCGCCCAAAAGCAAAAAGAAAAGAACAAAATGACGGCGAGGGAACGCATCGCTTATCTCTGTGATCCCGACAGCCCTTTTGTAGAAATAGGCGCTTTCGCCGGCTATGAGATGTACCAGGAGCATGGCGGTTGCCCGGCCGGTGGTACCGTCAGCGGTGTGGGATATGTGAGTGGCCGTCAATGTGTGATTGTGGCCAACGACCAAACGGTGAAAGCGGGAGCCTGGTTCCCCATCACCGGAAAGAAAAACCTCCGCCTCCAGGAAATCGCGATGGAGAACAGGTTACCCATTATTTACATTGTAGATAGCGCAGGCGTTTACCTGCCGATGCAGGATGAAATATTCCCCGACAAAGAGCATTTCGGGCGCATATTCCGCAACAATGCGCGCATGAGCGCCATGGGCATCACCCAAATTGCGGCAGTGACAGGCGCTTGCGTGGCAGGAGGTGCATATCTGCCCATCATGAGCGACGAAACCCTCATGGTGGAAGGCAACGGTTCCATTTTCCTGGCCGGCCCATACCTGGTGAAAGCAGCCATAGGAGAGGATATTGACGTGGAAAAACTCGGCGGCGCGGCCACACATACCGAAATATCCGGGATAGCAGATTATAAATTCCCTGATGAAAAATCCTGCCTCGACCAGGTAAAACAAATCATGGCCAAGCTGGGGCCCGCTCCCAAAGCGGGTTTCAACCGAATTGCGCCAAAGCAACCCCGGAGAAAGGCCAGCGATATTTATGGCATTTTAAGCGATGGCAACAGCAAGCCATACGATATGCTTGATTTGATTGATTGCCTGGTGGATGCCGACAGTTTCGATGAGTTTAAGAAAGATTATGGCAAAACCATCGTATGCGGGTATGCGCGAATTGATGGATGGTCGGTTGGCATCGTGGCCAACCAGCGCCTGGTGCTCAAGAATAAAAAAGGGGAGATGCAAATGGGCGGCGTGATTTATAACGACAGTGCCGACAAAGCGGCCCGCTTCATCCTGAATTGCAATCAGAAGAAAATACCGCTCGTTTTTTTACAGGATGTCACCGGGTTTATGGTGGGCAGCCGGAGCGAACATGCGGGCATCATTAAAGACGGCGCCAAACTGGTGAATGCTGTGGCTAATTCGGTGGTGCCAAAGATCACCATTGTTGTGGGCAATTCATACGGCGCGGGCAATTACGCCATGTGCGGCAAAGCCTATGACCCCCGGTTTATTTATGCATGGCCTACGGCAAAAATCGCGGTGATGGGTGGCGAACAGGCCGCTAAAACCATGTTGCAGATTCAGGTTGCCGCGATGAAAGCCAAGGGTGAAGTGGTGTCGCCTGAAGAAGAAAAGAAAATACTGGACCGCATCACGGAAAAATACAATAGCCAGACAACCGCATTTTATGCGGCATCACGGTTATGGGTAGACGCAATTATTGACCCGGGGGATACGCGTACCGTGATTTCGGAAGGTATTGCCGCCGCCAATCATAACCCGGAAATAGCTTCATTGCAAACAGGCGTCTTCCAGGTGTAAGCCCGGGATGCCGAATGACTGACCATGATTACAATATATACTGACGGCTCTTCAAGGGGGAATCCCGGGCCCGGGGGCTACGGCGTAGTGCTGATGTACGGCCAGCACCGCAAGGAACTCTCGAAGGGATTTCGGCTCACCACCAATAACCGCATGGAATTAATGGCGGTCATTGCCGGCCTCAGCGCTCTGACCAAAAAACATTTACCTGTTGACATCTATTCCGATAGCCAGTACGTGGTGAAAGCCATACAGGAAGGCTGGTTGCAAAAATGGTTACGCACAAATTTTGCCGGTGGGAAAAAGAACAAAGACCTCTGGCTGCAATATCATCAACTCTCGCAAGACTTCAAGATCCGCTTTCACTGGGTGAAAGGCCATGCGGATAATCCCTACAACAACCGCTGCGATGAACTGGCCACAGCCGCCGCCGATAGCCATGATCTGGAGATAGATGAAGGCTATGAAAACGGCGATAGCTAACCTTAGGCATTACCTGCTAAAGGATTTTCCCATTTGCTAAAAAGAAAAATCCCCCTGGTTTTCAGAGGGACTCAATTATGTTTGAATCAATTCAATAATCAGGCAATGCTGCGTGGGGCAAGTATGCTGCGGTTAATCAGGTAATATGCCCCGAATAATATGCCGCTGTACACCAGGTCGGCCAGGAGGCTGATTTTCAGGAAAGGCAGGGCCATGATATAACATTGTTGCAGGCCCGCCAGGTCCTGGCTGTACAGGTGGTATACCTGGTTATCAATCAGGAAAAATGACAGGTTTGATAAGATGAAAAACAGGATCGAAGAAGCGATGGAAGAAGCCGCGATACGGGCCGGGTTCCAGTTCTTCAGGTAATGGGCCAGGAGGGTAATAGTTGCGAGGATGCCATATCCAACCAGTTGTCCCCATCCCCAAAATCCTTTCGTGATGCCGGAAACCTCAAACATCAGGTCAGACATAAACATGGCCAGGATGGGGAATAGTACCGCCAGTTTGCGGTCACGGATGATGGCGCCGCCAAAGAGGGCCATGCCAATAATCGGACTGAAATTATGGGGAAACATGACCACGCGTGAAAATGCTGCAGCCATGATCAGGAGGATCGCTACAATAAGAGAATAGGAAGGTTTTTTCATGTGCACTGAAAGAATTTCGGCAAAAATAGGCATAAATCAGGTTTATCGTCCATTCGTTGAAACCCTTTTTATTCCCATTAAGTGAATACCTTATGAAGGCAAGCAGTAGCCCGCTGGAAACAGGGCATACAGGTGAAGATATGGCCATTGTATTCCTGGAAGGGCTGGGTTATCGAATTTTAGAGAGAAACTGGCGTTTCAGGCGATTTGAAGTGGATATCATCGCTTCCAAAAACGGCGTCCTGCACATTGTAGAAGTGAAAACAAAAAAAGGGAATCGGGGCGGTTACCCGGAGTCGAGGGTGGATCACCGCAAATTCAAATTCCTGCAAGCGGCATCAGACGCGTACCGGCATATGCACCCTCAGTGGCAAATGCTGCAATTCGATATCGTATCCATCACACTACAGCCGGGTGGAGGGGCGCCCGAATTATTTTTTATTGAAGATGTGTATTACTGGTAATTGATGAAAGGTCAGGCTTCGTATAAGCTCATCATTTTTTCCACCATCTTAAAAGTAGCCGGACAGTAATCGATATTCTGCTTGTGTACATGGGCGTATTCGCTCCATTTCCTTTTTGACAGATGCGGGAAACCAGAGCAATCTACCGGGCGAATGGCATAAATACTGCATTTGTTATCAGCCAGGTTGAGGAACTGGCAGGGTTGTTTTTTGTTGACCAGGTCTTTGTTCCGGTCGCGAACCAGCCATTGGCGCCTGAATTCTTCAGGTGTTTGGTTGAAATGTTTTGATATCCTTTTGATGTCCTGTTGTGTAAACGTGGGCGTCATTTTCTTGCAGCAGTTCGCACAGCTCAGGCAGTCTACTTCTTTCCATACTTCCTGCTCAACCTCTGGCGTACGTTGATCGATGCCCCTTGGCGGATTTTTTTCCGTTTTGTTCAGGAATTTCCGGAACGCGCTGCGGTGATGACTGAGTTTGCGTTTGAACGACCGGAGGTTAACACTTTTATTGACTGCCATGTAGCTGATTGAATTTGCGGAGCGAAAATAATGTTTAATTAAATTGTACAACTATTCAGGCATCATTAATATTGCATCATGTGGGAGGCATATAAAAAAGGGTTCAGGGCATGGTTGCAATTGGAGAAATCCCTTTCAGATCATTCTGTGGAAGCCTATCTGCGCGACCTGGATAAGCTGACCACCTGGCTGGAGATGCAGGAATTAAAACGCCAGCCCGGCGAGATACAGGTAAAAGACCTCGAAGGATTTATTAAGTGGATACATGAACTGGGCATGACGGCAAGTTCGCAAGCCCGCATCCTATCCGGCATCCGCAGCTTTTTTACCTACTGCCTGACCGAGCAATTGGTAAAGGCCGACCCAACGGAACTCATTGAAGGGCCCAAGACCATCCGTAAACTGCCGGACGTGCTTGCATTTGAGGAGATTGAAAAAATCATCGCTCAAATCGACCTGAGCAGTCCGGAAGGTACACGCAATAAAGCCATCCTCGAAACCATGTACAGTTGCGGGTTGCGCGTAAGTGAAGTGGTGAATTTGCGGATCAGCGCGCTCTACCTGGATGTGGGTTTTATTAAAGTCATCGGTAAAGGCGACAAGGAAAGGCTGGTGCCTATCGGGCAGGATGCCATCAAGTACATACAGTTATATAAACAACAAGTTCGTGTACACGTGCCCGTGAAACCGGGAGAAGAGGACATCCTTTTTTTGAACAGGAGGGGGAGAAGGCTGACCCGCGTGATGATTTTTTTGATGTTAAAAGACCTCGCCGGCAAAGCGGATATCCAAAAAAATATTTCGCCCCATACATTCCGCCATTCCTTTGCAACGCACCTGGTAGAAGGCGGCGCCGATTTAAGGGCCGTACAGGAAATGATGGGCCATGAAAGCATCACCACCACAGAAATTTATACCCATCTCGACAGGGATTTCCTCCGTAGTACCCTGCATCAATTCCATCCCGCGTTTAGAAAGTGATCTGAAGGATGTGCCGTTTCATGAAGTATGCATAAACAGCATCTTGCCTGCGCGCCAGTTGTTGTCCAGTTAAGTCAAACACAAACGAACCCGAAGGGGTCGAATGATTATAGCAAGGAAATGCCCACGAAAAATAAACGACCCCGGAGGGGTCGCATATTCATAGCAAAGGAAACCCCAAACAAAAACGACCCCAAAGGGGTCGCATACATTACATGAATGAAATGATTGCAAATATCTGTTACAATGCACAAATGGCGTCAATACCTGGATTTTGCACAAAAAAACATAATCAATCCACCAACACATCCTCAGCCCTGTACACAGCAGGATTATTATTGCTTGCATTATTACTAACGCGTGACCTGTAACTTTTAAACAGGCTTTGCCAGCGGAGTTGTAAAACGCCCAACACACCTTCTTTAATGATGCCCTTATTCATTTTACTCGTACCCAGTTTGCGGTCGATAAATGTTATGGGCACTTCCTGGATCCTGAAACCTAATTTCCAGGCCGCGAATTTCATTTCGATCTGGAACGCGTACCCAACAAAATGAATGGCATCCAGGTTTAGGGATTGCAACACTTCACGGGTATAGCAAACAAAGCCCGCGGTCGGGTCTTTAACAGGCATCCAGGTGATGATTCGGGTATATAAAGAGGCACCTTTAGATAAAGCGATGCGGTTGGAAGGCCAGTTTTGTACCTGTCCACCTTTCACATACCTTGATCCCACAGCCACTCCGGCGCCCTGTGCGCAGGCTTCATACAACCTTTCCAAATCGGCGGGGTTATGCGAAAAATCGGCATCCATTTCAAAAATAAAGCGGTAGCCACGGTTCAGGGCCCATTTGAAACCATGGATATAAGCTGTGCCCAGCCCGAGTTTACCCTTTCTTTCTTCCAGGAAAAGCTGGCCAGGGTAATGGGTATACAAAGATTTTACGATTTGCGCAGTACCATCGGGGGAACCGTCATCAATGACCAGTACATGATAACCTTTATTAAGCTGGAATACAGCCTCGATGATCTGGGCAATATTCTCCCGCTCATTATACGTTGGTATGATAACGATCTTTTCCAAAATAAGCGATTACAGTTGGCTGAATCTCAAATTTACTGGATTCACAGGAAGCCACCGAATTTACGTTTCCCCTTGATTTGATTTAGTTATTTTTTAACAGCGTGCGGTTAAAAAGTTCGGTCAGCTTTTGTTTGGTGTGCAGGGGGAAGTCGCCTTTCATCATCCAGTCGTAATACTGGGGTTCAGATTTTAGCACTTCTGCAACAGACCTGCCTTTGTATTTGCCAAAGTTGAATACTTCCACTCCTTTTTCATTATAGCTGAAGCGGCGGGCATAGTCAATGATTTTTTCTTCGCCGATGGCACTGAGGATGCTGTCAACGCTATTGCCTAGTTGAGAATACCTGTCGAGTTGCGCGTAAAGCACATCGATGGTGGCCTGGATATCTACTTCCGCGCTGTGCGCATTGACCAGTTCTTTCTGGCAGTAAAATTTATAGGCGGCACTAAGTGTGCGGGGTTCCATGGTATAAAAGATGTGCTGCACATCGATCATGCGGCGGTCTGTCAGGTCAACATCCAATCCGGTCCTTAGGAATTCCTCCATCAAAATGGGGATATCAAAGCGGTTGCTGTTATATCCGCCGAGGTCGCTGTTTTCGAGGAATTGTTTGATTTCGTTGGCCACCTGTTTAAAAGTGGGGGCATCCTTAACCATATCGTTGGTAATGCCGTGTATGGCCGAACTGGCTTCCGGGATAGGCATTTCGGGATTGAGCAGCTTTCTTTTGGTCTGCCTTGTTTGGTCTGGCATCACTTTGACAATCGCGATTTCAATGATGCGGTCGGATGACAGGTTAATACCGGTCGTTTCAAGATCAATAAAACAAACAGGGCGGGAGAGTTGTAACATTGGGGCGGTTTGGGTTAGAATACTGGTTAAAAATTGGTCAAATTATTATAAAACCGTTAAAAAAAATTCTGCGCAAAAGTAATTTTCTTTGCAAATGTACGTTTACCGTTCATATATTATCTTTGTTATCCAATTAAAATTCCAACAATGAAAAAGCTTTTTGTATCCGGTGTCCTTGCAGTAATGGCCATTGCCTTCTTATCCGGTTGCGGCCAGAGCCGTAAACTGGGTTGCCCTTCCGTTGCAAAAGATGATCAAAAGCAGGTGAGCGCTCAGTCATGATCAATTGGATTCCCCTGACCGACGCATCGCAGATCGACAGCATACGCCAGGCTTCTTTTCAGCGTCCACAACTTATTTTCAAGCACAGCACCCGATGCTCCATCAGCCATATGGCCAAAAGCCGGCTGGAGAGGGTCGGGGCGCCCGAAGGTATTGACTTCCATTACCTCGATTTACTCGCGTACAGGTCATTATCAGACCAGGTCGCGCATGATTTTCATGTGTATCATGAATCGCCCCAGGTGATTTTGCTGCAGCAGGGAGAAGTGGTTTTTGATGAAAGCCATAATGCTATTAGTATGGATGACATTACTGAACAGGCAGGTTTACCTACGAATACAAATCCCTGACATATTCTCACATAATCGTAAAAAACGAATCCCCTTTTGCAGGGGATTTTTTATGTGTTGTTTCTTGAGCTGGCGGGCTTGTCCGACAGCATTGGAAAATCATCAAATTAATAGGTTCCAGGCCTCCCAACGTCGAACCAGATCATGGAAGATTTGAAGATATTGGCAGACTTTGGTTGACAATACTTGCAATTGGCGGAAAAAACATTCGATTTTTTTATTAAGGCCAGCCTTCATTTTCCAATAGTACTCCTAGCAGAAACCTACAATATAAAATGAAGCAAAAACTATGAAAATTGACTCATATCTAAATGATATAAGTCAAAATAATCACTTTTTGAATTATATTTGACTCAAATAAGTCAAATTATGCCCTTGCAGCTATTACCTGTAACAGAGGACCTGGAGACTAAAGTTGTGCTAAAAAAAATGGCTCTTGCTCATAGGGCACTGGCAGAACTGAAGGGCATGATTACCAGTATCCCCAATCAGTCCATTTTATTAGAAACACTTACGTTACGGGAAGCCAGGGAAAGCTCAGCAATCGAGAATATCATAAGCACATTTGACGAAGTATATCAAAGTAATTTATTCAGTAACATTTTTGCCAGTCCGGCTGCCAAAGAAGTACACCAGTATGCAGCCGCGTTAAAAAAGGGGTTTGAACTGGTGAAACAGCATCATTTACTGACCAACAACCATATCTTACAAATTCAGGAAGTAGTGGAACAAAACAAGACTGGCTTCCGGAAACTGCCTGGCACAAAACTGATGAATGATAAAACAGGAGAAGTAGTCTATACACCTCCACAGGATTATGATTCTATCTTGTTATTCATGAATAATTTAGAAACATTTATTAATGATGATGGAATGATGGACGTTGATCCATTGATAAAAATGGCCATTATTCATCACCAGTTTGAAAGTATACACCCATTTTATGATGGAAACGGTCGTACAGGCCGTATCATCAATATTTTATACCTGGTACAAAAAGGACTGCTTAACATGCCGGTTTTATACCTTAGCCATTACATTATTCATCATAAATCGGATTACTATCGTTTATTGCAGGATGTAAGAGATAAAGGCAAATGGGAAGAATGGATTTTATTTATGCTGGATGGAATTGAAAAAACCGCAGCAGCATCTGTTCAATTAATTGGTTCCATAAAAGAATTGATGCAGCAATATAAACAGCAAATACGAAGCAACCATCCCAAACTATACAGCCAGGATTTACTGAGCAACCTGTTTAAGTATCCCTACACCAAAATTGAGTTTTTGCAAAAAGATCTGCAAATCAGCCGCAGTACAGCCATCCGGTATTTAGATACATTGGTGAAAGCTGAAATCTTAACCAAACACAAAGTAGGCAGGGATAATTTTTTTCTCAATACAAAACTTTTTGAGTTGCTCGCAGGCAAGAGTTGATGAAGAAACCCAATCAGATATTCGAACCGCTCAAAGCCTTACCAAAAAACTGCTTAAGCTGGGTTGTTAATGAGTTCAGCTAGGTGATAGAATTCAAAAAGCCGCTCTGAGAGCGGCTTTTGTAATTAAGTGGAGCAGGCGGGCTTGTCCGACAGCACTAAAAAGAAATAATGTGGAACTGGCGGGCTTGCCCGACAGCTTTGGAAACATCAAATTTAGTGGAGCTGGCGGGAATCGAACCCGCGTCCAAACATATTCGTCATAAGCTTTCTACATGTTTATTTATGCATTGATTGTCGGGTGCGGGCAGGGGCATAACGAACCAACCTGCACCTTAGAAGAATGGTCTTAGGCAACCGTCACATCATTCGGCTGCAGCGTCCTGTGTTTGTTTTGAGTCGGCGGCGGGGCGAGGAAACAGGCGAACCGGCCCGGCGGCCCGAATGGTTGCTAATCTATCGATTAGGCAGCCATGGCATACGAAGTATTGCCATTTAAAGGTTTCGTATTCAGATTTAAGTGCTGACTACGCAACGCACTACATGCTTACACTTACAAAGAACTATGCTGTCAAAACCGGTCAGCCCCCGGGACTGCAAAGGTACGAAATTTGTCAGACATAGCGTTTCCGCGGCTTCTTTAGCCGGTCATTCTATATCTTTGCGGCCTTTATGAAGTACATCTCCGAAATCAACCGACGCAAAACATTTGCCATCATATCCCACCCTGATGCCGGTAAAACCACATTAACGGAAAAGCTCCTGTTGTTTGGCGGCGCCATTCAAACAGCCGGCGCCGTGAAAAGCAATAAAATTAAAAAGCATGCCACATCCGATTTCATGGAAATCGAACGGCAGCGTGGTATCAGTGTGGCGACAAGTGTGATGACTTTTGAATACCAGGGCTTCCTGATCAACCTGCTCGATACGCCCGGCCACAAAGACTTTGCGGAAGACACTTTCAGGACACTTACAGCGGTTGACAGTGTGGTGCTGGTGGTAGACAGCGTGAATGGGGTGGAAGAGCAGACGCGCAGGCTGATGGAAGTGATCTCCATGCGAAAAACGCCTGTGATCGTGTTCATCAACAAAATGGACCGTGACGGCAAAAACAGGTTTGACTTATTGGAAGAGATTGAAAAGGAACTGAAAATCCAGTTGCACCCGATGACGGTGCCCATCAATAGCGGAAGGGATTTTAAAGGTGTGTACGATATCCATGAAAAGGAATTGGTATTGTTTACCGCAGGCACAAAAGCGACAGAAGAAGACATGGTCCGGATCAACGATTTGTCGGATCCCGTGCTGGATGCACGTATCGGGAACAAAGACGCGGCAATTTTGCGGGAAGATGTGGAGTTGATTGATGGTGTTTATGGGGAATTGAATGTTGACGATTACCTGTCGGGGCACACGGCACCTGTGTTTTTTGGATCGGCAGTCAATAATTTCGGTGTGAAGGAAATGCTGGATACATTCATCCGCATTGCGCCAACACCCAGGCCAAGGGCCACCAGCACCCGGGAAGTGAAGCCCGAAGAAGATAAGTTCAGCGGTTTTGTATTTAAGATCCACGCCAACCTCGACCCGAAACACCGCGACAGGATTGCGTTCCTGAGGGTGTGTTCAGGGCGCTTTTCCCGCAATACTTATTACCATCACGTGCGGCTTGATAAGGATGTGCGGTTCAGCAACCCTTACAGTTTCATGGCCCGCCAGAAAGATGTGATTGAGGAAGCTTACCCCGGCGATGTGGTGGGTTTATTTGACACCGGTAACTTCAAAATCGGGGATACCATCACGGAAGGGGAGGATTTTTATTATACCGGGATACCCAGTTTTTCACCTGAAATTTTTAAAGAGGTGATCAATAAAGATCCTATGAAAACCAAGCAATTGGAAAAAGGTTTAATGCAATTAACCGATGAGGGTGTTGCCCAATTGTTTACCCAGCATGGGGGCAATAAGAAGATCATTGGTTGTGTGGGCGACCTTCAGTTTGAAGTGATCCAATACCGGTTGCTACAGGAATATGGCGCTTCCGTTCAGATGAATACGCTCCCTTTTTATAAGGCATGCTGGATCAGCAGCGATGACCCCAAAAAGCTGCAGGAGTTCATCAAGTATAAACTGGCCAATATTGCCGAGGATAAAGACGGGCACCTGGTTTACCTGGCGCAAAGCGAATGGTTTTTAAACACGGAGCGTACCAATAACCCGGGCATTGAGTTTCACTTTACGAGCGAGATACATAAATCCTGATGCAGGTTATTTTTGTTTGAGCCACACTTTATCAATAGCTAGGGTTTATCGGATCAGTACTACTGTGTTCTTTTTCCTCAATTTTCCACAACCGGTAATTCCCTCCACCAGGTACACATAGGTTCCGGGATCAGCGGGACTTCCTTTATATGTGCCGTCCCAGCAGTCACCGGATTGTTTTGTTTCAAAGACTTTTTCGCCGTACCGGTTCCAGATGATTAGCTGGAAATCACGGGTGTCGCCCCAATACCTCACCCCGAAACAATCATTCAAACCGTCGTTATTGGGTGTAAATGCTGTGGGAATGCCGTATGCCGCAGGGCTCGTCAGCACTTTTATGGTAACCGAATCCTGGTTGCTGCATCCATTAGTATCCGTGCCTGTGACCACATAAGTGGTCTGATTGGATGGATTCGCTACGGGATTGGAAATATTTGTTTGATTTAATGCCGTTGCAGGCTCCCAGGAATACTGGCTTGCTCCCTGTGCCCGAAGCCTCGACTGCCGCTGCCGGCAGGTTATGTCATTCGATTTTGATGCCTGCACATTGGGCAGGTCCCAGACGGTTACCCGAACAGAAAAATTGTTGCTGATCCCGCAAATGCTGTCGGTGATGCTGACTTGGTACACTTGTGTTGTTTCAGGGCTTGCCATAGGGTTTTCAATATTGGGGTTGCTTAGGCCTGAAACAGGTGTCCATTGATACGTGTATGCGGCACCGTTATTGCCATTCAGCCTGGCCGAATCTTTCCGGCAGATGCCGGCATCCGGAGGGACCTGTAAGCCGGCCAGGGTTTTCACTTCAATGTTCAGCGTGTCGGTACCCCTGCAACCATTGGCATCCGTACCGGTCACCACATATTGTTGGCTTGATGTGCCTGTAAAGAGCGGGTTCGATGCGTTGGGGTTGCTTAAGCCGGTGGTTGGCGACCATTGATATGATACTGCTCCCTGGGTTTCCAATGTGATGGATTGCCCGGGGCAAATGCTGCTGTCTCCAATGCTGGATACAATAGGATCATTGAATACGGTTAATGTCAGGTTAACCACCGAATCGCAGCCGGCAGATGTGCTGAGGGTGGCGCTGTATGTGCCCGGACTTGTCAGTACCTGTCCGTTCCAGTTCAGGGGTAATTGCGCCCGGCATCTTTGCAGGTTTTCCTGTGTGGTAGCTGCTATGCCGATACTCAATGCCAAAGTGGCAATAGAGTCGCAGCCGTTCGATCCCGTCAATGTTACAGTATAATTGCCCGGACTGTTGTAGGATTGCCCATTCCAGGTATAAGGCAATTGTCCATTACAAATGGCCACCTGGGTGGTACTGGTTCGTACAGGGTTTACCGTTAGGTTGAGATTTGCAATGGAATCACAGCCGTTGGTTCCGGTGAGTGTTACATTATAAGTGCCGGAGTTATTGTATGATTGCCCGTTCCATGTATAAGGCGCCTGGCTGCTGCAGATGCTGACATTCGTTTGGCTGCTGCCGTTGGGCAATACGGAAAGGTTTAAAGAAGCGGTAGAGTCGCAACCCGCGCTGTTGATTAAGTTAGCCGTGTATGTACCACCGGTACTGATGGTTTGACCATTCCAGCTAAGGGGCAGACTACTTGCGCAAGTGTTGATATTGGTGAGGCTGCTGCTGGTTTGATTGATTACCAGGTTCAACGTGGCGGTTGAATCGCAGCCATTTGCATTTACCAGGGTGGCGGTATACGTGCCGCCGGAACTAATGGTTTGCCCATTCCAGGTATAAGGCAACTGGTTATTGCAGATGCTGATATTGTTTGTGCTGATGCTGGGTTGGTTGATGGTTAGGTTCAGGGTGGCGATAGAATCGCAGCCGTTGGTGCTGGTAAGAGTCACATTATATGTGCCCGAATTGCTGTACGATTGCCCGTTCCATGTGTAAGGTGATTGGTTTGAACAAATGGCAAGGTTAGTGGTGCTGGATGTGGGAATATTGGCAACCGTAACCAATTTAATAATACTGTCTTTGCATCCGTTCAAATCCGTTACGATCAGTTGCACCTGGAAAGTGCCGGTGCTGCTGTAAGTATGCGAGGTGTTTTGTGTGTTGGCGCTGGTGTTATCACCAAAATCCCAATGCCATGATTGGATGGGCGCATTGTTCGTATATCCGAAACCGTTAAAATTAAAACTCTGGCATCCCGTTATACTGTCCTGAATACGCACGGAATCAATGTTTGCGCTGAACGGTGTGCTGCTAAATGGTAAATTTAGCGTGAATAGGTTGTTGCCGGCTGTACCAGGCACAGCGCCCCAGGGATTATTGGCATAATTGATACATGTGCCGTTGACGCCTCCATTCAGATAGGGATTCAGACCTGCAGGTACGGATGCGGATTTAAACCAACATATTCCACCGCCACCGCCACCGCCCGGCCCCAGCAGTCCATTCACTCCATCGGTCATATTTCCTCCGGCGCCCCCTTTGGCTTCCAGGTCGAGGTTGTTTACAAAATTGCTAACATCCAACAGCAATGTACCACCGGCACCGCCTCCGCCCATGCCTTCATGACACCCGGAACCAGGAAGGGTACAAGCCACCGCTTCTTGTCCGTTTGACTGAATGGTATAGCCGTTGTTGATTAGGGTTGCGCCACGTATGATGGCAATACCCCCTCCATTGCCTCCGCTACCGGTAAATCGCGGGGGGTTATTTACATGGCCGGCGCCGCCGCCGCTGCCCATAAATATTTTGTTTGTCAGGTTACTGTAGGCATGACTTACTCCACCTCTTCCACCATTATCAAAGGTGCCTGAGGTACAGGCCTGCAACTGATATCCGCCTTGCCCCCCAAGCCCGCCATTCGCCCCTCCGCCGCCTCCGGAGTTATGCGAATTTCCTCCTCCGCCGGCTCCGGCCAGTTTGCCTTTTCCGAAAATACGCTGGTCAGACAGGGTAGCATAGCTTTCGCCTTTCCTCGCTGCCGTATCACCGGCCAGGTAGTTATAATAATAGTTGTCCTGGCTGCAATTAAAAGGGGTTTGGTTGGTGTTAAGACCCACGGCGCCACGAAAACCTCTACCGGAAACATTAATGTGTCCGCTTAAATTAATGCTGTCTCTTACATTGAGCACCAATACGCCACCTTTTTCCCCGTCCCAGGGCAGACAGGTTAATGTATCCGTTACCAATGCACTGTTGTAGTAGGGAACCCTGACCAGCTGCACTTTTCCAATCGGTATGTCATAGGTTCGTTCGAGCCTGTTGCTTAGCGATAGGATATTCCCGTTACGCTGACTGATATAATTGAATTCATAGTTGCCCGCGCTGTTGATGTTGATTACATCTCCGAATTGAGCAGTATTGGTACTGTCGATATCAGCACCTTTCATTTGAATAATCAGTACGGTATCGCCAATTCCAAATTCGGAGGCATCTTCAACCTGAATACTATTGTTGCAGGGTATATAAGATAAAACTGGAGTATAACTGTTAATTATGTTACTCAAAACAGCTGGCCTTTGGCAGGAATCCGGTATCAATAGGCAATTGGGGTTTGATGCATTAATTGTGCCTGCGCCATTTAATATGCCATTCCATGCAGCGTTACCTTGCTGGTTGAGTAAACTGTTGAAACTATAGTAGCCCAATAAGCCCATTTGGGTGGATGGGTTGGGTAAGTATGTGGACATATATGTGTTTAGATCCTGTTGTGTTCTGGCAATATTCCAAATTCTGACTTCGTTGATAACGCCTTGAAAATTTGTTCCGATTGGATTATTAAATGCGTAATCGCCGATTGTAGTTATAAGATCATTCGTAACAAGGTTTCCAGTTGCTGCTACCTGACTCAGTAAGTAACCATTTCTATAAAATTTTAATTGTGAGCCATCGTAAACCAATGCTGCATGGTAGGTTTTGTTTAATTCAATCAGGCACACCGGCGGGGTAGAATAGTAGCCATTCGTAGTTGTAATTTCTGCGTTATTTGGCCTGAGTAAATAATTGACATCTGAAGGGAGGCTATGTTTGGATACCAGGTCCCCGGCATAAAGATAATTTCCGGACCAGGGCGATGTACGGTTAAACAAACACTCAACGGTAATTTGGTTTCCTGTGATATCCAGATCGCCGACTTTTACACTTGACCCTGCGGAAGGGGTATTCAACCAGTCCTGGCAACCAATCAGCGTACTACAGCCTCCCAACACGTTAACTTCCTCAACATTTATGGCCCTATCATAGATCCTCACATCATCCAGGTCACCGTTAAGCCAATAAGGATAGGTCGCGTTGTTTAGCTTACCTAAAAACAGAGCGGCTGAATTCGTAAAGGTTAAGCCAGGTGCCGGGGTGCTTACTTTTAATTCGCAATTGACATACAGCCTGGCGGTACTGCCATCATAAGTATATATGACCGAGTACCATTGCCCGGGCTGAATATACGGTGTGTATCCGGGTGGGCCCGGATTAGTGCCACGGCCATAAAAATTCTGGTGATCAACATCCACCACGGGGTTTGAGCAATTCGTGCCATTGGTGAAAAAATTATCGTCAAAACGAAGCAGGTAATTTCCGGGAAGGTTATCCGAATTTCCCTTCATCACAATGGAATTGCCATGACAGGTACCCTGGTAAAAGCCAAGGGGTTTCACCCATACACAAATCGATATCTGGTTCGTGAAATTCAGGGAAGCGGCATTCGGTATCTGGATATAGGTATTTGTTCCGTTGAATGAAACCGCACTGTTTGCATTACCCTGCCGGTCGGTCGTAAATGAAGTATTATTAAAAATAGGGTTGTTGTTATTTCCGCTTTGGTCATTAACGTTACCATCGAAAGTATAATGTGCCTTTAATCCCAAACTTAAATTTACCTGGGCATTGATCGTTGAGAAACCTGTAATGAGAAGCAGGCAGGTTATAAGAGTTTTCAAACTTATCAATTTTTATCAAAATAAGAAATCTTACCGTCCCACGTAGTTTTCAGGACTTATTTTTTTCAATTCCGCCTTCACATTCGCCGGAACTTTTAACTTATTGACGAATTGATGTAATGTTTTTTTATTGATGCCCTCTTTGCCCCTGGTCAGCTCCTTTAAGGCTTCATAAGGTTCAGGGTAGTTTTCCCTGCGCAGGATGGTTTGAATGGCTTCCGCTACCACAGCCCAGTTCCTGTCAAGGTCTTCCCGGATCTTTGATTCATTTAGCAACAACTTGCCCAGGCCCTTTTCCATTGATTGTATGGCCAGCAGGGTATGGGCAATAGGTACCCCAATGTTCCTTAGAACCGTGCTGTCTGTCAGGTCTCGCTGCAGGCGCGATATCGGCAACTTGGCCGATAAATGTTCCAAAATGGCATTGGCCATACCTAAATTGCCTTCCGCGTTTTCAAAATCAATCGGGTTAACTTTATGCGGCATGGCACTGCTGCCCACTTCCCCTTTTTTGGTTTTTTGTTTGAAATAATCAAGGCTGATATAGGTCCAGATATCCCTGCAGGCATCCACCAGGATATTATTGATGCGCTTGATCGCGTCGAAATGGGCCGCCAGTGTATCGTAATGCTCGATTTGCGTGGTGTACTGCTGCCGTTGCAAACCCAGTTTTTCGTTTAAAAAAGAGTCAGCAAATGCATGCCAGTTGGTTTTCGGGTATGCGGCATAGTGAGCATTGAAATTACCGGTCGCACCCCCGAATTTTCCCGTAAATGGGATATAGCTGAATAATTGCACCTGGTTTTCGATGCGTTCCGTAAACACAAATATTTCCTTGCCTAATCGGGTGGGGGAAGCAGGTTGGCCATGTGTGCGTGCCAGCATCGGGATATCTTTCCATTGCAGCGCAAGCTTTCCCATATGCATTTGCAGGTTCAACAAAGCCGGCAGATATTCCTGCTCCATGGCGTCCTTCCAGAGCATTGGGATCGCCGTGTTATTGATATCTTGTGATGTCAATCCAAAATGTACCCACTCCTTGATGTGTCCTGCCTGTAAACGGTCGAGTTGGTTTTTCAGGAAATATTCAACCGCTTTCACGTCATGGTTGGTCACCGATTCGGTTTGCTTGATGGCTTCCGCGTCTGTGATGCTGAAGGATGCGCATAATTCCTGCAACTGCCCGGCCAGTCCTGCCGGCATCCTGAAAAATTTTTTTTCACCCAGGGCCTCCAGGTATGCCACTTCCACCATCAAGCGGTACTTCATCAGGGCATATTCAGAAAAATAATCGGATAATTGGCGCGTTTGGCGATGGTACCTTCCATCAATAGGGGAAATTGCCGTGAGTTGTTGCAGGTTCATAGTAAAACGATCGTTTGTCCTTTGTGCGTGCCATCTTACTTAACCATCCAAGGCAGAAATTTTCGAACCATATCATTGATCTCATCCGATACTTTCAACCTCGTAATCAGGAGCACAAATAATATTGCAAATGTGGCGCTTTTCAGGATACTGTCCACATAAATATTCATCACAAAAGGAAGGCTGTATAAAAATAAAAAAAGGGTGCAGCAACCCAGGATGATTTTCAGGTGGGCCCATTGATAAGGTTGCCAGCCATATTTCCTGTATATAAAATAAAACCTGACAGCATTATATATGAACAAGGCCCCAAGGTTTGAAAACGCGGCACCAATGATCCCGAATTCCCGGATCAGGAAAAAATTCAGTGGGATCGCGAGGAATGACAATAGCACATTAGTATAAAAATCGAATCTCCAGTTGATGGATGTGCCAATGATTTGTCCGTTAACACCGGTGCCCAGGTCAATAAGTTTGGCAATGCCCATGATGAGAACTATGACCGGCACTTCGGCCCATTCGTCACTAAGGTAAATGACCAGGTTGTTGATGTTCAGCAAAACCAATAAAAAAATAAAGAGGCCGGCAATCAATAAGGTGATGGTGCTTTTCCGGTAAATCGACTGGATATTGATATAGTTTTTTTCTTTCCAGGATTCGGATAAGACCGGTGTGGCAATGGCATTGATGCTGCGAAAGGGCAGGTCCATCAGGGTTACCAGGTAGGATGCAATGGTAAAGACCGCTGTTTTTTCCAATCCTTTTAAACCAATGATCATGAATGAGTCTACGGTCCTTGATAAAATATTCAGGAAGCTGGCCCCAAAAATGAAGAGGCTGAACGTAAACATCTTGCCCTTAAATCGCCTGGTAACTTTGCTGATACGCGGGGTCAGCCTCCATTCGCCTGTCCTGGCCAATATGATCAGCAATATCAACACCGGTAATAAATAAATCATACTGAACGCGTCAAAAAATATGGCCTTACTGATCCATCCGTATGCTACCAGGATGATAAGAATTGATGTGAGTACCCGAACCAGGGTTTCTTTCAGGAAATTGGTAATGACCGTTTTTTTTAATGCCCAGCCAAAAGCTTCCATCCAGGTAAATGCAAGCATTAAGAATGTAGCCGGAAAAACAAGGTGGAAATTGTCAGCGAATAATGGCGATTTCCCCAGTTTTCGTATGATGAAGTCCTGGAATATAAAACTAACCAGGCAAATCAGTAGAAATCCGATCAGGCAAATCAGCCCGGTGATAAAAGGCAGGTCGTTCTGGCGATCCTTTACATGAGTCCGGTAAAATGGATGGAATTTATAAATAACAGGTATCGTTCCCATTGTTGCGAGTACAGACAGGATAGTCGCGGCATCCACAATGGCCCTTGTTAATCCATACTCAGCCTGGGTAAAAACCTTCGGGAAAAGAAAAACCGTATTGATACCTCCGATACAAAAACCGATGAGCAGGAAAATGGAAGACCTGGTGCCCTGTTTTTGAATTATGCCCATTTCCGGTTGATGTAACGTTTGGTATTGTACTTTTGCCGTCAAATGTAAGTAATTTACCTGCCTAAAACCACTGATTTTTAATCATCTGTACCATGCCAGAGGATATAGTGAAAGTTGGTTCCGTGAGTTATATCAATGCCAGGCCCCTAGTTTACGGGCTGGAAAAAGGCATGTTGGGAAATGAAGTGGAACTGGTGCAGGATTACCCCTCCGCCATCGCACAGCAACTCATTGATGGCCAAATTGACCTGGGGCTTGTTCCTGTGGCAACCATCCCTTTTTTACAGGAATATGAAATTGTAGGCCATTACGGGATTGGCTGCGACGGCCCCGTAGCCAGTGTTTGTTTGTTCAGTGACCAGCCGGTAAGCGAGATTAAAGAGCTGATTTTGGATTATCAAAGCCGCACATCCGTCGCGCTCCTGAAAATATTACTGGCCGGGCACTGGAAAGTACAGCCTATGCTTATCGAAGGTTTGCCGGGCTATGAAAAAGATATTGCAGGCCAACGCGCGGGGCTTGTCATTGGCGACCGGGCTTTGGCATTAACAGGTCGTTTCCCATATGTATATGATCTTGGGGAAGCCTGGAAGCAAATGACGGGCCTCCCTTTTGTTTTCGCGGCATGGATCAGCAACAAGAAGCTGGATGCAGGATTTAAAATGCGTTTTGATGAAGTGACCGGGTATGGATTGTCGCAATTGCATACAGTGATGGCCGAAAACCCATACGAACATGCCAACCTGGAAGAGTATTACACCCGGTATATAAAATTCAGCCTGACACCCGAGATGCATCAGGCAATAGCATTATTTTTGAGCAAATTAGACCAACATACATGAAAGTAGTCATATTCGCCGGAGGATTGGGTACCCGCATATCAGAAGAAACTGATGCGAGGCCTAAACCCATGGTTGAAATAGGGGGGAAGCCAATCCTATGGCATATCATGAAGATCTATGGCCAGTATGGATTCAATGAATTCATCATTTGCCTGGGGTATAAAGGGTATGTGATCAAGGAGTATTTCATGAATTATTTCCTGCACAATGCCGACCTCACGGTTGACCTTGAACACAACCGGGTAGCTTATCATAACAGCAATACGGAAAAGTTTAAAGTGACCCTGGTGGAAACCGGGGTTGAAACCAAAACGGCCGGCAGGTTAAAAGCCGTTCAACCTTATATTGGCGATGAAGATTTTATGCTGACTTACGGCGACGGTGTGGCCGATATCAACCTCCACGAATTACTGGCATTTCACCAGGCGCACGGAAAAGTTGCCACCGTTACCGCTGTTTCCCTTGAAGCCCGTTTTGGCGGCATGGAACTGACTGCCGATGGGGCAGTGGAATCATTCAGGGAAAAAGCCAAGGATGAAAGCAAATGGATCAATGGGGGCTTTTTTGTATTAAAGCCGGATGTATTCCGTTTCCTGGAAGGGGATATGAGCCAAATGATGTGGGAGGATGAACCCCTGGAAAAACTCACGGCCCAAAATCAATTGCAGGCATACAGGCATATGGGTTTCTGGAAATGCATGGATGCCCTGCGCGATAAAATTGAATTGGAACATTACTGGAAAACAGGCCAGGCAAAATGGAAAATCTGGTGAACCGCGCGCAACTTCAATCATATTACGAGGGCAAAAAAGTATTGCTGACCGGACATACCGGTTTCAAAGGCGCATGGCTGATGGCCTGGCTGGAAGAACTTGGGGCACATGTGACCGGCTACGCCCTCGATCCTGAATATGAAGCATGTTTATATAATCTCCTGAAATCGGGGTTGAAGGGAAAATCAATAATTGCGGATATCCGTAACCGCGAGCGTGTCCATGAAACGGTACTGTCTGAACAACCCGATTATATCTTCCACCTCGCGGCACAGCCGCTTGTGCGCAGGAGTTACCTGCAGCCAACGGAAACCTTTGATGTAAACGCTGTGGGAACAGCCAACCTGCTGGAAGCTGTTAAGTCACTCGAAAAACCATGTGTTGTGGTTCTCATCACTACGGATAAAGTGTATGAAAATAAGGAACAGGATGTTTTGTATGCGGAGGATGACGTACTGGGTGGTTATGATCCTTACAGCGCCAGCAAGGCTTGCACCGAATTGATCATTCAATCGTTCCGCCGTTCTTTCTTTCCTGTTTCATCCTGGCATGTGCACCATAAATCGCTGGTATCGGCAAGGGCGGGCAATGTGATTGGCGGGGGCGATTTCAGTGAAGACCGCATTGTGCCGGATATAGTTCGGGCGCTGCGTAAAGAAGAGCCTGTTCTTGTCAGGAACCCCGAATCTGTAAGGCCCTGGCAACATGTATTGGAGCCCCTGGGCGCTTACCTCCTCTTGGGCGGGGCTTTGCATCAAAATCCTGAAGGTTTCAACGGAGCATACAATTTTGGGCCATACCCGGATGACCACCTGACGGTAAGGGAATTGGTAAACCAATCCATCAGTAGTTGGGGAAAAGGGGAATGGATTGATGGAAGTACAGCCAACCAGCCACATGAAGCCAAACTCCTCAAACTGGATATCAGCCGCGCCATGCGTGAACTGAACTGGAAGCCGAAACTGAATGCTGCCGATGCCATTGCATGGACCATCAATTGGTATAAGCAGGAAGAAGATCTGGCGGCCGGATATACCATTGCACAAATTAAGCGGTATATGGAATTATGATATTTAGGGAAACCATATTACCAGGATGTTTCATCATAGAATTGGAACCAAAATCGGATGATAGGGGATGGTTTGCCCGCACGTATTGCCGCGATGAGTTCCAACGGGCAGGCATAGACGTAAACTGGTTGCAGATCAATCATTCGCATACCAGCAAAAAAGGGACCATCAGGGGCATGCATTACCAATTGCCCCCGCATGCCGAAGCTAAACTGATCAGGTGCGTGCATGGGGCGGTTTATGATGTGGCTGTTGATATACGGAATGGGTCCCCCACGTTCCTGCAATGGGTGGCTGTGGAATTGTCGCCTGAAAACGGCCGGATGATTTATATCCCACCCGGCATGGCTCATGGATTTCAATCGCTCACCGATAATGCGGCGCTGATTTATCATCATTCAGCCATGTTTCAGCCCGGGTATGAAGGAGGGTTGCATTCAGCAGACCCCAGATTGGGGATTTCCTGGCCTTTACCCTTAACCGTTATATCGGACCGTGATCAGTCACATCCATTTATCAACCAAAATTTTAAAGGAATTTGATATGCATTGCCGCTTTTGCAACACAGAACTTCAGCATGTTTTTATAGACCTGGTTAACGCGCCGGCATCCAATTCATTTCTCACCCATGAGGCATTGAACGAACCGGAGGTTTATTATCCATTGAAAGTGTACACCTGCCACAAATGTTTCCTGGTGCAGGTGGATGAGTATAAAAAATCGGATGCCATTTTTGATGACCAGTATGTGTATTTCTCTTCTTACAGCAAAAGCTGGCTGGCGCATGCGAAAAAGTATACGGATCAAATGCAGGAGCGTTTTGGGTTCAACGGTTCGTCGCTCGTTGTGGAGATTGCCAGTAATGACGGGTACCTCTTGCAATATTTCATGGAAAAGCAAATCCCTGTGTTGGGTATAGAACCTACGGCCAATACGGCACAGGTAGCGATTGAAAAAGGCATTGACACCCGCATAGATTTTTTCGGGACCAAACTCGCCCGCGAACTGGCAGGGCAGGACCGAAAGGCAGACCTGCTGCTCGGCAACAATGTATTGGCCCATGTGCCGGATATTGTTGATTTTGTTTCCGGCATGAAAGCCATACTGAATGATGATGGTGTCATTACGATGGAGTTCCCGCACCTGGTTCAACTGGTAGACAATAACCAGTTCGATACCATTTATCATGAGCATTTTTCATACCTTTCTTTTCATACGGTGTCGGCCATTTTCGCGGCGCAGGGATTAGAGATGTTTGATGTGGAGGAAATACCCACCCATGGCGGCTCCCTGAGGGTGTATGCCAAACATACAGCATGTTCCAAACATGCAATAACAGAAAGGGTATCTGCCATGCTGGAGAAGGAAAAAGCAAAGGGTATCTTAAGTATGAGTTACTACGATCATTTCCAGGAGAAGGCGCTTTCCATTAAGCTTGACCTGCTTGATTTCCTGGTGCAGCAAAAGCGCAAGGGGCTTGGGGTTGCCGCCTACGGCGCCGCAGCCAAGGGCAATACGCTGTTGAATTATTGTGGTGTCAAAAACGACCTCATTGATTTTGTGGTTGATGCCAATCCGCACAAACAGCATAAATTTTTACCTGCCAGTCATATTCCTGTGTTAACAGATGCGGCCATCAGGGAACGAAAGCCGGATTTCATCATCATACTTCCCTGGAATATTAAAGATGAAATCATTTCCCAGCTTGACTATGTACGGGCATGGGGATGCAGGTTTGTGATACCCATTCCTCATGTACAATTGATAGATTAATTCATGGCATCGGTATTAGTGACCGGGTCAACCGGCTTTATTGGGGGCTATGTGGTGGAAGCCTTGCTGGGTAGAGGCTACAGCGTGATCGCCTCCGCGCGGTCTGCCGGCCATGCAACTGATAAATCCTGGTTTCATAAAGTGCGTTTTATTTCATTTGATTTCCAGGATTACCGGGATGAAGTGGATTATTACCAATATTTCGGGTGCCCGGATGCCATGATACACCTGGCCTGGGAAGGACTGCCGCGATACAAGGAATCATTTCACATCACCGAAAACCTGCCCAGGCATTTGTCGTTGCTGGGAAATATGATTCGTCATGGTTTACGGGACCTGACGGTTACAGGCACCTGCATGGAGTACGGCATGCGGGAAGCTGAATGCCGGGAAGACATGGATTGCAACCCCGACATACCATACCCGAAAGCAAAGCATGAACTGTATAAAGCATTAGATGTTTTATGCCGGGAAAAAAGCATTGCATTTAGATGGATACGCCTCTTCTATATGTATGGGAAAGGCCAAAATCCAAATTCCTTATTTTCGCAGTTAGATAAGGCTTTGGCGGAATCTGCCGGACAATTCAACATGAGCCCGGGAGACCAGAAAAGGGATTTTCTGCCCGTGGAGAAAGTAGCGGAGTATATTGTGACAATAGCGATGCAAAAAAATATTCTTGGCATTGTGAATTGTTGCAGCGGAAAGCCTGTTACCGTAAGACAATTTGTAGAGGATTATGTACAGGCTTCAGGCAAAAAAATAAAATTAAACCCCGGCTTTTATCCCTATTCGGATATCGAGCCTATGAGCTTTTGGGGAAATACAGATAAACTATATTCAATTTTACATTCATGAGTGATCCAATCAGTGCATTTGTTGATGAAAGGGAACAACGGGTACAGTCAAATGCTTCTAACGCAGCATTAGTAGCGGCAGCCCAAAATTTTAATACAGAGTCAAACAAGGCTCAATACTCTTATAACTTTTCCTGGATGGGCAGGCCGATAATTCAATATCCGCAGGATATGATAGCCATGCAGGAGATTATCTGGAATATTAAACCTGATCTCATAATAGAAACCGGCATAGCGCATGGGGGGTCATTAATTTATTACGCGTCTATACTAGAGTTGATAGGGAATGGTGAAGTGTTAGGCATTGACATCGATATACGTACCCATAACCGGGAACAAATAGAAAAGCATCCAATGTTCAAGCGTATAACCATGCTTGAGGGTTCATCTTTGTCATCTGAAATTGTGCAACAGGTTGCTGATATTGCAAAGGATAAGAAAACCATTTTGGTTAGTCTTGATTCTAATCACACACATGAACATGTATTAAAAGAGCTGGAATTGTACGCGCCATTTGTAACTAAAGAGTCTTACATTGTTGTTTTTGATACCATCGTAGAGGATTTGCCGGAGGGATATCTCCCAGGCAGGCCCTGGGGAAAAGGGAATAATCCCAAATCTGCAGTCTATGCCTTTTTATCTGATCGTACTGATTTTGTTATTGATCATCAAATTGACAATAAATTGCTAATCAGTGTCGCACCCGAAGGTTACCTCAAACGTGTTAAATAGACAATCTGTAAATGAATGATACAATAATGCTGCAGAAGCCCTGGGTCAGTTTTTGTATGAGCACATACAAAAGGCCTGAATTTCTTCGCAAACAGATTGAGGGTATTTTGCAACAAACATTTACGGATTTTGAAATTGTCATTTCTGACAATGATCCCGAAGGTTCTGGAAGGGACGCACTATCGTCTTTTTCAGATAATCGGATTCGGTATGAGGTGAACAAAGAGAATCTGGGGATGGTAAAAAGTTTTAATCACAGCCTTGCAAAGGCGAAAGGTGAATATATTGTCATGATTACAGATGATGATCCGGTATATCCTGACATGTTGCAAACGCTTCATGGTTTGTATAAGGAATATCCAGGGTTTGGTGTATATCAGGGTGGTTGCGAAATTTTATGTTACACCACTTTAAGTGCAAAGGTCATGAGGGCAAAAGTGGGGATCAATTCCTGCTTATCATCCGATATGGATTTAAACGAAGTAAAACTGTATTCGGCAGATGAATTTCCTCATGTGTTTTTTTCGGGAAAACTTGGATCGCTATTGTTATGGTCAGTGGCTATAGTTCGTAGAGATATACTTCTGAAAAATGGAGGAATGCCTGACTATGGCACTGAATTTTTTACAGACCATGCTTACAACGTAGTGAATTGTTCAAGTCAGGGTGTTGTGTACATAAATCGTGCATTAGGGCATCAAGCCATCCATGGAGGTAATTTTGGGTTTACAAATCTGAAAAATATTGACAAGTATAAAAAAATTCCGCAGTCTTTCGCCAATTGGGTGGAAGATCGAATGAAAAACAGAAATGACTGGCCTGAACTGAAGAGCGCCATGCATGTATTTATTGGAAGGTCCCTTGTAGAGTTCAGTTTGTTTATTCGTAAATCTTTAACTGATGAAAGAACTTCATTAACTGAATTTTCAAAAGCAGTTAATGAAACATTTTCATTGCCCTACCTGAAGAAATGGAAATGGAAATATATTTTGATGTCTAAGTTTCCTGCATTTTTCCAGTTTATGCTACAGGTAAAACAGAAAATTGCTCCTTAAATGCGGCCAACATTCTCCATTATATTACCTGTGCACAACGGCGGTACTTTGGTGCAGGCCTGTGTGCGCAGTATCCTCGCACAAACGGTTACTGATTTTGAGCTGCTGGTATTGGATAATGCGAGCACCGATGGCACATCGGCCTGGATACAATCACTCAATGATCCCCGTATCAGTATTTTCCCTTCCAGCCATAAACTCAGTATGGTGGATAATTGGGGTAGGGTAAAGGATGTTCCCAAAGCAGAGTTCATGACTCTGATTGGCCATGATGACCTGCTGGAGCCAAACTACCTGGAGATCATGCAGGCGCTGATCCGCAAACACCCGAATGCCAGCCTCTATCAAACCCATTATACCCTGATAGATGCCAATGGGTTGCCTATTCGGCCTTGCCTGCCCATGGATGAAGTGCAAACCGGTTATGAATTCCTGGCATGCCATATGGCACAAACCATGGACAGCATGGGAACCGGTTACCTGTTCCGCAGCAGGGATTATGATGCCCTCGGCGGGATCCCCACGCATTACCCCAACCTGATATTCGCGGATTACGAACTCTGGATACGGTTATCCAGTATTTCCTATAAAGCCAGCAGCCCGCAAACCGGCTTTCAATACAGGATCCATCAAAGTGTTTCCAGGCAAACAAATGGAGAGCAATACCAGGAAGCTTTCGGCCAATACGTTATGTTCATGTCTGAACTGGCAAAACAATGCACGGATACCAAAAGGGTAGTGGTGCGTTATGGCCACCAGATGCTCATGTATTATTGCGAAAGCCTAAGCCATCGCTTGCTGAAAACACCCATCGGCATGCGGACATTAAAGGTGGATGATTTTATTCAGAAATGCAGGGGATATGCAAACTTACTCATCCCCGAACAAAAATTTGAACCGGAACAAAAATTTCGCATACGCGTTGCCGGTATGCTCGACAGGTATGCCCTGGCAAGGACACTGTTTAATGCCTTACGTCCAATACTATTGGGGAAACCTTAGTGGACAGATTCTTTTTCGCGGATGATATCCTGCTCCATCATTTCTTTGACCAAGGCCGGCAGGTCGTATGTTGGCGTCCAGCCCAGCTTTTCCTTTGCCTTACTGGCATCGCCCACCAGGAGTTCCACTTCGGCAGGGCGGAAATATCTTGGGTCAACGGCAATCACTTCCTTGCCTTCCGGCAACTGGTAGCGGGGGTCATGGCATTTGATCACATAACCTTTTTCATCCAGGCCTGTACCCCGGAAACCAATCTCAATACCCATTTCAGCGAAACTCATCTTCGCGAAATCCCTCACAGTGGTGGTCACACCGGTTGCCAAAACATAATCTTCAGGGGTGTCCTGTTGCAGCATCCGCCACATGCCTTCCACATAATCCTTGGCATGGCCCCAGTCGCGTTGCGCATCGAGGTTACCAAGCGTATACTGGTCTAATTTTCCCAAACCCACCCGGGCTGTTTGGATGGTGATTTTTCGGGTTACAAATCCTTCGCCGCGCAACGGGCTTTCATGATTAAACAGGATGCCGTTCACTGCATACATATCGTAGGCTTCACGGTAGTTGACCGTAATCCAGTAACCATACAATTTAGCAACACCGTAAGGTGAGCGGGGATAAAATGGGGTGGTTTCTTTTTGGGGGATTTCCTGCACTTTACCATAGAGTTCCGAAGTGGAAGCCTGGTAAAAGCGTGTTTTATGTTCCAGTTTGAGGATGCGAATGGCTTCGAGTATGATGAGCACACCCGTGGCGTCAGCGGTGGCCGTATATTGCGGGGTTTCAAAACTTACCTGCACATGGCTTTGGGCAGCCAGGTTATAAATTTCATCGGGTTGTGTTTGCTGGATCATCCTGATGATATTGCTGCTATCTGTGAGGTCGCCGTAATGGAGGAATAAGCGTCCTTTATATGCCGGGTTAAAAACCATGTGGTCGATACGCTGGGTGTTCAGCATTGAGCTGCGGCGCCTGATGCCGTGTACGATATAGCCTTTATCCAGTAATAATTGCGTGAGGTATGCGCCATCCTGCCCGGTAATGCCTGTAATCAACGCTGTCTTCATGTATCTGTTGGGTTTTATTTAATTTCGCAAAAATATCACAATCCGGTCAAATCACCATTTGTGCTTACCCCTTGTGTGTAGCCATTCCAGAATGCTGATCCATGGCGGGTTTTATGCGTGATTTTAGAGAAGCCTGACATGAAAATAGCCGTTAACTGCTGGGTATTGCGTAACAAACAACTCGATGGGATCGGGAATTTTACCGTGGAGACACTGCCCAGGATTATCCGGGCGCACCCGGAGATTGAGTTCCAGATTTTATGCGACAAAAACTTTACGGAGGATTATTTTGATTTCCCGAACGTCAGCAAACACCATATTTTTCCGCCTTACAGGCACCCGGCTTTATATGTGGTTTATTTTGAGTGGACGGTCCGGCGTTTTTTACGTAAGCATAAACCAGAAATCTTCCTATCCATGGAAGGTTTCCTCAGCCTGGGTTCCCCTGTTCCGCAATTGCCCATCATCTATGACCTGAACTTTGAGGCTTATCCCAAGGACCTGACCCTGAAAAACAGGCTTTACTTCAGGAATTTTTTTCCGCGTTTTGCCAAAAAAGCTGTCCGGATCGCCACTATTTCAGAATACAGCAAGGCGGATATCGTATCACGGTACGGCATAGACGAAGAACTGATTGATAACGTATCATGCGGAATTAAAGAGGTATTTGCGCCCCTTACTGAAAAGGAAATAGGGGATGTTCGACAAAAGCTGACCGGGGGGAAACCGTATTTCTTTTTTGTGGGGTCGATGCACCCCCGAAAGAATATTGTGCGGTTATTGCAGGCATTCGATCATTTCAAGCAGTCGGTGCCATCCGATGCAAAGCTGGTTTTGAGCGGACATATCCTTTGGGATGATGACAGCATCAGCAATACCTTATCTGCGCTTAGCGCAAAGCCTGATATCATATTCACCGGCCGGGTCACCGACAAGCAACTCCGGCAATACCTGGGCGCGGCCATCTGCCTGAGCTTTGTGCCCACTTTTGAAGGGTTCGGACTTCCCATTGTGGAGGCTTTCCAGTCGGGCGTACCCGTGATATGCAGCAATACCACTTCTATGCCGGAAGTAGCGGGGGATGCAGCGATCCAGGTTAACCCATTTGATATCGAAGAAGTATCACAAGCCATGCAAAGTGTTTACCTGCAGCCTGAGAAAAGGCAGGACATGATCCGGAAAGGGTTTGTGCAAAAAAATATTTTTACCTGGGACCGCACGGCGGAACTATTATACCAATGCATCCTGAAAGCCTTGAAGAAATCTTAGTTTGCGTTCAGCCAGAAATCCAGCAGGGATTGTAAACTTTCATCCAGTGGGATGGCCGGCGCCCAGCCAAGTTCCTCCCGGATTTTATCATAAGACCCGATGAGTTTTTTATTTTCCGTGGGCCGGATGATGTGCGGGTCCGTTTGATAGCGTATATGCTTTCCCGTTAGTTGCGAAAACCTGTCAACCAGGTCTTTCAGCAAGACGGCTTTGTTGGAACAAATATTATAGGTTTGCCCGGTACTCCCTTTTTTCAGCAACAGGTGATAGGCTTTCACCACATCCCTCACATCGGTAAAGTCGCGCGTAACTTGCAAGTCGCCTACGGTTATGTCAATGGACTCTTTCCCTGCCCGTATGCCTTCCGCGATTTGCTTCGCGAAGGAGGAAACGACAAAGCCAGCCTGCTGATATGGCCCGATGTGATTGAAAGAGCGGGTATGGATGATATCAAGATTGTAATTCTTCGCGTAAATCTCCACAAGCTTTTGTTGCAGCATGCGGGATGTGCCGTATGGGCTGGCAGGATTGGGGCAACGGTTCTCCCTTAAGGGCAGTTCCGATTCCGGCACAATGCCATATTCTTCGGCAGAGCCGACAGATAAAATCCGGCATGTCAAACCAAGCTGCCGCACATTTTCAATAAGGGAAATAAAAATACCCGTGTTGTGCCGGATGGTTTCGGCGGGGTGCTGCCAGCTGTAGGCAACGGAACTCTTCGATGCCAGATGGAGGATGTATTCGGGTTGTACCTCTGCCAGGATTTCCCGTAACCGGTTTTGGTCAAGCAGGTTGGCCTGGTAAAACCGGCAATCGATATGCTTGTATTGATCGCATAAAAAACCGGGCAGGTTATGATGGTGTACCCCCGCGACCATCACGGGTTCGCCCAAAGACGATAGGTATTCCACAAAATGCCTGGCTACGAAACCCGATATGCCGGTTATTAAAATGCGCATGTTCAATCAAAAGTACGGTATTATTTATTCCTTAGGATATCCGCCGCTTTATCTGCAATATTACCCCAATAAAAATGATTATAAAAAACGGCCGGAGTATTTTCTGCCGGGTTTACCTGGCTTATGGCCTTGCAAAAGGCTTCCCAATCACTGTTATCCACCAATTTCATTTTTTGGTTAGTCAACTGATGGGGCACGCCAATAGCGCCGTTCCGGGTACTGACAACCGACAGGTTTAGGCCTAAAGCTTCCACAAGTTTGGTTTTGATGCCGCCGCCATCATTCACCGGGTTCAGGAAAATATCCGAACCCATGAAATAAGTGTTGATATCTTCCACAAATCCCGCATAGGTGACCCTCTCAGCCAATTCGCCGCTACCAGCCTGTTGCAAAAACTCAGCAGGCAGGTCCTTCCCGCAAACCAATATCCGGTACCGGAACCCGTTTTTCGACAGGAGCGGGCTGATTTCATTGATGATTTGACGAAGGGCATCGCTGTTCGGGCCATAGCTTAATGTGCCGTTAAACAACAAAATCCTTTCATCTTCCTGTATCCCATGCCTTTGCTCCAGGATCTTCCTGGCCATCAGCCTGTCTGCCACTGCGGGATTTTCATGCATGTCAATCCCATACGTGATGCAATGCGTCCTTTTGCCGCTGAGCCGGAAAAACCTGATGGCATAATCACGGTCTTCATCCGTTACGAAAAAGGAATGGTCGGCCATCCGGTGGGTCCATTTTTCATAATGCCATAGCATTCCCCACCACCATTTTCCCGTACTCTTAAACCTGAGGCCTTCAATATTATGCGAATGAACAATCAATTTGATTTTTGTAGTCAGCCTGATCATCGCGCCCAACCAGCCATAGTATGGGTGTTCAATGACCAGGTGGGTAGCCTTTTCCCGGAGCAGCCATTTCCGCAACCTGAAAAAATATAATGGGTTCAGGTACCTCCAGCGGCTATTGCCCAGCATGGGTTCAAAACGGATGGCACTATTGGCAGGGAAGGCGTTGTTTCGAGTACTGATCACCGTTACGGGTAAACGCTCCGACAAGTATTGATAGAACAAGGCGATGCCTTTTTGTCCGCCCATTTTGGCCGGGTACACCTGGTAAGGCACCAGTGCGGCAATAAAAGGTTCGCGCGTATGCGCCTCCCGGTTATCTGATCTTGCTTCCTGGCTGCTCATTCAATAAAAGTCCGTTTATTTATTCCTGGCATTTCTGAATTGCAGGAACGCGCATATCACTAATAATGCGGCCACCAGCCAGCTGCTGACCGTACTGATGGTTTTACCTGTATAAAAAACGGTTGGTTCAAACTTGAATACAATCTCATGTTTTCCTGCAGGTATGATCATCGCACGCAATACATAATTCGCTTTCACATGCGGGGCGGGCTTACCGTCGATATATGCATTCCAGTCTTTGTAATACACTTCACTGAACACCGCCAGTTGACTGGCATTTGCGGATGACTGGTATGTCATCACATCATTATCAAATTTTGAAAGCTTGATGAATGAACTGCTATCCGGTGTACTGAATGCGCCCAGATTGGGTTTGAAAGACGCGTCAACCACTGCGGTTTCTGCGGGGTTCAGGCTATCCAAGGCTTTCATTTCATCCACGGGCCCGTTTACAAATTTCACGTCTTTCACAAACCATGCATTACCCAAAGCGCCTGGATTCAGCATGGCGATGGGGTCGTTGCCCTGGCGCTGGATGATGTATTTGGCATTCAGCATATTCACCACATTGAGGTTCGGGCGTCCACTGAGTTGATACGCAATCAGGTCGTCATAAATACCCAGTTTGGCAGGATGGTAACCGCCAATGGATTTATGGTGATAGGAAGTCCTTGATTCTTCCAGGCTTGCCGTATTGAATACCCTGAAATGCGGGTCAGAATCATTTAATATCATCTGGTCAGCACGGGATAGCGGGAATTCCGTGGCTTCGTGGTCAGATTTGCTGTCGTAGTTTTTGTCGTTCAGGTAATGCATGCCAAATCCTACCAGGTCAATGGTCGATACCAGCGTTACGGCAACGAGCATGACCATCGCGGATAATTTCTGCTTATAGTACAACGCAATGGCAACGGCAGCTATCAATACAAAGATGAACGACCTGATGATATCGCCCATGAAGAAAGCGGCCCTGTCTTTCCTGAGCGCGGTCAGGAATTCGCGTGACATCTTTTGTGCATCCGGGCTCGACGCGAAATTCATCAGCATGCCCTCATACATCTGGTTGTCGTTCTTTGGCTGGTACTTCTCATTCAGCTCACTGATCTTTCTTTGCAATGATTCGCCTTTTTCACCGGATGCGATCAGGGCATCCACAGCAACCATACGTTCCCGGTTTTCATTGCTGTAATCGGCGCTTGCATAATACAGGAGTGCGGAAGCAAATATGATTAGTGTAGCAAATAAGCCGTAAGTGAATTTTTTCCATTCTGCGGCTTCCATCTTGCCAGAGATCCATTTTTCCATCAATAATGACGCGAGAATGGGCAGGCATATCTGTGGGATTACGAGGGCCATGGTTGGTACCCTGAACTTGTTGTACAATGGGAAATAATCAAACATGAAATAGTTGAATCCTGGCAGGTTGTGGCCCCATGAGAGCAGGATGCCAAAGAGGCTGATGCCCGCGATCCACCATTTATGCTTGCCATCAAGGATGAACATGCCGAGTATGGCTAAAAAGCAAATGATCGCTCCCAGGTAAACGGGACCGCTGGTAAAAGGCTGGTCGCCCCAATACACAGAGCCACTTTGCTGCATGGCATAATTGGCTGCCTGGTCTTCCGGTGCGTTTAACGTATTACTGAAGAAACCCGCGAGGTTCGATTTTTCATCCAGTTTTGGGTATATGTCCTGTTCGCCTTCCCGCTGCGCGATATGCAATCCATATCCCTGCACACCGGGGAACATGAGACTGAATGTTTCGGCTTTGCCATAACTCCACATAAAAGCGTAGTCTTTCGATAAGCCCGTAGTTTTTCCATCCTGCACTTTATCTTTTTGCGGCCCGCTGTCCGGCATCACCAATTGGCCGCCACGCTTCGAATATTTGGCGTAATCGTATGTAGGCAATAAGTTGATGGCATTAACAGCCAGGCCAATGAAACCCGCTACCAGTAAGATGCCGGTGCTTTTCAGGAAATGTGCCGTTTCGCCTTCTCGGAAAAACCTGATGGCATACGCAACGGCCATCGCCAGCAGGATCAGGAATAAATAGTAACTGATTTGCTGGTGGCCTTGGGCGATTTGTAGTGCCGTTAGTAATGTGGCGAGTGAGAATCCCACAAGGTATTTTTTGTTAAATACCAGGATGACGGCGCCCATGACGGCCGGCGCGTAACCCAGGGCCAGCATTTGCGTATTATGCCCGGCAGCCACGATGATGGGGGAGAAACTGCAAAACGCGAATCCCAGTGAACCTATGATGGATGCCCATGGACGAATACCCAGGCAGATGCACAGGAAGTAAAACCCAATGCAGGCAAGGAAGAAGAAATTCATGGGTTGGGGGAGCCAGAGTTGTATGGCATGGTCAACCAAACCGAGCGGTGACCAATCTCCCTCTATTGCGATCTGGTATGCCGGCATTCCTGAAAACATGCTGGTAACCCAGAGGGGGAGATGGCCGTTCTTTTCCTTGTACACATAGGATTGATGGCTCATGCCCTGCCAGCCCGTCGTGTCGCCCTGCTTCAGCATCAGGTCGCTGTCGAGGGCCGGTTTGCAGAAAATAACGGTTACCAGTAAAAATATGATCACCGCAATGGCGTGAGGCATCAGCTGCTTCATCTGAAATGACTTCATCTAATGATGGTTTAATGGGCAGCAATTTAGGCTAAACGCGCAAATATTAGGGCATGTATGCGGGTAAATGTATCCACCCCGCCATTACTGGCCTACGCCCTGTTGCATGTTTTGCATATTCTCCATTTCGCCTTTGATATTCTTGCGCTTGAAAAGACTGGCATCTAGTTTGCCAAAGCGCCAGTTAAAGGAGAGCCTGAAGATTTGCGGGTCGCGGATCCTTTCATAGTCCTGTTCAAAGAATATGCTGGACGCAAAAGTACTGTTATACCGGCTGCGGAATACATCGCTGAACTGAAGTGTCAGCGAAGCCGCGTTGTTTTTCAGGAAATCTTTCCGAACGGCGATATCAACACCGAAAAATGGTTTGATATAACCTTGCGCGGTCACCGGTATTTGTCCGAAAGGCCCGCCAAATCCCCTGTTGCCCGCGTTACCTGAAGGCAGGAGTGTTTTGGCCTGGTATTCGGCATTCAACTGAATGGAATAACTCTTCGGCAGCCTGAAACTATTGTTGATTTTGGCAAAAAAACTACCCAGGTTGCTATTATCCGTTCCCGTTAGGTTGTTGGCTTCCAGGTTGATCTGGTACAGGTTGATATTGCTGGTGAGGTCCCACCATTTTGTGATCTTGTTGCGTGCGGTTAATTCAAGGCCATAAGTGATACTCCTGGTGGCATTGCCATAGGTGGTAAATAATACACTGTCTGTTTTTGCCGGGTTAGGGTTCTTGTCCCTGTACTGGTACCGTGTGATCAGGTTATTGGTCAGCCTGCCGTATGCGGTTGCCAGAAAAGATTGGCCGTTTTTCAACTGCCTGTTATACGTGAGTTCCACTTGGTGGGTGAACTCAGGCTTCAAAGCGGGGTTACCTATGCTCAGGTTCAGGGAGTCTGAAAAATCAATGAATGGTATGAGGTTGAAGAAATTAGGCCGGTTGACTTTTCGGGTATAGTTTACCTGCAGGTCTTGTTTCTTATTGATGGAATAGGTCAGGAACGCGCTGGGGAAAAAGGCAAAAGGGAAATCATTTGAAAAAGACTGGTTCTTTGATTCCAGTGTGCCTGTATAAAATGAACTTTCAACCCTGGCACCCAATTGGTAACTCCATTTATCCCTTTTTTCGGAATAGGTCAGGTATCCGGCATATACTTCATCGGTGAAAGAATATTGTACAAACAGTTGGGGAAGGAAAACCAGGTTTGACGGATCAAGCCCGATAAAATTGTTATTAAAACTGTTAAACTTACGGGAAGCCATGCGCAAGCCGGCCTCCATTTTTCTTTTGTCGTCAAGCGGGCTTACAAAATCGGTTTGCGCGGTAATAAAAGTAGAACGTCCGCCACCATCCGAGCGTTCATAAACCACCGGGCTTTTGGGCGTATTGGCAGCGTCGAAAAATTGGCCGTCGTAACTGGATATATTTTCATTTTTAGATTGATTGATGTTTAAGTCAATCGTCCATTCTTTTCCAGGTTTGCTGAAATTATGTTTGAAACCTATGCTGGCTCCGTAGTTCCTGAAATCAGTTTTGGCAGATAAGTTTCGGATCCCTGATTCAGCTACAATGCCAGTAGCCGCAATTGTGTCGCGGTACAATGAAATCTGATCCAGGTTCCTGAACCTGCCACGCCCGATATTGCCACTTATGCTGATGGTGCTTCTGTTATCAATAAAAATATCCATCCCGGCCCTCCCAAAGCCAAATCCGCCACGGCCAATGGGGTTGTTTTCCTGGATCTGGTTCGAAATTAAACCATTGGCCAAAAATTCTTTTCTTCGGCTTTCCACATCCAGGAGCGTCTTTCTAAAACCCAGGAAACCGGCAGCAAAGAAGTTGATTTTTTCTTTGCGGATATTGATATCCCCACCAAATCCTGGCCTTGGCCGGCTGTCGATATTCGCCCTCAAATTCCCGTTGTACCCCGTTTTGCGGTTCTTTTTGAGCACAATATTCAGTATCCCCGCGCCGCCTCCACCTGCATCATATTTTGCAGAAGGGTTGCTGATGATTTCAATACTGGCAATCTGGTCGGCAGGGATTTGATCCGGCGTAAGTGTGGTTGGCCTTCCATCCAGGAAAATTTGCGGTGCTGCATTCCTGAGGCTAACATTTCCGTCGATATCTACATTCACCGATGGGATGTTTTTCATCACATCCAGTGCCGTTCCACCCGTGGCCATCAGGTCTTTTTCTACATTGTATGTCTTTTTATCGAGGTTCAGTTGCAACAATGGTTTTGAGGCGGTTATTGTTACATTCTCTAACTGCTGTTCATCTTTTTCCAGCTTAATATTTCCCAGGTCCTTGTCTACGCCATTCATCAAACTGCTGAAATCGCCATTCCGCATGCCCTGGAAATTAATGTTGAAATTCACTTTTTGGTCCAGTTTTTTAAAACCAACCGCGGTTACCCGAAGGGTATAAGTGCCCATGACAGAAAGTTTTTCAATACTGAATTCACCTTTTTTGTTGGTTAGTGTAAGGGCAATGGAAACTTCTTTTCTTTTTTTACTGGCAGAATCCAGTTTTGATTGCAGGAGCTGTACCGATGCGCCTTCTAAAACTTTTTGCGTCGATCCGTCAATGATTTTTCCATACACATGGCCTATGTCCATATTCTGCCGCGACATGCCGCCACCCATTGGGAATTGAGCTTTTGTGTACATGAAAGTTGCCAGGCAACTTACTAAGGTCAGGAAACAAGTCTTGATATTCATTAGGTTAATTGGCCATAGATCAGGCACCGCAAATTACGGCAATTTCAATGATAGAGTATAAAAACTATTAATAAGTCCGGTTTAAAGGCTTGCATCTGTTAAGTTGCAGAACCATGTTAATCGGAAATTTTGACAGCGATTTTTGGAGTGGAATAGTTTTTACGTATTTTTGCAGCCCTTACACGGTGGCTATAGCTCAGTAGGTTAGAGTACCAGATTGTGATTCTGGGTGTCGTGGGTTCGAGTCCCATTAGCCACCCCAGCCCAAACTCCCCTCAAAACGGGGAGTTTGTTTTTACCACTCATCCATTTCATAAACCCCCGCTGGCTGTTTAACAAAACATTATTTGAAAAGCCGCGTTAAACATCCATAGCAAAGCCTTAATTAGTACTAAATTTACGGTGATGCATAAAATCGCCTCCTTTATTATGAGTAAAAGATTTATTCCGGTAATCCTGATCCTTACTATTGCCAGCCTTTTCATCCATTTTCAATCGCAGGGCAATAATGAAAACAAAGACAACCCCAAAGTCAGGCATGCCCGTATTTTAAAGAATGTAGGGGTATTGTTGGAAGAGGGCCATTACAGCCCCAGGAAAATTGACGATGCCTTTAGCCGTGATGTATTGGCCAGGTTTACCAAAGACCTTGACGACGACAAATCCATCTTTCTCCAATCAGATATCAATGCATTCAAAAAATTTGAAAAGGATATTGATGATGAAATCCATGGAAAAGAGTTGCAGTCTTTTTACGAAATTGCTTCCCTGTACAACAAGCGTTTTGATGAAGTGATGGGTTTTTATTCCGCTATGCTCGATAAACCATTCGACTTCTCCATCAACGAAAAAATTGTCCTCGATTCAGATAAAAATGCATACCCCAAAAATGAGGCAGAGCGCAAGGAAGTTTGGCGCAAACGTTTAAAATATGCCGTTTTAACCAGGTACAGTGACCTGCTGGATGAACGCGAAAAAAATAAAGACAAAAAGGATTTTGTTTCCAAACCCGACAGCACCCTTGAGCGGGAAGCCAGGGACCAGGTCCGTAAGCAATTGGGCCGTTATTTTTCAACCAGGAAAAACAGGGAAACGGAAGAGGAACATTTCAGCACTTTTGTGAATGCCATCACCGGCATTATGGATCCGCATACCACATATTTTCCGCCCATCGATCTCCGTTCCTTTAACGAATCCATGAGCGGCCGATTTTATGGCATTGGCGCACAGTTGAAAGAGGAAGACGGCAAAATTAAAATTGCCAGTCTCGTGAGCGGCGGCCCAGCCTGGAAGAGCGGTGAATTGATGGAAAATGATGAAGTGATCAAGGTAGGACAGGGCGACCTGGAGCCTGTGGATGTAACCGGTTATTCCGTGCCCGATGCCGTTAAACTGATCCGCGGTTCCGAAAAAGGCACCATCGTAAAACTAACGGTTAAGCGCATGGACGGAACCATTAAAGTGGTGTCACTGGTGCGTGATGATATCAAACTGGAAGATACATATGCGAAATCGGCTATCATCAATGGCGACTATAAAATCGGGTATATCTATCTTCCTGAATTTTATGCCGATTTCGAACGACCGAACGGCCCACGCTGCGCGGTGGATGTAGCCCGCGAAATAGAAAAGCTTAAAGCGGAAAAAATTGATGGCATCATCCTCGACCTGCGCGGGAATGGCGGCGGATCATTATACGATGTGGTGCAGATGGCAGGATTGTTTATTGAAGATGGACCTATTTGCCAGGTGAAGGGTAGGGACGAACGCCCGAATATCCTGCGCGATAAAGACAAGAATGTACAGTATGATGGCCCCCTTGCGGTGATGGTGGACCAAACCAGCGCATCCGCATCCGAAATTTTTGCAGCAGCCATCCAGGACTATAAGAGGGGTGTGGTGATCGGCAGCAGTTCCACTTATGGAAAAGGGACCGTACAACGCAACATTCCGCTGAACCCGGAAAATGACAACATTTTCTCTGCTAAAAAAACGGAAGACCTGGGTTCTGTGAAATTGACCCTGCAGAAGTTTTACCGCATCAACGGGGGCGCAACACAACTAAAAGGTGTTACACCTGATATCGTTTTGCCTGACCGTTACGAGTACTTGAAGTTCAGGGAAAAAGATAACCCGCTTTCATTGAAATGGGATGAAATCAACCGCGCCGATTACAGGTCGTGGAACAGCATGATCAATACGGATGCGATTGTGCAGATGTCGAGGGATGAAGTGAATAAGAATGAAACCTTCAATAAGATCAGGGCGAATGTATCCTGGCTGGAGAAGTATAACGATAAGGAGTACTCGCTGCAATTATCCGCATACAGGGAAGATCAAAAGAAAGTGAAATCACTGATCCGCGAATTTGATGAATTGTATAAGCTACAGAAAGGTATGAACATTGTGAATATCCCTGCTGACACGGCCAATATCAACAGCGCTGCTGATAAAGTTGATAAGAACAAGCAGTGGCTGAAGAACAGGAGCACGGATATATTTATAGATGAAACTGTTAGGGTGTTGAACCGTATGATTGTGTCGAAAAATACGGCTAAGAAAGATTAATGAATGTTGGGTTCTGTTTTGACGCAACGTCCCTTTCAGGAGGTGTTGCTGGGAAGGCAAGATTGGTTTTCAATGACGCAACATCCCTTTCAGGATACCTTGCCGGGAATAAGAAATAAAAAGAAAAGGCTTCATGATCGAAGCCTTTTCTTTTATATAATATTTTGATGCCTGTTCTTTTACATTGGAACCCGCTCTTACAAATACCTTTCTTTTAATATCCCGATATGATGGTTGAGGTGGCCGATGATGCAATAGGCAGCGGCCCTGACGGTCATTGGGTTTCCGTTTGCAACCCCCTGGCGGAGCAACATATCTTCCGAAAAACCTGCAAACAACTGTATGGTTGATGACCTGAGCGTTTTTAGTTCCCCGCACAGCTCGGCCCATGGCCGCCTGTCAGCATCCGATGCATCCGCATAGTTGTTTTCATCAAAGCCCGGAAGAGATTGCGATTCGCCCCTCGCGAAGGCCAGCGCCCTGTAGGAGAAAATCCTTTCCGTGTCGATAATATGCTGCATCATACAACGGATGCTCCATTTTCCTTCGGCATAGGCAAATAATGATTTTTCTTCAGATACCTGGTCAAAAAATTGATCTATGATGGGTTGTTGCGCGGCGAATGCCTCAAAAAGATTTTTATGGGGAATGGCTTCAATATACCGTTGATAAAAAGGCGCGTATTCTGAAGGATTTGGTTTATGCATGATCTGATTCTTTTACTGGATACCCGCAATTTCATTGAAATTATCGAGACATAAAAAATGCGGGCATAAAAAAAGCAGGTAATTGATACCTGCTTTCTGATTTTTTTGATTGGGTTATCCCAGTTTGCTTTTTTTGATTTTTGATTTGGGCAGGTTTTGCTTTTGCTTTTCCTGCGCCAGTGTACCGGCCAGTTTCAGGGCTTCATAGGCATTGACAATGCCCCCTGACTTACTGATTTCCGACATTTCAACCAGGTCATCTGTACCGGGCTTCTTAACCTTGTCCTTAGGCGCTACGGTTGATTTTTCAATAGCGTATTTCACTTGCTGCGGTGTAAGGGTAGGATAGTGCTGCATAATCAATGCGGCAATACCGGAAACTACCGGGCAAGCCATACTTGTTCCATTGGAGTTGCCATAGGTGGTGCCTCCGGGAATGGTTGAATAAATGCCAACACCAGGAGCGAACACGTCTACTTCAGATTTTCCGTAATTGCTGAAAGATGCGGTGAGCCCGCCGTTAAGGTCGTCGCCGCTGGCTCCTACAGTAATTACATTTGATGCCCTGCCTTTGCCGTTGGCATACACAGGGTTGGGGAAATTAAAAGCGGAATCGATGTTTTTGGCATCGTTACCGGCTGCGTGAACAAGCAGCACACCTTTTTTCTCTGCATACCGGAAAGCGTCGTCAACCCATTCTTTTTCCGGTGAAAAATCTTTACCAAAACTCATGCTGATGATCTTAGCGCCATTATCAACCGCATAACGGATGGCCAGCGCGATGTCTTTATCATGTTCATCGCCATCGGGCACCGCGCGGAGCATCATGATTTCAACATTATCGGCTACGCCATCCATGCCTTTACCATTGTTGCGGGCTGCGGCAATGATGCCGGCGCAGTGTGTACCATGGAATGGGGTAGACGCCATGATGTCGTTGTTGCCGTATGAACGGTCGTTAATATCATTTTCATTATCACCAACAATATCCTTGCGGTATTCTTTCGGTGGGTTAGTTGCCGCGTCAGCTTTGCGCATCTGTCCATTGAATTCATCAATGATTTGCTGGTTGCTGATATCATAGCTGTTATTGGCCTTGCTGATGTTCAGCAGGAATGAACGGGCCATTTTGGCATCGGAATCGGTCGGGGTCAGGGCTTTCAGGTCTTCGCCTGTATACTCTTCCTTGCCGGTTTCCTTACGGAGGACAGAGTCGCCTTTCAGGAATTTTGGAAAAATTTGTTTGATGAAGCCAACTTCTTCCTGGCTTACACCGCCTACGGTTTTTTCCTTTGCCCTCAGGTAGGTTTTATATGATTCTTTTTCAGCCGGGCTGAGTTTGTCTTCATCTACTTCCTTTCCTTCCCAGGTAGGGCGGAGTTTGTGGTACACACGGGCGCCCTCGTAACTGTCTTCTTTTACGTTGCGGCCATCCTTGCCTCCGATGAAGTTCCAGCCGTGGATATCATCAACATACCCGTTTTTATCATCATCTATGCCATTGCCCGGGATCTCCTTTTTGTTCGTCCACATCACCGGCTTCAGGTCTTCGTGCAGGGTATCGATGCCACTGTCGATAACGGCAACCAATATTTTACGGCTTTTCAGGTTTTTCGACTTGATGTGTTCATAGGCTTTGTCGAGACTGATGCCATAAAATCCGTCTTTTTCACGGTCGAGCAGGTGCCAGCCATTTGGCACTTTTTTCTCATTGTCTTTTTTCTCTGAATCCTGGGCAAAGGCTGTTCCTCCAATCAGGAGGGCTGCCGCCAGCAGGGTAGTAAATTTCTGCATGTGTCTGTATGATGTTTATGCTAAATTAATATAAAGCCGCTTCTGTGGCGGGCCGTTCAACCAATATTCGCAAAATTTTAGAGGTCGAAGCGGATTCCCTGTGCCAGCGGCAGTTTATCGGTATAGTTGATGGTATTGGTTTGCCTCCGCATGTACACTTTCCATGCGTCGCTGCCGCTTTCGCGACCGCCGCCGGTCTCTTTTTCACCGCCAAAAGCGCCCCCGATTTCCGCGCCTGATGTACCGATATTGACATTCGCGATGCCGCAATCGCTTCCCGCGTGCGACAGAAAGGTTTCGGCTTCCTGCAGGTTATTGGTGATGATGGATGATGAAAGACCCTGTGGAACCCCGTTTTGCAATGCGATGGCTTCTTCCAGGGTTTTGTATTTCATGATATACAGGATTGGGGCGAAGGTTTCATGCTGTACAATGCTGAAATGGTTTTTCGCTTCAGCGATGCATGGCTTCACATAGCATCCGCTTTCGTAACCTTTCCCTTTTAACACACCGCCTTCCACCAAAAACTTACCGCCTTCGGCTTTGCAGCTTTCAATGGCGCCAAGGTACATTTTTACGGCATCCTGGTCGATCAACGGGCCCACATGGTTTTTTTCGTTCAGCGGGTTACCGATTTTCAGTTGCTTGTAGGCATGTACAAGTTTCTCTTTGAATTTATTGTAGATTTTTTCGTGGATAATGAGCCTGCGGGTGGTGGTGCAACGCTGGCCGGCCGTACCTACGGCGCCAAATGTGGCAGCAACCATGGCAATCTGGAGGTCGGCGTGCTGGGAAATAATGATGGCGTTATTGCCTCCCAATTCCAGCAGGCTTTTACCCATGCGTGCCGCAACGGCAGCGCCTACGGCCTTTCCCATACGGGTGCTACCTGTAGCGGATACGAGCGGTACGCGGGTGTCATTGCTCATCCATTCGCCCACTTCGCGGCCTCCTGTTACCAGGCATGATACGCCTTCGGGAACATTATTTTTTTTGAATACCCTTTCAACTATTTTCTGGCATGCAATACCGCATAATGGTGTTTTTTCACTGGGCTTCCAAATGCAAACATCGCCGCAAACCCATGCCAGCATGCTGTTCCAGCTCCACACCGCTACGGGGAAGTTGAATGCCGATATGATGCCCACCACACCAAGGGGATGGTATTGCTCATACATGCGGTGGCCCGGCCTTTCGGAGTGCATGGTTAAGCCATGGAGCTGCCTCGACAAACCCACGGCGAAATCGCAGATATCAATCATCTCCTGCACTTCACCCATTCCTTCCTGCAGGCTTTTCCCCATTTCATAGCTGACCAGTTTGCCTAAGGGCTCTTTGCATTTGCGCAATTCTTCACCCAATTGCCTGACGATTTCCCCTCTTTTAGGTGCGGGCCACAAGTGCCATTCCGCGAATGCCTCCCGGGCGGTTTGTACGGTTTTTTCGTAGCTGGCCGCATCAGCCGCTTTTATGGTGCCAATTAATTGGCCATCTACCGGTGAAAATGATGAAATGTCGGACCCGGTTGATTTGATCCAGTTTTTACCTGTGGAAACGCCTGGGTTTTTGGCTTGTATTTGCAGTGCTTTAAGGAAATCCATGGTCAACGTATTTTTTTTGAGTGGCAAAGATACGTTGTGCCGGGGGATTATGGATGGTTGACAGGAATGATGGGAGAGTGGACCCGGCATTCCGTAAACGGGGGGCTTGATAGAAAATAAAATGGTTCGTGACTCACGAACCAATGCATCGTTTAATATTGTTCCTTCTCATTTGGGAAGTCACCACTTTTCACATCGCCGATATATCGTTGCACAGCCCCGGTGATTTGTTCGTGCATGTTGAGGTATTGGCGCAAGAACCGTGGCTTGAATTCCGTATTGATGCCGAGCATATCGTGCATCACCAACACCTGCCCGTCGCAATGCGGCCCGCCGCCGATACCAATGGTTGGTATGTGTAAGCTCTCCGTTACCTGCTTAGCCAATGCCGCCGGGATTTTCTCCAGCACAATCGCGAAGCATCCTGCTTCCTGCAACAGAAGCGCGTCGCGTTTGAGTTTTTGGGCTTCCTCATCCTCACGGGCCCTGACGGTATATGTGCCAAATTTGTAAATGCTTTGTGGCGTCAATCCCAAATGGCCCATTACCGGTACACCCGTGCTGATGATACGTTTCACCGACTCCACAATTTCTTCACCGCCTTCCATTTTCACCGCGTGGCCACCGGTTTCTTTCATGATGCGAATGGCTGAGTTAAGCGCTTCCTTTGAATTGCCCTGGTATGAGCCAAAGGGGAGGTCTACCACCACCAGGCACCGTTCCACGCCCCTCACTACACTTTGCGCATGGTATATCATTTGGTCCAACGTGATGGGTAATGTCGTTTCATGCCCGGCCATCACATTACTCGCGCTGTCGCCTACCAGTATGATGTCAATTCCTGCTGCATCAAAGATTCGCGCGAAAGAAAAATCATATGCCGTAATCATGGATATCTTCTCACCGGCAGATTTCATTTTCTGCACGGTATTGGTGGTGATCTTTTTGATTTCTTTGTTTACTGACATACAATGATTTTAAAATAATGAAGGCTGATTATTTCACATGGTGGCGATATGGCCTTTGCTGTGTTTCGGCCCAAAGGTGCTGGACAAGCCCATCCGCGAGGCCAATTTTAGGTACATAAATTTCATTTGCCCCGGCCCATTTCATGGTATTGATATAAATCAGCAGGGCAGGTACAATGACATCCGCACGGTCTTCACGCAGTTTATACCTGGTGATCCTTTCTTCGAGGCTTACGGATTGCAGTTCGTGGTGGTAATCGCGGAGCAGGTCGAGCGACAAAGGCTTGCCATCTTTTTTCTTGCTCATTGAAAACACTTTATTGATATTGCCGCCACTGCCAATGGCGATCACTTCTTTTTGCCCGCGCGTAGCCGTCCTGATATCTTCCTTCATTTCCTCCCACTCATATTCTTCCACCTTATCCTTCAACAACCTGATGGTGCCGATATTGAATGATTTTTTCATGGCCAGTTTACCATTCGCGAAAAATGAAATTTCGGTGCTTCCCCCACCAACATCAATATACATATAGCTATGGTCGGTGTCGAGGTTTTCCGCGATATGGTTTTCATATACCAGGTTGGCTTCCATATCGCCGCTGATTACTTCAATGTCGATGCCCGTTTCCAAGCTAACCCTTTGAATTACTTCTTTCGCATTACTGGCATCGCGCATGGCGCTGGTGGCGCATGCTTTCAGGGCCTGCACCTGGTAGGCATTCAGGAGGTGCCGGTATGCTTTCATGGTTTGGATGAGCATGTGCACCCTGGCTTCAGTTATATAGCCGTATTCAAACACATCAAAACCAAGCCTGAGCGGCACCCGGATCAGGTTGAGCTTATTAAACGTGGTTTCCCCGTTATCCGGGTCAATAACTTCTGTGATCAGTAACCTCGCGGCGTTGCTGCCAATATCAATTGCTGCCAGGATCAATGTTGTGTTGTTTTAAATTGGTTCTGTGCCAAATGTCGGGAATTGTTGGCATCCGTAGCACCCGATTCTTAGTAAATTAGAAACTTATGTTGAATTATTTTTCAACGGGTTCTTCCGCAGGAATGGCAGGGAGGTTTTCTGCGGGTTGTAATTTACCGAAGAGGTATTGATAGGTTTCTACCTGGGAGCGTACTTTTTTTGTATTTCTTGGGTTGACATACTGGTTATTTTGTTCATTGTCCAGTATCCTTGCCTTGATATTATCGCTTAACTGTATTTGTATGATCTGCCTGAGTTCTTCGCGGATATATTCTTCGTAAATGGGGCAGGCAGCTTCCACGCGGTGGTCGATATTCCTGACCATCCAATCGGCGGAGGAGATATACATTTTTTCATCGCCGCCGTTATGAAAAATCATGACCCTGGCGTGTTCGAGGTATTCATCTACGATGCTGATGGCCTGCACCGGTATTGTAAAAGCGCTGTTTTCAGTGAACATGCAACAGATGCCGCGGATGATCATTTTTATTTCCACTCCGGCAATGGCCGCTTCCGTCAATTTTTTTATCAGTGATTCGTCGCTCAGCGAATTCACTTTTAATACAATGGATGCGTGTTTCTTTTTTTGCGCGAGTTTGATTTCCCGGTTGATCATGGCCATGATTTTCCGGCGCATGGTCAAGGGGCTTACCAACAGGTGTTTGCAGGATAATAAAAGTTTCTCCCTTGTTTTCGGGCTCTCCAGGTAAGTAAATATGCGGTTGACATCCGCCATGATATGCCTATCGGATGTGAGCAGGCAATGGTCGCCATACGTCAAAGCCGTTTTTTCGTTCAGGTTGCCCGTACTCACAAATCCATAATGAATGCTGGTATTGCGCACCCTTTTTTTGATCAGGCAGAGTTTGGCATGGATCTTCATATTGGGTTGGCCAATCAGCACTTTAACGCCGGCATCTTCCAATTCCCTTTTCCACATCAAATTGGCTTCTTCATCAAACCTGGCACGTAATTCAATGACTGCCGTTACCTGTTTGCCATTGCGGACGGCATTGGTTAAGGCGTTGATGATTTTCGACCTTGGCGCGAGCCGGTAACAGGTTATTTTGATGCTCACCACTTCGGGGTCGATGGCTGCCTCGCGCAGCAGGTCGATGATGCTGTTAAAAGAATGATACGGAAAATGCAGCATGATATCTTTTTCCATCACAACGCTCGACACACTATTGGCTTCGGTCAGTAAAGGGTGCGTGAAAGGTTTTTTCCGAAGGCTTTTTTGCTTAAAAACCGAATCGGGAAAATTCATGAAATCCTTGAAATTATGGATACGGCCGCCGGCGATAATATTGTCTTTATGCGATAAACCCATTCGTTTCACCAGGTAAGTGAGCAGGGCGGGAGGGATGTCTTTGTCGTACACAAACCGAACGGGCTTGCCTTTCTTGCGGTTCTTTAAGCCCTTTTCAATCTTTTGTATGAGCGTGGTGGATACATCGTTATCAATATCAATCTCCGCATCGCGCGTGATTTTGATGACATGCGCGGTGAAATTATCGTATCCGAAAAATGAAAATAGATGCGGCAGGCAAAACCTGATTACGTCTTCCAGTAATATGATGCTGTGTTCATCTTTTTTGGAAGGCAGGATGACGAACCTCGACAGGATCCTAACGGGAACGGATAGGAGCGCAAATCGCTGAGGTATGCTTTTGTCGGACTTTGACAAGGTGCAGGCCAGGTAAATAGATTTGTCGTTCAGCACCGGGAAGCTGTGGATGCTTTCGATCATCAACGGTACAATGGAACTGCGCACCTGCTCGTTAAAATAATCCAGTACAAATTTTTGTTGCAGCGCGTTGAGTTTTTTTTCATTCACCAAATGAATACCTTCCCTCTTCATCTCCCGAAGGATGTCTGCCCAGATTTTTTCGAATGTATTTTGCTGGTTGATGACTTTTTCCTGAATCTCTTCGAGGATGCGCGCCGGGTCGTGCTCGAGATGCATACGGGCCCGCGTTCCGAGTTTCACCATCCGGTTGAGTGTTGCCACCCGCACGCGGAAAAATTCATCGAGGTTGTTTGAGAAAATGCCCAAAAAAAATATCCGTTCCTTTAATGGTACGGTTTTGTCTTCCGCTTCCTGCAATACCCTTTCATTGAAAGCCAGCCAACTGATATCCCTGATGATTGTCTTTCGCCTGAAAATGGGTGTCATAATAAATTAGTTGCGTGAAGATAAAGGCGGGATGTTTTATACAATATTAAATTACTGTGAACTTAATGGCCTGCCCTGATCCTTCCGATGATATTCGTTGTGGAAACTCCTTCTACAATACCAGCCAGTTTCACTTCGCCACCATGGGCGAGTACTTCCTTCGCGCCGGCAATCTGTTCAATGGTATAGTCGCCTCCTTTTACCAGCACATCCGGTAAAATTCCGGCAATCAGGCTTTGCGGGGTATCATCTTCAAAAACAACAATCGCGTCAGTCATCAGCATGGATGCCAGCATCAGGGCCCTGGCGTCCTGGTTGTGGACTGGCCTTTCAGGGCCCTTCAGGCGTTTCACGGAAGCGTCGGAATTAATGGCGACGATCAGTACATCCGCATAAGATGCCGCTTCGCAAATGGACGCGATATGGCCTTCATGGAGAATATCAAATACGCCATTGGTAAACGCGATCTTTTTACCTTTCAGCCTCCAGCGATAAACCATGTGAAGGAGTTCGGTTTTGTCAACTATTTTCGAAGGGATGTTTTGTATGGCTTTCATTTTTTTCTTTGTTTATGTAAGGTAATACAATCAGTGCCACGCAGCCGGCGATGATGATGATGCCGGTGGCTACGCCCCACATCAGCCAGCCAAATGCCTTGCCAAGCGTTGGGTCTATTTGATATAATAGAAGCGTTTGCATAACAAATATCGGGAATGATCCAATGCCCCCGGGTGTTATGATCATGGCTAATGTAGCCAGGGTGAGCACGGAGAATGCAGCTTTTATGCCAAGATGTATCGTGCCTTCCATCGCGTAAAAGCCCAGGAATATCTGGAGCAGGTACATCAACCAGATAAATAAGGTATGCGCGATAAACGCCTTTCTCTTTTTCAACTGCCTGATTGCGGCAAAGCCTTCCGCTAGTCCCGATGTAAATGCCTTCAGTTTCGAAACCAACCCATGATCAGGGTAACGCTTAAACAACCAGCGCAGCCCAAGCCAAATGATGATGATTGATGCAATAGCGATAACCGGGCGGAGCCATGATAAAGGGTCGCTGCCGGGGGAAACCGAAGATAGTTTTTCCCCAACATAACGGCCAACTGTATCAATTTGAATCAGTACGGTCAGCGCAATGAAAAATAAATAGCAGATGAGGTCGAATGTACGTTCAATGATGATGGTGCCTATCAGTTTATTCAGCTTAAGTTTTTCATACCTGGCCAGCAGGCTGCATTTCAAAATTTCACCCAATCTGGGCACGGCCGCGTTGGCAAGGTACCCCACCATGGTGCTGGCAAACGTGTTGGCGGTTGATGGCGCATAGCCTAATGGCTCCATGAGCAGCTTCCACCTCAAGGCCCTGCTGTAATGGCTCAAAAGGGCCATTATGATGATGGGCAGCACCACCCAATAACGGGTATGCCTGAGCGCAGCTAAAAACTCTTCCATTTCCGGCTCGGTCATGGAACGCAATTGCCACCAGACGAGGAAAATTCCACCGCCCATGAAAATAACGTATTGCAGGATGGAAAAGATGCGCTTCGTCATGCGGGTCAATATACAAAGCTTTGGCTAAAGGTTAGCTTATTGTGACATTATCAATCAGCCTGACAGGGCCGCAAAAAGCTGCGGCCAAAGCCACCAATGGTTCGCGGCCATCCCAAACTTCGGTGATGGAAAGAGACTCAGCTGAAGCGATTTCTACATAATCCACCTCGAAGCCATGATCCGTTAGTTGTTGTACAGCTTCTGCTTTTAATGGACTGAGGTTGCCAGGTTTTACATTCTTTTTGAGCCATTGGAGTGACCGGTAAATTTGTATGGCCCGCACCCTGTCTGATTCATTCAACCGGACATTGCGACTGCTCATGGCCAATCCGTTCGGTTCGCGCATTGTTTCCACAAAATCCAGTGTTATGTTGCGTCCTGTGAGCGTTAGCATACGGGCGATGACCATGCATTGCTGGTAATCCTTGCGGCCAAGGTATAATATATCAGGGTTGACAATGCTGAGCAGTCGGTCAACCACCTGGCAAACACCCTGGAAATGCCCCGGGCGGTATTTGCCTTCCAAAATGGTTTCAAGGTAGCCAAGATCGTAATGCCTTGCCTGGTAACCGGCTGGGTAAATTTGTGAGGGGTCGGGGAGAAATAACAACTGGCAGCCGCTGGCTTCCAGCATATCGATATCTTTTTCGATGGTTACAGGGTATTTGGCCAGGTCTTCGGGATTGTTAAACTGGGTGGGGTTGACAAATATGCTGCAAATGGTCAGTTCATTTTGCTCCATACTCCTGGAAACCAGTGAGATATGGCCTGCATGAAGGGCCCCCATGGTGGGTACAAAACCAAGCTTCAGACCGTCAACATGGTTCAACCGTAGGAATTCCATGAGGTCGTCTGATTTACGGAAAATGCGCATGTATAAGTGGTTTACAGTCAGTAAAAGGTGGTTCAAGCCATAGATTCAATAAATTATCAGTACCTTTGCACGCCATTTGAAGCGTTTTACGAATCTAACCAAGAACAAATGTCGTCAAAGAAAAGAATTTTATTCATTGCAAACGAAATGTCGCCTTACCTGGAACTGACGGAGTTTGCTGAGATCGTGAATAAACTGGCTGTATTGTCGAATGATATTAATATGGAGGTCAGGTGCATCATGCCCCGTTTTGGCGTCATTAACGAGAGGAGGCACCGTTTGCATGAAGTGGTTCGGTTGTCTGGTATCAATGTCAGTATTGACGACGATGATTACCCATTGATTATTAAAGTGGCTTCCCTGCCAAACGCCCGCCTCCAGGTGTACTTCCTAGATAACGAAGATTATTTTAAGCGCAAGTGTATTTTTACGGATGAAAACGATAAATGGTTTGACGACAATGCCATTCGTACGGTGCTGTTTTGCAAGGGCGCCCTGGAAACCGTGAAGAAATTTGGATGGCCACCCGATATCATCCATTGCAGCGGATGGATGACAGGCCTGATCCCAATGTTTATCAAGACCGTTTACAAAAAGGAACCGGTTTTCAGCCACAGCAAAGTGGTATATACCATCGGGCAATCAACATTCAAGGAAAAAATCGGCGATGATTTTGTGAAACTGGCTACCATCAGCGACCAGGTTGGCAAGAAGGAAGTTGAGATCATCAAGGATAATAACAATGCCGCCATGTTCCGTGCCGGCGCAACATATGCCGATGCCATCACTTTCGGGGCTGAGAATGTTGATAAAAAACTGGTTGATGAATTCTCAAAAATCAAGGGTAAAAAAATCCTGAAGTTCAACCCGGATTCTGATTTAACAGAGTATTTACAATTATATACCGACCTTTCGGCATAGTATTCATTCAATACCCATCCCCATTAAAACCAGGCTTGTGTTAAGAAGATTCGTTTCACTGTGTGTAACAGGATATATCTCACTGATTGTTTTAAACTGGAGCTGCACCAAAATTGATACGACAAATATTGGTGGAGACCTGATCCCGGTTGTCGATAATATCAACACATTTGCCGACACCCTGGACATTTTTACCACGCAGGGAGTTTTCAACGATACCACCCGTTTGACTTTGTTTGAAAACTATAGCCTCGGAAAAATCAGCAACGACCCATTGTTCGGGCAAACTGACTCCAGGTTGTTCATGCAATTAAAACCAGCGTTCTATCCATATTATATTGGCCTGGCCAATGATACGCTTATTGGGGTCGATTCAGTGGTGCTTTGCCTTGCATACAAAGGTTTTTATGGCGACAGCACTACGCCGATTTTTTTAACCGTCAATGAAATTGCCTCACAAGGCAATGACCAGTGGGATACCCTCAGTATTTTACATCCCATTAATTATGCCCCAACTACCGGCAATGTGCTCTCTGCCCAACCAACACGGGTGTACATACCCGACCTTGCGAAATATACAGTAATCCGCAGGGGTAAGGATTCCGTGCAAAACCAGATCCGCATTAAGCTATCCAATAGTTTCGCGCAGGATTTATTTAACAGCGATACCACCCTGGTCGGTAATGGCAATTTCCGCACCGACTCATTTTTCCGGGCTTTTAATAACGGTTTCGCCATCACGGCCAATAGCGGCAATGCATTGATGTATTGCGGTTTGAACGATGCTTTAACCAGGCTCGAAATCCATTATCGATACAAGCATGGCGCGGGGCCGGATACTACAGTCAATTATTTTTATTACAACAACGGTTCGGGTGCACCGCAACGGGGCGCCGTGGCCAATAATATTGTGCGGACAAGGCCCGCATTGCCCAATGGCAGGCAGGAGCTTTATCTGCAAACAACCCCCGGCACCTATGCAAACCTGGCTATCCCCGGCTTATCAGGGTATACCAACCGCATTGTACACAGGGCCGAAATTAATATCGAACAAATCCCCGACAACCCCATTACGGATAGTGTGTTCCGGTCACCCAATTTCCTATACCTTGACCTGATCGACTCATCCACCACTACGCCTAAGTGGAAACCCATATATTATGACCTGAACCCGGGTGCTTTCTATGACCCCGATTATAAAATTCCCGGATTGCCTTATTTCCCCATTGGCGGACAAGTAGATTTCGGGTATTTTGGTGGATTCCTCCGGAAAAAGGCCGATGGACCGGTGATGCGCAGTTTCTACCAGTTTAACGTTACGAGGTATATTCAGCAGTTGGTTACAAAAAGCAGCCCGAATTACCAAATGCGGCTGTTTGCCCCACAGAGTTTCAGTTATCCCCAATACGTTGGCGCTGGCAATAGCAACAAAATTGATTTCTTCATTCCGTATAACAACTCCATTGCCTTTGGCCGGGTCCGGGTAGGCGGCGGTGAACATCCAAACCCGCAATACAGGATGCGCTTAAGGGTTATTTATTCCAACATCAAATAGGTTTGCATGAACTGCTTTGCATCTTCAGTGATGCAACCTTATCTTTGCACAGCTTAAAAAAAATTACATGCCATATTTATTTACATCTGAGTCTGTCAGTGAAGGCCACCCAGACAAGGTAGCTGACCAGATCAGCGACGCGTTGATAGATTATTTTCTTGCTTTTGACCCTAACAGTAAAGTTGCTTGTGAGACGCTGGTAACAACCGGCCAGGTTGTCCTCGCCGGTGAGGTAAAGAGCAAGTCGTACCTCGATGTCCAGGATATCGCCCGCGAGGTGATCCGCCGCATTGGTTATACCAGGAGCGAGTATATGTTTGAAGCCAATTCATGTGGTATTTTATCAGCCATTCATGAACAATCGGCTGATATCAACCAGGGTGTAGATAAGAAGAAGAAAGAAGAACAAGGCGCCGGTGACCAGGGTATGATGTTTGGTTATGCCAGCAATGAAACGGATGATTATATGCCATTGGCGCTCGACCTGGCACACAAACTCCTGCAGGAACTGGCCGTATTGCGCAGGGAGAACAAGCAGATTAAATACCTTCGCCCCGATGCCAAAAGCCAGGTAACGCTGGAGTATGACGATAATAACCGCCCGGTGCGCATTGACACCATCGTAATTTCAACACAGCATGATGATTTTGATACTGACGCCGCGATGCAGGCACGCATCCGCAAAGACATCATCAACATCCTGATCCCAAGGGTAAAGGCCAAGTACAGCAAATACGCCAGCCTGTTCAACAATAAAATTAAATTTCACATAAATCCGACCGGTAAGTTTGTTATCGGAGGGCCACATGGCGATACCGGCTTAACCGGCCGTAAGATCATTGTTGATACCTATGGTGGCAAGGGTGCACACGGTGGTGGCGCGTTCAGTGGCAAAGACCCCAGCAAGGTTGACCGCTCCGCGGCATATGCTACCCGCCATATCGCCAAAAACCTCGTTGCCGCCGGCTTGTGCGATGAAGTTCTGGTACAGGTTTCGTATGCGATTGGTGTGGCAGAACCAACCAGCATCAATGTAAACACATATGGTACAGCTAAGGTAAACATGACCGACGGTGAGATCGCGAAAATCCTGATGTCGATGCCATGTTTCGATATGCGTCCATATTTCATTGAGAAGCGCCTGAAATTGCGCAGCCCCATTTATAGCGAGACAGCTGCCTACGGACATATGGGCCGTAAAAACCAGGTAGTGGAAAAATCGTTCCGTTCTCCTGATGGCAAGATCATCAAAAAGAAAGTGGAACTTTTCACCTGGGAAAAACTGGACGCCGTGAAGGAAGTGAAGAAAGCATTCAAACTGAAATAATCCTTAAACCCTCCCGAGCGGAGGGTTTTTTGTACATGCATTGTTTAACTTAGCTGAAAGCAAGATTGTGAAAAAATTCAGGAATCAACAGCAACGCCCCAAAAAAGCTTCGCTCATCATTGGCAGGGAAGCCGTCATTAAGGCCTTGCAATCAGGCGAGCACCTGGAAAAAATATTCTTACAGGCAACGGTACACGGCCCGGTGATTGATAGCATCAAAGACCTGGCTGCCAGCCGTGGTGTGCCCATCAGTAAAGTGCCGGTTGAAAAACTGAACAGCTTCAATGTGAGCAATCATGAAGGTTGCATGGGATTGAAATCGAGGATTGAATACCAGGATTTGCAGCAGGTTATTTCCTGGGTAGTGGATAAGGGCGAAACACCACTTTTTTTGATACTGGATGGCATCACGGATATCCGTAATATCGGGGGCATAGCCCGAAGCGCATATTGTTTTGGTGTGCACGCGATCATCATACCAGACAAAGGAGTGGGGGCATTGAATGAAGACGCGATCCTCACTTCTGCGGGTGCACTTGAAAAACTTTTCGTTTGCCGCGTGAACAGCCTCATGAAGGCCGTGGATGACCTGCACTTGAATGGCATCAAAGTATTTGCCACGGTTATGCGGGCCGATAAAAGCATATCGCAGGCTGATATGACAGAGCCCTGCGCGATTGTAATGGGCGGCGAGGAACAGGGTATTTACCCGGCATTGCTGAAGATATGCGATGAATCACTCAGCATACCTATGTCGGCCGATTTTGACTCATTGAATGTATCGGTTTCGACAGGTATTGTGCTGTATGAAGCAGCCACACAAAGAAGCAGGTTATAATAAAACAAGACTGATCATAAACACCTAAATGATGAAAGGACAGAGAGTGATGAAAATTGTGGAATGCCCAAGGGATGCCATGCAGGGATGGGCGCACCAGGTACCGACAGACTTAAAAGCCAGGTATATCAATGCTTTATTAAAAGTGGGTTTTCATACCATTGATTTTGGAAGTTTCGTGTCCCCCAAAGCCATTCCGCAGATGGCGGATACCCGTGAGGTGCTGTCGCGACTGGATTTAAGCGGAACCACTTCACGATTACTGGCTATTATAGCCAACAAAAGAGGTGCGGAAGACGCGGTGGCCTTTGATGAAATACAATACCTCGGGTTCCCGTTTTCAATATCTGAAACCTTTCAGCAACGGAATACCAATGCATCCATCTTGGATTCCTTTCAAACGGTTCGTGACATACAACGTTTGTGTGCATCAAGGAGTAAGGAACTGGTGATTTATATTTCCATGGGATTTGGGAACCCTTACGGCGACCCTTACAATGAAGATATTGTATTCGACTGGGCACAGAAACTAACGGCGGAGGGTGTACGCATAATTTCCCTGGCAGACACGGTTGGCTTATCAATGCCAGATCAGATCAGGAGGGTGACAGGCCACCTGGTGGAATCGATGCCTGGTATTGAGATCGGGGTGCATTTGCATTCCAGTCCGGCCAACAGAGACGCTAAGCTGCAAGCCGCTCTCGACGCGGGATGTAACCGTTTCGATGGCGCCATTAAGGGGATTGGCGGTTGCCCGATGGCGGGGGATCATCTCGTAGGAAATATCGATACGGAAGGGTTGCTTCAATTTCTGGAAGACAGGCATTTTCCCGTAACCTGGGACAAGGGAGCGCTTGCTGAATGCATTGAACTGGCATCCGAAGTGTTTGTGTAAATCGCCCGTGCTGTTTGTTTCGTCTATTCCTTACTGTTATATTATTGGTTGCATAATCACAGGATATGAATTTCCGGTTGGAATTTACCCCAAAAACACTGGCAAAGCCCATTCGTCACGAAGACAAGCTTTTTCTGATCGGTTCCTGCTTTACGGAACAGATCGGGCAGAAACTGGCTCATCATAAATTCAGGGTTATTGATAACCCCAATGGTATCCTGTTCAATCCTGTCAGCATAGCCGCTTCGCTTTCAACATACATTGCACCAAAAATATATGCTGAACCTGACTTGTTTTACCACCAGGAGCTTTGGGGTAGTTGGGCGCACCATACCAGGTTTTCGCACCCCGACAAACAGGTGGCATTAGGCAGGATCAATGAATCACAGCAAAAGGCACATCGATTTTTAAAGGAGGCGGATTGGCTGATGCTGACGCTGGGTTCGGCATTTGTGTATGAGCAATCAGGCGCTGTTGTTGCAAACTGCCATAAGGTACCAACAGATAAGTTTTTGAAGAGGTTGCTTTCCGTAGAAGAAGTGGTTGATGTACTGGAGAAAAGCCTGCGCGAAACCATTCTGCTGAACCCGGGATTGCATTGCCTCGTCACGATCAGCCCGGTCAGGCACCTGCGCGACGGGTTTGTAGAGAACAACCGGAGCAAAGCCACCCTCATCCTCGCGGTGGAGGAACTATGCCGCAGGATGCCGCAGGTATTTTATTTTCCGGCCTATGAACTGATCATTGATGACCTGCGGGATTACCGTTTTTTCGCGGAAGATATGGTGCATCCCAATTACGCTGCCACGCAATATGTGTGGGAGAAATTCAGGGATACCTGTTTCGATAAAGCCTGCATTGGCCTGCTCGACAGGATTGCGGAGATCGTGCAGGCCGCCAGCCATAAAGCTTTTAATCCCTCATCAAATGCCCATCAAAAATTTTTACATCAATATGAAGGGAAAACAAAGGCGTTGATGACGGATTATCCTTACATCGATTTTTCCCGGGAACTAAGCATATTTGCACAAACCTAAACCGGAAGGAAAACACCGTTACATACCCGGATACCTGAAACCAATGCCGCAACCAGCCCAGCACATACCATCAAGCCCATCTAACCCCGGGCGAAAGCCATTTTCCATCAGAAGGTTATGGCGCAAACTCGGGCCGGGATTGGTTACTGGCGCGAGTGACGATGACCCTTCCGGTATTGCGACTTATTCGCAGGCAGGCGCGTCTTTTGGGCTCGCAACACTGTGGACAGCCTGGATCACATACCCATTAATGGCTTCGATCCAGGAAATCTGTGCCAGGATAGGGCTTGTTACTTCAAGGGGTTTGACGGGTACTTTAAAGGCCTATTATCCGAAACCGGTTTTATACATCATGATATTGTTCAGTTTCCCGGCAATCATCATGAATATCGGCGCCAATATCGCGGCCATGGGCGCGGTTGGACAAATGGTTTTCCCGCGCGTTGATGCTTCCTATTTTAGTGTATTGTTCACCGTTATATTGCTGGTTTTTATCATCTACCTGCCATACCGGAGGTTTGCCAGTGTATTGAAGTATTTATGCATGGCATTATTGGTATACATACTTGTCCCTTTTTTGTACACGCACGATTGGTCGGATGTGGCACGGGCGGCATTCATACCCGAATTCAGGTTTGACCGGGATTTCATCGCGGTGCTGGTTGCCATTTTAGGCACCACCATTTCACCATATCTTTTTTTCTGGCAGGCAACCATGGAAGTGGAAGAAATGAAGCATAAAGAACGTAAAGTGATTGTAGACAAACGGATCATCGGTGCCATGAACAGGGATGTAAACATCGGCATGTTGTTTTCCAATATCATCATGTTTTTTATCATCCTGACGACCGGTTCGGTACTATACCAGGCCGGCATACACGATATAAAAACAGTTGATGAAGCAGCACTTGCCTTGAAGCCCCTTGCCGGAAATATGGCATACCTGCTTTTCGCCATTGGCATTATTGGCACTGGGTTATTAGCCATACCCGTTTTAAGCGGATCATTGTCTTACATGATATGCGAAACCTTTGATTTGGAATTAGGTCTGGATAAGAAATTTTCAGAAGCCAGGCCATTTTACAGCATCATTGCCGTATCCCTTTTAATAGGCTTGACCTTGAATTATGTAGGAATCACCCCGGTGCAGGGGCTCATTTATTCAGCCATGTTGTACGGAGTCACAGCCCCAATATTGATTGCCATCATCCTGCATATTGGAAACAATAAAAAAGTGATGGGAGAATTCACAAACGGCTGTTTCTCGAATACCCTTGGGATATTGGCTTTGCTATTGATGACGGCGGCGGCTGTACTCTTATTGTATTTTGAGTTTTTTTAACGCACCATTTTAATGAATCCTGTCGCCCCTTAATTCCTGGCTGTTCATCACATCTTTTTCATATGCCAGCCATTCGGCCCATCGTTTGCGTACGGTTTTCTTATCCATGTAATGTTCCGCCAACGTAATAAACAAGGTATAGTGGCCCGCTTCGCTCTCCATAAACTTCCTGTAAAATTTCCGCATATAACTGTCATCCAGGTTTTCACTCAACCTTTTAAACCTTTCGCAGCTCCTGGCCTCAATCAGCGCCATGATCAGCATCTGGTCTAAAAACCGCTCTGTTGGGCTACCGCCCTTTTTTTGAAATTCCAGGAGTTTATTCACATACACATCCTTTCGTTGCTTTCCCAGCGGGAGTTTGCGTTTTTTCAATTCCGCCAGTACCATCCGGAAATGGCCCCATTCTTCCGTAACAATCGGGCTGAGTTCCTCCACCAGTTTTTCTTTTTCGGGGTTCTTCTGGATTAGGGAAATGCAGGTAGTTGCGGCTTTTTGTTCACAGTACGCGTGGTCTGTCAGGATTTCAGCTAGCTGAATTTCGGCGAGGTTCACCCAGCGCGGATCGGTTGGGAGTTTCAGGCCGAGGATGTTCCGGGTGTCTTCACTGTAAGTTTCCATGGCCCAAAATTAAAGCAGGCGATTGAGAATCCAAGTTCCCCCGCATTGCTGAAATTGCCTTAATTTACGCCTTATAAATTTTCCCATGCGCGCATTCTTATTTTTACTAACGGCAGCAGTCAGTTTCGGGCTTTGCTACCTGCTCAGTTCGAGGCAATACCTGCCATTACCATTAGGCAGTTTCCTTTCCCCGCAGGAAGGTTTCTGGCAAAACGCTGAGCCGGTTGATGAAGATTTTTCAGCACAGCTCAGGTTCCCCGATCTGAAAGGTAAAGTGGATGTATATTTAGATGACCGGCTGGTACCACATGTATTCGCGGAAGTGGAAGATGACGCCTATTTTGTACAGGGCTACCTGCATGCTAAGTTCAGGCTTTGGCAGATGGAATTGCAGGTGCTTGTTGCCGAAGGACGTGCCAGTGAAGTGCTGGGGGATGTTGCGCTTAACCATGACCGTGAGTTCAGGAGGCTGGGCATGCCTTACGCCGCCGAAAACTCGCTCAGGGCCATGGAAGCCAATGATACCACCAAACGCCAGTGCGATGCATACAGCGCCGGGATTAATGCCTACATACAATCGCTCTCCGAAGCCAGTTTGCCCATTGAATACAAATTGTTGGGTTATACGCCTGAGCCATGGTCGAATTATAAAACCGCCCTGTTCCTGAAATACATGTCATACGACCTGGCAGCGCATGAGTCGGATTTTGAAATGACCAATGCAAAAAATGTATTCAGCAAGGAAGAGTTTGATTTGTTGTTCCCGCCCATCCAGGATTCTTTGGACCCGATTATACCTAAAGGAACAGCCTTCGCGCCTCCATCCATACCCTTACGCATACCCGAAACGGCAGATTCATTGTATTTCTCAACGGATAGTGTCAGTGCCGCATCATTGTTTAAGCCAGACCGTGACAATGGCAGTAATAACTGGGCCGTTGCCGGCTCCAAAACCGCCAGTGGCGCGCCGATCCTTTGCAACGACCCGCATCTTGGGCTCAACCTGCCATCATTGTGGTATGAAATACAAATATCCACTCCATCATTCAATGCGTATGGCGTATCCTTCCCGGGCGCCCCGGGTGTGATTATCGGGTATAACGACAGTTGCGCATTTGGTTTCACCAATGGCGGACGGGATGTCCGTGATTATTATAAGATTCAATTCAAAGACGAAAGCCGCCTGGAATATCTCTATAACGGCGAATGGAAAAAAACGGATTTCAGGATTGAACGCATCAAAATAAAAGGGAAGCCCGATTTGTTAGACACGGTTGCTTATACGGTTTTCGGTCCGGTGATGTTTGACCATTCCTATACAGACGACGGCTTGTCATCGGGGAAAGATCATTACGCAGTGAAATGGTCGGCTCATAATCCAAGCAATGAGTTGATGATATTTCATAAACTCAATCATGCCCGCAATTATGCCGATTACCTGGATGCCTGTCGATACCTCGAAACACCCGGCCAGAACTGTCTTTTTGCGGCCAAAAACGGCGATATCGCTATCCGCACCCAGGGCAGGTTTCCCGCTAAATGGAAGGGGCAGGGCGATTTTGTGATGCCGGGTACCGACAGCAGTTATCTCTGGCAGGGGTACATCCCTTTCGAAGAAATTCCATTTCAATTTAACCCGGAGCGGGGTTTTGTGAGCAGCGCCAACCAGCGCCCGGTTGATTCCACTTACCCTTATTACCTGGGCCGTGATTACCCTTCGCCGAGGGGCTTCATCATCAACCGCCGGCTGCATCAAATGCAGCAAATTACGGCACAGGATATGATGTCGTTGCAAACGGATAATTACAATGTCTTTGCAGAAATGGCCATGCCCATTTTCAGGAAATATGTTGATCCCAACCGGTTGGATGAGCAGGGCAGAAAATACCTTAATGAATTACTGTCATGGAACCTGCGCAATGATGTAGATGCACGCGGGGCAACCATTTTCGCGGAAACCTGGAAATCGTTTTACGATTCTGTATTTGTTGATGAATATGCAGGCATGTCGAAGCATGTGGCAAAACCCATGGAAAGCACATTGCTGGAAGCCATCCTGCGTGACAGCAGTTTCAGGTTTATTGATGATAAACGCACGGAGCAGGTAGAGAGTCTGTATAACCTGGCCACCCGCGGCTTTGCCGGCGCATTGAAAACAATCATCGAGTACGACCAGGAAAATAAACTCCCCTGGGGCGCCAATAAGGCTACGCATGTGGATCATTTACTGAGGCTACCCGCATTTAGCAGGGCCAACTTACCGATCGGAGGGGGTACGCATATCATCAATGCAACCAAGGATAAGCATGGCCCAAGTTGGCGGATGGTCATCAGCCTGGCCAACCAAACAGAAGCTTTTGGCGTTTACCCTGGCGGGCAACACGGCAACCCGGGCAGCCGCTATTATGACAATTTCATTGATCACTGGGCGGAAGGTGCGTATTATTCCCTTTGGATGATGAAAAAAGAAGAGAAAACTGATCCGCGGGTAAAGTGGATGATGAGCTTTAGCAACAAGTAAAATTTATCAAATGAAATTCTTTGTTTCCCTGTTACTGATGGCGGCGCTTAGTTTCGCGCTCGGGCTTTTCCTTCCCTGGTGGAGTATCGCCATCGCCTGCTTCCTCGTTGCCCTGACCATCAGGATCAAGCCCGGAGGGGCATTCCTGGCCGGCTTCCTGGCGCTTTTCCTGTTGTGGGGATGGCTGAGTTTTTACATCAGCCAGCAAAATGACCATGTGTTGGCAAACAAAGTCTCGATGCTTGTGTTAAAGAAAAAAAATCCGAATATGCTGATGCTGCTCACTGGAGCAATCGGTGCTTTGGTAGGCGGGTTTTCGGCATTAAGCGGCAGTTTACTGCGCTCAATGTTCAAAAAGGCCTGATTTTATTATCGTTTATACGTAACTGTTATGAAGAGAGCTTTCACGTTTGTGATAGGTGTATTCCTGTGCCATGTTTTGCAGGCCCAGAAAATCAGCGGCGTGGTGAAATCATCTTCCGGTGAACTTCTCCCTTATGCTTCCATTATTGTAAAGGGTACAAGTATCGGTACCACATCAAACGCTAAAGCAAAATATACGGTAACGCTGCCGGCTGGCACATATACATTGGTTTGTCAGCATATCGGTTACCAGATGGCGGAAGAAACGGTTGTTTTATCAGATGACAGGGAACTGAACTTCATCCTCAAAGAGCAAAAGCTCCTAATGAAAGAAGTAATCGTAAAGAGCGGGGGCGAGGATCCCGCTTATGAAATCATCCGGCAAGCCATCCGCAAGCGGCCGTTTTACCTGAACCAGGTTAATGGATTTCAGTGCGACATATACGGGAAAGACCTGATCAGGGTGCGCAACTTCCCGGATAAGTTCTTCGGGCAAAAAGTGGATGCTAAAGACAAAGAAGAAATGGGGCTTGATTCATCAGGTTCAGGTATCTTATACCTTTCCGAATCGCTCTCAACCGCATATTCTCAAAAACCGGATAAGTTCAGGATGGACATCAAAAGCAGTCGGGTCAGTGGCAGCAACGGTTTTGGTTTCACTTTTCCCGCTTTCATCAGCTTTTATAATAACAATGTCACCATTTTCTCAGAAAGGCTCAATCCCAGGGGCTTTGTATCGCCCATAGCCGATGGCGCGATCCATTTTTATAAATATAAATTCCTCGGAACTTTCTGGGAAAACGGGAAAGCCATCAACAGCATCCGGGTCACGCCCAGGCGTCAATACGAGCCCTTGTTCAGCGGGATGATCAATATAACGGATGAAGACTGGAGGATACACAGTACAGACCTGCTGGTGACAAAGACATCGCAGCTTGAGCTCTTAGACAGCCTGAATATCCGGCAGCTATACGTTCCCGTTAGTAACGATGTGTGGCGGGTAAAAAACCAGGTCATTCATTTCAACGCGAAACAATTAAAGCTTGATATTGTCGGGGATTTCCTGACTGTATATTCTGATTACAAGATAGACCCGGTATTCGACAAGAAGCGCTTTAACAATGTGGTCATCAAGTATGATACGGCAGTCAATAAAAAATCAAAATCATATTGGGATACCATCCGGCCTGTGCCGCTGGAACCTGAGGAGGTTAAGGATTACAAAGTAAAGGATAGTACACTACAGGCATTTATGGATTCATCCGTGTCAAAAAGAAGCCTGGATTCCATGAACCGGAACCAATCTAAAGTTAAACCGCTCAAACTCCTCATATCGGGGTATAGCCGCACCATTTTCCGGAAAGCAGGGAATATCCGCTGGGGTATTGATCCAATTTTATTGAATGCTTCATTTAATAACCCCGAAGGCCTTGTGCTGAATGTTAATGGGTATGTGCAAACCTACCTGCGCAAATGGAAAGCCCAACTGCTGTTTGAACCCTATATCCGGTATGGTTTCAGCAATGGCCATATCAACCCATGGGCCAGCCTGACATTGCGTAAGCGGCAGTTGAAAGGAGAGAAGTCACATCGCTATTCCATCAGCCTGAGCGGGGGCAAGCAGGTGTCTGAATTCAACAGGGAAGGGCCGTTGGGGCCACTGTTCAATTCCGTCAGTATTTTATTCTATGGCAAAAACTATATCAAAACTTACGAGAATTATTTCGGGCGTTTGGCTTTTATGAAGCGTTTTGATAACGGCTTCCAGGTAAACGCTGAATTTTTGTATGAAGACCGGATTCCGATTGAAAACACAACCACATTCTCTTTCAGGAAAAACGTCAGTAAAAACATAACGCCTAATTTTCCAAACGAAAAAATCCCCGCGCAATTTACGCCTCACCAGGCCGCCATTTTCTCCATGAGCATGAGTTTCAGGCCCGGTCAAAAGTATATTCAACTGCCCCGGACAAAAATCCCTATTGGCAGCAAGTATCCTTTGATGACGTTGAATTACAGCAAAGGTTTCAAGGCTTTTGGCAGCGATGTGGATTTTGATAAATGGCAATTCACCGTTTCAGATGATAAGAATTTCAAACTGGCCGGTTTGCTGAAATATAAACTTGGCGTTGGAGGGTTCCTGAACCGCAGGCAGGTGTTTATACAAGATTTCCAGCATTTCAATGGAAACCAAACCATCGCCGCGGGGCAATACCTGAATACCTTTCAGCTGGCACCTTATTATGCCAACAGCAATATTGAAAGGTTGTATGGATTGGGGCATGTGGAATATCATTTCAATGGGTTGCTGACCAATAAGATCCCCCTGTTCCGCAGGCTAAACTGGAGCCTGGTGGGAGGCGGCAACGCGTATTATGTGAATCGGGATAATAATTACGCGGAAGCTTTTATAGGACTCGAAAATATTTTTAAAATTTTCAGGGTCGACCTGGTTGGAGGCTATGTCAATGGCCGTTCCGGCGATATCGCCTTCCGGATAGGGGCTGGTGGCGCCCTCGGAAGTTCCCTCTCGGTCAGCAACAGCCGGTCACGGCGTGTCAGCGTGAGTTTTCGGCCTGAATTGTAAGGATTTTGTACCTTTGCAAAAATTTGGTTTGCCCTGCAAGCATCCAATCTATTCTTAGATTTCCCGCGCAAGGCGGGATCAAATATCAACATCATGCCTATACTGCACAACCGTGTGTCGCAGGCGGAGCTGAAGCAGCGCCTGTATGCCGAAACGGAAAAACGGGTGACCGTTTCTTTTTATGCTTACCTGCCCATCGCAGCCCCCCATGTATTTCGTGACGAATTATACAAAGCCCTGAATGAGTTGAAGGTGTTCGGACGGATTTATGTTGCGGAAGAAGGCATCAATGCCCAGGCCAGCATCCCCGAATCAAATTTCGAAGCTTTCCGTAACCATTTATACAGTATTCCCGGCCTCAACAACCTCCGCATCAATGTGGCGGTGGATGATGATGGTAAATCATTCTGGGTGCTTAAAATAAAAGTCAGGGATAAGATTGTAGCCGATGGCATCAACGACCCTGGTTTCAGTATGGAGAACAAGGGTAAATACGTAAGCGCGGAAGAGTTTAACCGGATGACGGAAGACCCGGATACCATCGTAGTGGATATGCGCAACCATTATGAATTTGAGGTTGGCCATTTTCAGGGAGCGATTGAAGTGCCCAGTGATACATTCAGGGAACAACTCCCGATGGCGGCCGACATGCTGGAGGAACAAAAGGAAAAAAATATCATCATGTACTGCACGGGCGGTATCCGCTGTGAGAAGGCAAGTGCGTATATGCTTCACCGTGGTTTTAAAAATGTGTTTCACCTCGAAGGCGGTATCATTCATTATGCCAACAATGTGAAACAAAAAGGCTTACCCAATAAATTCAGGGGTAAGAATTTTGTGTTCGACGACCGCCTGGGAGAAAGGATTTCGGAAGATATCATCGCGCAATGCCATCAATGCGGGAAGCCGGCAGACACGCATACCAACTGCCAAAACCAGGGTTGCCACCTGCTCTTTATCCAGTGCGAAGCATGTAAACAGTCGTACCAGGGTTGTTGCTCAGAAACCTGTAAGGATATCATCAACCTTCCGGAAGAGGAACAGAAAAACCTGCGTAAAGGAATCAGCAAAGGCCACATGGTCTTCAACAAATCAAGGCGCCGTAAAATGCAAAAGGATCCGTCTGAATCAGGGAGCTAAGACTGCGCTCATGTAATTTTTTCCAAAGCCCTGTTCACACGTGCCGTGGTTTCTTCATCACTGATTTCTTCACGTTGAAATTGGAGGCCAGTCAGGCGTTCATACAATTCAATATAACGGCCGCTGATCTCTGCTATCCATTCCTTGCTCATCTCCGGGATTTCCTGTCCTTCCTTACCCATAAAATTGTGGGCGATCAGCCATTCCCGCACAAATTCTTTACTGAGCTGCCTTTGTTTTTCGCCTTTGATCAGCCGATCTTCAAAACCTTCTGCTTCAAAATAGCGGGAGGAATCAGGTGTATGTATTTCATCCATCAGGGTGATGCTGCCATCGCTGGTGCCGAATTCATATTTTGTATCTACTAAGATCAAGCCGCGTTCACCGGCCAGTTTTTTGCCCCTCTCAAATAACGCCAACGCGTACCCTGAAACTTCTTCCCACTGATTCCGGTTCAGCAAACCCCGGGCAATGATTTCCTCCGCGCTGATATCTTCATCATGCCCCTGCTCTGCTTTTGTGGTAGGGGTGATGATGGGAGATGGGAAGTAGTCGTTTTCGCGCATACCTTCCGGTAAGCTAATGCCGCAGAGTTCCCTTTTGCCTGACGCGTACGTCCTCCAGGCATGCCCGGTCAGGTTTCCCCTCACCACCAGTTCTATTTTAAAAGGGGTACATTTTTTCCCGATGCTCACGTGGGGTGCAGGGGTATCGAGCAGCCAGTTCGGGCAGATATCCGTACAGGCCATCAGCATCCGGGCTGCCACCTGGTTTAACACCTGGCCTTTAAACGGGATGGGGTGGGGAAGGATGACGTCAAACGCGGAGATCCGGTTGCTGGCTACCATTACCAGGAGCCGGTCGCCGATGCCATATACATCCCGAACCTTGCCCCGGTAAAAAGATGTTTGTCCATTAAAATGCAAATTACCCATGCGCTAAAGTAAAAACATCTCCCAACTAATGGTGCAGACAGGCTTTGGTAGATTTCAACAACTGTTCAAAATAAAATTTTATAGAATCAATACAATGCTTACTTTGCTTTGCATTCTTAACCTAAACAAAACCTAAACCGCTGGATATGAGAAAACTAACAAGCCGACTCTTTGCCTGCTTACTCTCCCAGTTTTTCTGCGTGGCAGTGATGGCGCAAAACATCACGTTGAGCGGAAACGTGCGCAACAGCAGCACTCAGGAAAACGCTTCAGCCGTATCCGTTACCATTAAAGAAACGGGCGCCGGTACCTTTACCGATGATAAAGGAAATTTCAGTCTGACCGCTAAATCGCTTCCGGTAACCCTGGTCTTTTCATCAGTGGGTTATCAAACACAGGAGTTGGTGGTAAACAGCGCTTCCGATAAACTGGCTATTGCATTTAAGCCTTCCACCGCTTTGGGTGAGGAAATTGTAGTGTCAGCTTCAAGGGTTCCTGAAAAAATCCTGGAATCGCCTGTGTCAATTGAACGTGTCAGCGCCGCTGCCATCCGCAACGCGCCAGTCGCGAACTTCTATGATGTGGTAACAACCCTCAAAGGCGTTGACGTTACTACCTCGTCACTCACTTTCAAAACCCCCACCACACGTGGTTTTAACTCGAGCGGCAATACCCGTTTCAACCAGTTGGTGGATGGTATGGATAACCAGGCGCCCGGCCTGAACTTCTCGGTAGGCGCCATCATCGGCCTGAGCGAGCTGGATGTAGACAATATCGAACTCCTCTCCGGTGCCTCATCTGCACTATATGGCCCAGGTGGCATGAACGGAACGTTACTCATGACCAGTAAAAACCCATTCAAATACCAGGGCCTTTCTTTCCTGGTGAAAACGGGCATCATGCATACCGATGGCCGTCAGCGCAACGCGTCGCCTTATCATAACTGGAACCTGCGCTGGGCCAAAAAAGTCAATGAACGGTTTGCGTTCAAAGCCAATGTGGAACTGATCCAGGCTAAAGACTGGCAGGGTACAGACGAAAGGAACTATCAACGTGCAGCTACTGGAGGCACAGTTATTGCCGGCGACCGCAAATCGGATCCCAACTATGATGGCGTAAATGTTTATGGTGATGAAACAACCATCGATATCCGTTCTGCCGTACTGAACCCCATTGGCGCAACAGCAGCCCCATTCCTGAAAAATTTCATTGATACCCTGAATGGCGGCCGTGCCATCAACGTATCTCGTACCGGTTATAACGAAAGGGAAGTGGTAGACCCAACCACCATCAACTTCAAGATGGCCGGTTCACTGCACTATAAACTGACCGAAAAAACGGAAGCCATCATCGCCGCTTACTGGGGTACCGGTAATACAGTGTACACCGGTAGTGAGCGTTATTCCATCAAGGACTTTAAAATGGGCCAGTATAAAATTGAATTGAATAATAAAAAGTGGATGTTCCGCGCATATACCACGCAGGAAAATGCGGGTGAATCTTACAACCTGACGGTAGCCACTCGCTTATTCAATGAAAGCTGGAAGCCAAGCGGCGGTTCAACAGGATGGTTTGCCACTTACGCGCAAACGTATCTTGGTGGAAGGCTGAATGGATTAACAGATGCTGACGCGCATGCACTGGCACGTTCTACTTCCGATGTAGGCCGTCCATTATCTACGAGCGCCCAGTTCCGTAAATCATTCGACTCCGTTCGACTGAAGCCGATTTCACAAGGTGGTGCCTTACTCCTCGATAAATCTGACCTGTATAGCGTCGAAGGAAATTACAACCTTTCTGAATACACTTCTAAAGTAGCTGACGTATTGATCGGCGCTAACTACCGCAGGTTTGTGTTGAACTCTGAAGGTACGCTGTTTATCGACCGTCCGGATTCAGCGATCAATATCAACGAATATGGCGTTTACCTGCAAGCCACCCGCAAAGTGTTTGATCGTTTGAAACTGACATTGTCGGGCCGTTATGATAAAAACGAATTCTTCAAAGGCCGCTTCACACCAAGGGCCACCGCATTGTTTAAAGTGGCTGAAAACAACAATGTCCGTTTGTCGTATCAAACAGCCTACCGCTTCCCATCCACACAGCAGCAATTCATTAATCTCGACATTGGCAGTAATGTAAAACTGATTGGTGGCAATGATTATTTCTGGGATTACTATAACATGCGCAATAACCCGGTGTATGATTTCGAAAAGTTAAGGAGGGGAGAGATTGTACAATTTAATTTAACCCAATTGAAGCCTGAGTCTATTTCATCATTTGAATTGGGTTATAAGGGTGTATTGCTGAAAGATAAGTTGTTGGTGGATCTGTATGGTTATTATGGCCAGTACCAGGATTTTCTCGGAAGGTTGGTAACTGTACAAAACATCAATGGCAACCCGATCAGCCTCGCGGATACAGCCCAGGGCCTCAGGTATTCGATTCCTGTAAACTCTTCTGACAAAGTGAAAACTTATGGCTTTGGCGCCAGCTTCGACCTGCGCCTCGCCAGGAACTTTACGGTGGGAGCCAACTTTGCTTCGGATGTGCTGACTGATGTACCTGAAAATTTTGTGGCCTATTTCAACGCGCCTAAGTATAAGGCAAACCTGAGCGTGGGCAATAGCGGTTTCGGCCCTTCAAAAAGGCTTGGTTTTAATGTGATGTACCGTTGGCAGCAGGCCCTGTTATACCAGGGTGATTTCGCTACCGGCAACCTGCCTGATGTACACACGGTGGATGCACAGTTTAGTTATAAACTGCCTAAAACAAAATCAATCCTGAAAATCGGTGCCAATAACCTGTTGAACCAATACTACTACAACGCCATCGGAAACTCCCAGATTGGCGGCTTGTATTACATCAGTTTTGGGTATAACATTTATTAATAGAACCGATACGAAACCATTGTACAACATTTAAAACCGTATTTATGCGATTCATTTCTAACATACGTCAAAAGGGTTTGTTGATGGGGATTTCCGCCATGCTGGTCATGTCGGCCTGTAACAAAGACCTGGAAACATTTGACACAACACCCACGCCGGCCCCAACCGGTTTGAGCCTTGCCGAAGCGATCAGTCCGGCCAATACCGACGACAGCCTGTACTATCATGTAGTGGTCAGGGCGGGTTTGTTGCCAACATTCAGCAACCGCACGGCGCAATTCACCATGTTCGTGCCCACCAACCAGGCCATCCGCATTTTGATTAATGCGGCATCCGGCGGGCTTGTTCCGGTGAACGCTCCCGATCCGGTGTTTGTAGGCTTTATTCAAACCAGCCTGCCCGTGGCTACAGCCAACGGTATTGTGAGCTACAATACATGCCCGCAGGTACTTCGTTCCGGCAGCATCCCTTCCACATTCCCGAATTTTCAATACCCCAGCATCCTGAACCCCGCGCCATCTGTGAGCGCTTTGCTGAGGCTGACCACCTTCCCCTCAACCGCTAACGGAGCCTGGTTGAATAATGTGCCCTTAGCAGCCGTGAACCAGGACGTGGCCAATGGCGTCATCCATAAAACCGCATTTGTGGTAACACCGCCACAGCGGTATTTGTGGGACAGGATCAATACCGATCCGGACCTGACATACCTGAGGGCCGCTATTTTACGTGCCGACAGCGGTGCAACATCCAGTACATCGCTGCAGGGCTTCCTGCAAAACATTGGCGCGAACTTTACCGTGTTCGCACCTACCAATGCGGCCTTCCAAACCACCATCACCGGGGCCATTTTCCAGGCATTGGTGAGCCAGGGTGTTGACCCGAGTATCGCGCTCCCCACAGCACAGGCGCTGGCTTCTACTCCGGACGTATTTACCAATCCTTTGGTTATCCCATACCTTCCGGCTCAATCTGTCAGGGGTATTGTGGTGTACCACGTGTTGGGTACCAGGGCGTTCACCAATAATATCCCAACCGCCGATACCAATGTGCCTACCTTGCTGAACAGCGCAGTACCCGTTCATCCGGGCCTGACCATTAAGGCTAATTTTGGTGTGCCTTTTGTGAGCAGCGCTACCGTGAAGGGCCTGGCTAATGCAACAGCGGCCAATATCATCATCAACAGTTCGCCACTGTTGCCCGATCCGGTTGGAACCAGCGACCAGCATTACCTGAATGGCACTTTACATAAGATTGACCAGGTGTTGATGCCGCAATAAATGATCATTCGCAAGTTCTGCATAACGAGAAAGGCTACCCGAAAAGGTGGCCTTTCTTCTTGTATAAGTTTGCCGCAAAAAAAATCCCGGGTTTTATACCGGGATTTTCGTGTAAGGTTTTCCGTTAGTTTATGCCTTTTTGCGTTTAATGGTGCAACCCACGCTGCGGCTTTCCTTTACGCTGATGTCTTTTCCTGCATTCATTTCATCAATGGCTTCCTTCAAGTGCTGCCTTTTTACGGATGATGCGTCTGACGGGTTGTCGTCAATAGCCCCATGGTACACGAGTTTCAGGTCGCTGTTAAAGAGGAAGCACTCCGGGGTGCGGTTCGCGCCAAATGCGTCGGCCACTTCATGGTTTTCATCAATTACGTAATGCCAGTTATATTTCAATGAAGCCGCGTAGGATTTCATGGCTTCATAACTGTCTTCGCCGCCGCGGTATGCTTCGTTGCTGTTGAGGAGGATCACGCCCACATTGTATTTTTGCGCATATTGGCTGATGGCAACCGTCCGTTCTTCGTTTTTCACTACATACGGACAAGTGTTGCAGCTAAACATCACCAATAACCCGTTCTTGCGGGCTGCGCCTTTCATACTGATTTTTTTTCCGCTGATGTCCATCATTTCGCGGTCTGCTTTTGGTAAAGCGCTGCCAATTGGCAACACTTCGGCGGGTTTCAGGGCCCAGGCGCCCAGCAGGAGCGCCGCGCCGGCTATCAACCATGTTTTTTTCATATGCGATTGTTTTTGTGTGAATGAAATGGTTTGTGTTCGAACAATCATGTATGCGAAAAAGTTCTGGTGCATGATTTGCCCGAAACCTTAAGTTACGATAATCCACTACCTGGCCCGAACCGTTCCTGTAATTTATCGGCAATTTATGAGGACGCTTCCTGCCGGTTTTCTTCCCGGAGGATGGCCTGCACGCGAAGCGAATTGATCCCGAGGTTTAACTCAAAGCCTATCAGCAGGGCAAGGGAGTTAATGTAGATAACAGCCATCAGTACCATGATGATTCCAATAGAGCCATACAGCACATTGTAGCTGCTGAAATTATTGACAAAAGCATAAAAGCCGATTGTGGCGATGATGCTGATAAATGTGGCCAGGATGGTGCCGGGGGAATTAATTTTCCATTTTTTCTGTGCCGCCGGCGCGTATTTGAAAATGAATCCAAAAGCAAGGTAGAGCAGTAAAATTATCCAGATCCAACGCGTGTACGTAATGGCATTACGCAATGATTCGTTTGAAATAACTTGTTTTAATAATGCGCCTTGCGAAACGAGGAGTATGAAATAACCCAATAACAGGGAAAATAAAAGTATGGTCAGTTTAATGGCCATCCAGCGGTTTTCAATCCCCAGCCTTTTGCCAAAACCATGGTGCTTTTTATTGAATGCCCTGATCAGGCCCATCATTCCATTTGACGCGAAAAACAACGAAAACAACAGCGCGAAAGAAAATAACCCGATCTTATTGTCGAACAGCAAGGAATCTGTAAACCTCAGGATTTCTTTGTTATACACCCTCGAAGGCACCACATCGCTGATGAAGGTATGGATCTGCGCCTGCAGGTTTTTTCGGGAGATAAATGGCAAGTTAGGGATCAGGGTAAACAGGCAAAGCAGGGAAGGGGGGATGGCCATGATGAAATTATATGAAATGGCCGATGCCCTGTCTGTTAACCCATGTGTTTTGATTTGCCTGTAAAAAAAACGAATTACATCATACAATGGCACGCCCTCAAACCCGGGCAGGATCCAGTGCTTGCTCCTTTGTACAAAAAAAGCGAGCGGTGTTTTGGTTATCAGTAATCGTTCAAATTTTGTCACGCGCTTGTTAAGGGTTTGAGTCTTGCCGGCTCCTGATGAGTTCATCCAATGCCTTTCGGTATGCCTGTGCGTTTTTCAGGTGTTCGCTGTAAGTTTCTGCAAAATTATGGTAACCGTTGAACTCGGGCCTCGCTGCAAAAAACAGGAACTTCGTTTGCGGCATGTCCAATACCGCATCAATGGTTTTAATGGAGGGCGTACAAATGGGGCCCGGGGGTAATCCCGTATTCCGGTATGTATTGTATGGCGAAGGATAATCGAGGTGCCCGCGCAGAATTCTTTTCAATTGAAAATCCTTCATCGCGAACTTAACCGTTGGGTCGGCTTCGAGGCGCATGCCTTGTTTCAGCCTGTTGGCATACACACTGGCGACCAACCCTTTTTCGTCATCCTTATTCGTTTCCTCTTCCACGATGCTGGCGAGGATATACACCTGTGTTTTGTTTAAACCCAAAGCGTTTGCCTTGTCAGTTCTCCTGCCATCCCAGAATTGCTCTTCCTGGTCTTTTAATCGCTTAAACAATTTACCGAAGGGGCCATCCCACCAGACCAAATATGAATTTGGAATAATCGCCGTCATCACTGTATTACTGTCGAGCCCATATGCCTGCAAGGAATCATTATTGTTGAGGAAACCGATGATCTCCAGCGAATCAGCTTCCATTTGCCTGCCCAGCCTTCCGGCCAGGTCTTCTTTTGTACGATTCTTTTTTATCACAAGCCTGACGGCGGATTGGCTGCCGGCCCTAAGCATCCTGACCAACTTCAACAGGTTGCTGCCATTTTTAATTTCGTAACGCCCCGGCCTCACCCTTGTGTTATAGCCCGCCCGCTTCGACATAAAATCGAAAAAGAACGTATTGCCAATAATCCCCTGTTCTTTTAATTGCTGTTTCACCGTTGTATAATCGGAACCGGTGCGGATGTAAAAATATTTGCCTTCCGGGGCCTTCACGGTGGGACCAAGTACCGACCAGCCAATGTATGCGCCGGCAAGAACCAGGATACCGATGATCCCAAGAAATATGTTGCGGGTGTTTTTTTGAAGCCTCATCTCTTTAGTAAAGTACAATAAAAAACCCTGCTGAAATAGCAGGGCTTCAAAATTATATGATAATCTTATTTTCCTGAATCAGGGGTGCCTATGCTCGTACCGGGCATTTGCGTAGCGTTGTTGGCAGGAGCGGTGGCAGGTGCAGCAGGCCTGGATTGAGGCGTGCTGGTCGGCAGGTTTTTCAACAGGTCATCACCGCTGGCGCCGTCTTTCGGCATGAAAGCAGGTGATACCAGGCACAACAGGCCAACGATGGCCGCGAAGAGCCAGGTGCCTTTCTCCATAACGTCTGTAGATTGTTTCACACCCATGATCTGGTTGCTGAAACCACCCAATGAACCGGTCAGGCCGCCACCTTTAGGGTTTTGTACCAATACTATCAATCCCAGTATAACAGATGACAGGATGATCAGGATTCCGAATAATACTAACATGCTAGTTTTCGTTTAGAGAGTCTAATTTGGCTGCAAAGTAAGCGCTTTTGGCAGGATTTTGCAAACTTAATTTTTGATATATATCCCTGGCTTTTGATTTTTTCCCCTGTTGCAGGTACACTTCGGCCATGGTTTCCGTTAATACATCCTGTTCCTGGTTGCTGTTTTCGGCCAGGCGCGAAACATTTGGGTCAAGCGGGACGGACAGGTCTTCCGAATTTTTCTGGGTGTGCACCTTTTTCATGGTTTTCAGCCATTCCGTAAAACTTTTGAGTTGCTTTCCCAGTTTATCGCCCGATTGCATCTCCTCGCTCAGCTTAATGCCCTGCGACGCGAAATAATCGGTGGTATGCAATGGTTCAAACAAAAGGGGTTCCGCGGCTTCCGCTTCTTTATGTGCCCCGGCTTCCTGAACAACCGGCTGGAACTCTGAAACTGCTTCCACCGAGGGTTGAATCGGTTGTTGATCCGCGATTTTTTGGGCGATGGCCTCCGCCATTTCACTGATGATCTTTTCACCATGGCTGATGCCTTCAAATGTCTTTGGCTGGCTGCCCATGCTTTCCATGAAAGATGGGATGGCCTCAGCTTTATCTTCAGTGGCTTGTTGAACAACAGGAATTTCTTCCTTAATCGGTTCAGGTTGCGCCAGGTGCTCAGTTAGCAGAAATTGCAGGTGGAATGGGTGATGGATGTGTAACACTGTCCTTCCGGCAATCGCATCGCGGTCTACGTGTGTTTCCGGTGTTTCCTTCAACAGGAAATAATGGGCAAGGCTGAAATAGGGGTACTTTGACGTGATCCTGCGGACATGCTCCATCCGGTTTCCCCCGGCTGTAACGCCGCCAAAAACCTTATCGTAAAGTTGTTCCTGTTGCATCATTCAAAGCTATGCGAATAAATGATTCCGTACAAGTTACCAGTTGGCAAATATCTTGTTGAATATTTCATCTACCAGGTTCCGTATGATCTCGTCGTTCAACTGGGCTTCGGCCTGGCTCAGGCTCAGGTTCCCGGAAAAATCAAAAGAGCGGCTGATATCCGTCTCAAAATTCTTTTTCTCATCCAGGGTATTCCTGAACACTAAATGGAAACCTACCGTGAGCCTGTTACCGCTGGCGTTGTTGCCTGCGATGCTGATGGTGGAAGTGTTGTATTGCGAAACGTAGCCGCTGATGTCATAATGCGCGTCATCGGTATTCGATTGGCGTAAGCGGGTGGTATTGATGATTTTCTGTTTTAACCTTTCCGTGAGTTGAGGGCTGAGTTGGGTATTAACATAGGGTGCTTTATTCTCGAAGTAGTTCACCCGGAATGTTTTCACTTCAACCGGTATAGGCGCCGCATCCTTAAAGGAATATTTACATGTGGAAAATGAAAACAGGAAAACGGTCAACATCGCGACCACAGCCTTGAAAATATGATTGCCTATGTGATTATGCCAGGACATCCTTGCTTGTTTACAGGTTTTCAATATCGTACTCCTTCAGTTTCCGGTAGAGGGTGCGTTCGCTGATGCCCAGGTCCAGCGCGGCGTCTTTACGTTTGCCCCGGTGCTTTTTCAGCGCTTTTACAATAAGTTCTTTTTCTTTATCGATGATCGACAACGATTCGTCAATATCCTCATGCTGCTGGATGCCCGATTCATTCCTGATAATTACGGGTGCGCCCGTTGCCGGTAAGGTTCCGGGAATGGATGGGGCAGGGGCGTAATCGCTCACGGCGGGCATATCGTTGCCATCCGCGTGGTACACCGGCGCATGCTGTGCCAGCGAAGGGTTTTGGAGGATATCAAAAAACATTTTCTTGAGTTCATTGACATCCTTCTTCATATCAAAAAACAACTTATAGAGTATTTCACGCTCGTTCGCAAAATCAGCGCCGGCAGGGCCAGAGGGGGCTCCGGCCAGCACCGGTAACCTGTTTACGGGTTGATGCGGTAAAAACGACCTGAGCTGGTCTGCACTGACGGTCTTATCCTGGCTCAACACAGAAATCTGCTCCGCTATGTTTTTCAATTCACGCACATTGCCGGGCCAAGGGTATTGCACAAGAGCCTGCCGGGCTTCTTCAGTCAGTTGTACCGGGCTGGTTTTATATCGTTCCGCGAAATCCGTCGCGAATTTCCTGAACAGGATGATGATGTCTTCCTGCCTGTCGCGCAGGGCCGGAACCCTTATCGGAACGGTGTTCAAGCGATAATATAAATCTTCCCTGAATTTGCCTTTTTGTGTGAATTCGAGCAACTCCTTATTGGTTGCCGCAATCACCCGCACATCAGTTTTTTGCACCTTGCTGCTGCCCACGCGGATGTATTCGCCGGTTTCCAGTACCCGCAACAACCTGGCCTGTGTACCCAGGGGCATTTCCCCAATTTCATCCAGGAAAATAGTGCCGCCGTTTACCGTTTCAAAATATCCTTTCCGGCTATCAACGGCCCCGGTAAATGAACCTTTTTCATGCCCGAAGAGTTCCGAATCAATCGTGCCTTCCGGAATGGCGCCACAGTTCACCGCGATAAACGGGTTATGCTTGCGGGCCGATAAGGCGTGGATGATCTGAGAAAATACTTCCTTACCCACACCGCTTTCACCATTGATAAGCACGCTTAAATCGGTGCCGGCCACCTGGATGGCTACATTCAGCGCATGGTTCAGGGATGGGGAGTTTCCTATGATCCCAAACCTGTTTTTTATTGTTTGCAGGTCCATACTTTACTTGGTTATGACACAACCTTACCGATCAGGGTGCCGGATGTGCAATCATGAACAGTCACCATCACATAATCCCCGGGCTTACAATTTCCCTTGGGAAAAACAATGACTTTATTTTGGTCGTTCCTTCCGAAATACTGGTCTTCACTTTTCTTCGAAGTGCCTTCAATCAGCACCTTAAATGTTTTGCCCACATCTTTTCTCATGCTGATCAATGATGATTCCCTGTACACGTCAACCAGTTCCTGCAACCTTCGTTTCTTCACTTCGAGGGGCACATCATCTTCAAAGCGGCGGGCGGCAAGGGTTCCCGGGCGTTCCGAGTAAAAATACAGGTAGGCAAGGTCATACCCGCAATATCTCATGAGGCTCAGCGATTCCTGATGGTCTTCCTCTGTTTCGGTACAAAAGCCGGCAATCATGTCGGTCGACAGGCCGCAATCGGGTAAAATCTCCCTGATCCGGTCAACCTTGGCCAAGTACCATTCGCGGCTGTATGTGCGGTTCATGAGCTGCAAAACCCTGGTACTGCCGCTTTGCGCGGGCAGGTGTATGTATTTGCAGAGGTTCTCATATTTCTTCATGGTAAACAGCACATCGTCTGTGATGTCTTTAGGATGTGAGGTGGAGAAACGAACACGCAGGAGCGGGGATATCAGGGCCACCCTTTCCAGCAATTCGGCAAACGTGACTGTTTTATTTGTTTGCGGGTCCGTCCAGTAATAGCTATCCACATTCTGGCCTAACAAGGTCACTTCGCGATAGCCATCCCTGAACAGGGCTTCGCATTCCGTCACAATGCTTTGCGCGTCGCGGCTGCGTTCGCGGCCACGCGTAAAAGGTACCACGCAGAATGAACACATATTGTTGCAACCGCGCATGATGCTCACAAAAGCATTGATGCCATTGCTGTTGAGCCTGATGGGGGATATATCGGCATAGGTTTCTTCCCGGCTCAGTAACACATTCACGGCTTTTTGTCCGCCAGATGCTTCCTCAATCAGGTTGGGTAAGCTGCGGTATGCATCGGGGCCCACTACAAGGTCTACCAGTTTTTCCTCTTCCAGCAAACTGGCTTTCAGCCTCTCGGCCATACAGCCAAGCACGCCAACCAGCAGGCCGGGATTTTTTTGTTTGACCTGGCGGAAATGTGTGAGCCTGTTGCGCACGGTCTGCTCAGCTTTTTCCCGGATGGAACAGGTGTTCACCAGGATCAAGTCGGCAGATTCGCAGTTATTGGTAGCGCCATATCCTTCAGACTGGAGGATGGATGCTATGACTTCTGTATCAGCGAAATTCATCGCGCAGCCATAGCTTTCTATGTAGAATGATTTTTTAGGAGGATGAATGGTCGGTGTCAGGGGTAGATAAGCTTCGCCCTGGCGGCTTTCATCCTGCGTTTTATCTGTCATAAGTTCCAGCATGAACCATCGCAATTTAGTGGGCAAAGATAATTGTTTATGCGATTCATTGTGTCAGGATGGCAGGGAGGTTGGAATGTAGATTTAATGATAAAATGCAAACTGGTTTATCTGAATTTAATTTGCATAAAACTAACATTAACAGTTGTATACGTTGTCTATCTAAAATAAAAAATTAGACATGCTAATATTTTTCAAAAACCACAAAAAAGGATTTTTGTCAGATTTTAGGGCTGTGATACCAGGTACCTTTTCAGCCAGGTTTCCCTGATTGGGCTGATCCAATGTTGCAAGAGTTCGGCCTTGGTTGCGACAGTATTATTGAAATACAAACTGTTTTCGTTGAGGAAGCCGTTTTGCAACGCGTATTCCAATTGGGAGAGTGGTATCGCTTCGATTTTGTCTTTGATAATAAATGCCAGCGATTGCCTGTCGAACAACTGGATATTAAAAGCCTGTTCAACCTGGCGGATCAGCCTGACTGAACTGTCGGTACTGCATCCACTGACCGGTTCCACGGTTTCATCTGCCATGAGCACGATAAAACGACCATACAAAAGATTGGCAAAGCCCTTTACCTTTTTTCCATGGCTGTTCCATTGCTCTTTAAATGCTTCGAGCATGGGTTCAAGAGCCAAGGCTTCGGAGAATGTGAACATCCGGCTCGATTGGTATATCCAAACCCTGGAACTGTCATCGAAATCGGATGGTATGTATTGACTGATATCTGTGTTCATGATGCAAAGCTATGCAGGAACAACGATCCTGTTGCCCGGGTTATGTTAATCTTTTAGGCCATGGATGCGGCTACCATCTCGGCGATATCAAGTACCTGTACCTCATCTTCTTTTTCCCTGTTTTTTACGCCATCCGTCAGCATGGTGTTACAGAACGGACAAGCCGCCGCAATGACCTGCGCACCGGTGTCAATGGCTTCATTGCTCCTGTCGATGTTTATGCGGGTATCGCCTTTCTCTTCCTCTTTGAACATCTGCGCCCCGCCGGCTCCGCAACAAAGCCCATTGCTTTTACAGCGTTTCATTTCCACCAAAGCCGCATCCAGCGCTTCAATTACATGGCGCGGCGCGTCATAAATATCATTGGCCCTGCCGAGGTAGCAACTGTCGTGATATGTGATTTTTTTTCCTTTGAAAGTCCCGCCTTCCTTCATGCGGATCTTACCGGAATCAATCAACTGCTGAATGAATGTGGCATGATGGATCACTTCATATTGGCCGCCCAATGCGGGGTATTCGTTTTTGAGGATGTTAAAGCAATGCGGGCAGGCGGTCACTATTTTTTTGATATGATATCCATTTAAAATCTGAATATTCTGGTAGGCCATCATCTGGAACATGAATTCATTGCCGGCCCTGCGGGCGGGGTCGCCCGTACACATTTCTTCCTTGCCAAGGATGGCATATCGTATGCCTACCTTATCGAGTATCTGCACAAATGCCCTGGTAATCTTCTGCGCACGCTGATCAAAACTGCCCGCACAGCCAACCCAAAACAATACTTCAGGTTGTTCGCCGCTGGCTAAAAATTCAGCCATTGTAGGTACATGCATATTCAGTGATATATTTGTAGCAACAAAGTAAACAACAAATAGGCATTGAAGTTAACCCAACGGCCATAATTTTTAAAACAGCATCAGGCATTGAATTCACTCATCAAACGCATCACACACTGGGAAGCATGGCCTTTTAAGTTATTGTATGCACCCATTGCCCCGTTTTGGTTTTTTTACATGATCCGTTCCCGGGCCATTTGGTTTTTCACCCCCAGTAACCCCAAACTCACATTTGGCGGCATGGAAGGTGAGCCCAAGAAAGAAATGTACAACCTGCTGCCCACTCATCTATACCCGGCTACCATTAATATTCTGCCCGGAGAACCTTTTTCGGAAGTATTGCAAAAAATTGGCAAAGCCGGCATCCGGTTCCCTTTGATAGTAAAACCTGAAGTGGGGGGACAAGGCATTTTGTTCCGGAAACTGGATGAGCCCTCCGAACTGGAATACTATCACCAACGCGTACCCGTAGAATACATCGTGCAGGAACTGGTCAGCTACCCTATGGAAGTGAGTGTGTTTTATATCCGGCACCCAAAAGAGAAGCATGGCAGGATCACGGGCTTCCTGCATAAAATCCCCATGCAGGTTCAGGGCGATGGACGGCACACGCTAGAAGAACTCATCCTCCGGCACCCCAAAGCGAGTAAGAGGTTGGGGGAACTGCACAGCAAGCATAAAGTGAACTGGCATAAAGTGCTTCCAGCAGGTGAAAAATACATGCTGAGCTATGCAGCAAACCATAACCGCGGCGCGCATTTTGTGGACCTGAAAGAGCATATTGACGAGAGCCTGCTCTCGGTTTTTGATGAGATCAGCCATTCGATCAACGACTTTTTTTATGGACGCTACGATATCATGTGCCGCGATATTGAATCTTTGAAGCAAGGCCGTGATTTCAGCATCCTGGAGTTTAATGGTTGTGGCGCCGAACCCAACCATTTTTATGACACCGGTTATACCTTATTGGGCGCATACCGTGAAATCCTTACACATTGGAAAGCTTTGTACGATATCAGCCGTTTCAATGCCCAACAAGGTATTAAGCCCTGGCCTTTTAGGAAAGGAATGCGGTTTTTAAACGAAGCCAAGGATCAACAAACAAGGTTAAAGGAAATTGATGCCGCCTTAGGCTAACATACTTCATACCCTTGATTTTATTTGCTCATTCCAAGGCCATACATTTGTATGCGATATTCAGATTATTTACTGTATAATCCTATTAGCAAGAAGTTTTTCCTTTGCCAAAAATCCTGTCCATATTTCTTTGGGGTTTGATGATCAGCTTCCTGGGGTCGTTGCCTTTAGGTACGTTGAATGTGGCTGCCATGCAAATCGGTATCCAGGAAAGCATCCGGGATGCCCTGTATTTTTCCTTTGGCTCCTTACTGGTGGAGATGGTTTATGTCCGCATATCATTGGTGGGCATCGATTGGATCAGGCGTCAGCACAGGCTGATGAAGGTCATGGAATGGATTACGCTGGGTATTGTACTGGCACTGGCTGCGGGAAGTTTTCTTGCAGCGATGAAGGATGGGGGAGATACCAAAAATGTGCTCCTTCAAAACAATATGCACCGCTTCCTGCTGGGTATGTTCATGTGCGCCATCAATCCCGTGCAAATACCTTTTTGGTTTGGATGGAGCGCCGTATTGTTTACCAAAGGGGTACTGGAGCCGGTGAAATCGCAATACAACAGCTATATCATAGGGATTGGTTTGGGTACGCTTGCCGGCAACTGCGTATTTATTTTTGGCGGGCAATGGCTCGTGCAACGCATATCTAACAGTGAAGCCTACCTGAACTGGGTTATAGGCGGGATATTCCTGCTGACCGCGATTATACAATTGATCAAAATCCTGCAGCATAAAGACGCGGTGGAGAAACTGCATCATATACAAGACAAGGATATACCACCTCCCGCGAAGTAAATGAGTTGATTACCCTTTTTGTTCCAGGTCAAGGGTCCATTGGTCGCGTTCATCCGGACTGAATTTCCAGGGCGCGAAATTATTTTCGATATTGCTGAACATCGCGTTCCATTCCTGCGGCGCATTGCTGTCTTCCATAATCAGGCTGCGGCGAAGTTCGAGGATGATAGACAGCGGGCTGATGCTCACGGGGCATTCCTGTACGCAGGCATTGCAGGTGGTACAGGCCCTGAGTTCTTCCACACTGATATAATCGTTCAATAAAGTTTTGCCGTCATCCTTAAACTGGCCGCCATTTACGCGCATGTTCCGGCCAACTTCTTCAAGGCGGTCGCGGGTATCCATCATGATTTTGCGCGGGCTTAACTTTTTACCGGTTGTCCAGGCCGGGCAAGCCGATGAGCAACGCCCGCACTCCGTGCAACTATAGGCATCGAGCAGGTTTTTCCAGCTCAGGTCGGCCACGTCTTTCGCGCCGAATTTCATGGGGGCCGCATCCGCACTGGCAGGAGGCGCCAGCTCTGGCTGCATCATATACAACACTTCGTTCTGCACCTGCTTCATGTTGTCCATTTCGCCCACTGGGTTGAGCCTCGCATAATAGGCATTGGGGAATGCCAGTAAGATGTGCAGGTGCTTGCTGTAGGGCAAATAATTCAGGAAGGCAAAGATGCCCGCGATATGCACCCACCAGCACACGCGTTCTAATGTAATCAGTTGTCCCTCGGATAAGCCTTTTAACATGGGTACAAGAAAACCGGACACCGCGAAATCTCCTGTATCTGAATAATGCGCTGAGCCCAGGTTTTGCAGGGAACGGTCTGCCGCGTTCATAAACAGGAACAGGCTCATCAAAATGATTTCAGAAACCAGGATATAATTGGCATCGCTGCGGGGCCATCCATCCAGGTCGTTGCTGATGAAACGCTTTAATTTCAGGACATTCCTGCGCGATAAAAAAACGATACATACAACAATGACCAACAGGGCCAGCCATTCAAATACATTAATCACGAAAGTATAGAAGCCGCCAAGCGGTTCGAAGAAAAGGCGGTGTGTGCCAAGTAACCCATCGAGCACAATTTCCAGGACTTCGATATTGATGATGACGAAGCCGGCATAAATGATAAAGTGTAAAATGGCCACGAGTGGATTGCGGAACATTTTCTTCTGTCCGAAAGCCAGCAGGAGCATGTTTTTCCATCTTTTCCCGGGCTGGTCGGCCAGGTCCTCGTCCCTGCCAAGCAAGATGTTTTTCCGGATACGGCCAATGTTTCGGGCAAAGAGCCAGATGGAGGCTGCGGCTAGTACCACAAAGGCAATTTGTTGCAGATATGCCATAGATCGCGCGTTGAAGTGGCTAAGATAAAGTATTTAATAGTTAATATTGCATGAGGGCGCGGGAGCACGTTTATTCCGCACCATTTTGTTCAACAGCATTGATCACATTATTATTGCATCGTATGATTCTAAGCAGGGAAACAGCCGCCAGGAAATTAAACAGGCTGGCCATGGAAGTGGCCGAGCGCAACCTGGGCAATGAAGAACTTATCCTGATTGGCATCCGCGAAAACGGCATTCATATCGCCCGCGCGATCGCGAAACACCTGGGCGCGGTTTTTACCGGCCGCATCAAAGTGATTGAGCTCTGGCTTGACAAAAAGCATCCCCGCGAGATCAGGCTCAGCGAGGAAACGGATTTTTCCGGTAAACATATTTTGCTGGTGGATGATGTTGCCAACAGCGGCCGCACCATGCTTTATTCCCTCAAACCATTACTCGATCATTATCCAGCCCGTGTAGAAACATTGGCCCTGCTGGAACGCACATATAAACAATACCCGATCGCGGTGGATTATGTAGGGTTATCGGTGTCTACTGCGCCTGAAGAACATATTATTGTGGAAGTGGAGCATGGGGAGGTAACCGGTGCGAGGGTGGTATAAATACTTAAATAAAACCTTAAACCCGTTGATATGATGCGTAATATTTTTCGAGTATGCCTTGCCGTTATCATGGCCACCGCGCTCCATGCCTGCGGCGATACCACCAATAACACCCTCATCGTCGGAAAATGGCAGGCCGTGTCGTGGACAGCAGGTGACCAGCCCTCGGGAAATAACGCAACCGGCACCAGTTTCCAGTTTGATTCAACCGGCCATTATATTTTTGATTACGGCGCCACCAGGCAGAAAGGCACTTATAAAGTGGAGAACAATATGCTGTTCACCAAAGCCGAAGGCCAGCAGGAAATCATGGTGCTGATCGAAAAACTAACGAACGATAGTTTGGTATTTAATATGAACAGGGGAGGCCAGGCCGAAAAACTCAGCCTGGTGCGCGCGCAGTAATATTAATACATCATCCAGCGCCAGCGGAACCTGCCTTTCCCATATTCCAGCGCCGGGGTGGGGAATTTGAATACGTTCAGCATCGACAACAGTACACGCACACCTTTTTTATTCGTTTTGATTTTTGTCAGGTCGATATCCGGTGCAAGGTACCATTGCCTGTACCGTTGGATATCCCTGCGATCAAATTCCACCAGCCCGGTTTCATCACTGATGGCAATATTTTCGCGGGCCCCGAACATACCTTCCGCGCCCGTACCCACAGACACCTGCAACCAGGCAGGAAGGCGGCTCTCCGGTATCAGTGTCTTTAACCCAACGCTGAGCCAGTATGTTTGCCCGTTATAATCCTTCAAAATCCTTTCAGCCGTCCCGCTGCCAAAAAGTTCCCGTGTGCGGGCCGCCAGCACGGGGTCTTTGTATGATTTTACATGGGCTGAAAATTTCAGTTGTATCCTTTGTTCGTCCCAGGCCAGTTCCTGCGCGATGAGCATGCCGCTGCCCAGCATATTGGCGCCGAAATCGCCCCAGCTCCATCCCCATTGGGAGCTGAACCCATCTAAGGTTTCAATAACCGTTAAATAAGCCGCGCCGCTGAGCCCGCCGATCCATATCCTTTTTTTTCGATCTATGCCCGTCCAGCGCCACATCTCCATGCTGGCCTTACCGCCCGCGTAAGCGCTGAATACATGGCCAACTTTGTCAATTTGCTTCCATTGTTTGAGGTCGTTTGTAAAATGAAATTTCCCCTGGGGGTAATTGCTGTACCAGGCCGCGTATAAGCCGGCCATCACAGCGCCATAACCCGCTATATTGGCCCCGGCAACCCATTTCACCCTTTTTTTATTGTAGGGGTATTCCGGAAATGAAGTTGATAGAACAGGTATTGCCGGGTTGCCATTATTGACGTTAGCCGTGTCTTGGGCAACGGTTTGTTGCAGGGAAAAAAAAATAAAAAAAATGATCCATAGCGATCTGGCTGTTGAAGTGAGTGACACAACCGGAGCCGGGACGGGATTATTAGCCGGTAACATATCAACAAAAATAACTGATCCTTGCCTGAATCAGGACTGAAAACTATATTTTTGGCGATATTAAAACGAACGAATTATGGACCAGGCAATCATTCAGCAACGTATAGACAAATGGCTCAACGGCCCTTTCGATGAAGAAACCAAATCAGGTATCAGGCGCTTGCAGCAGGAAAAGCCCGACGAACTTGCTGACGCATTTTACAAAACACTTGAGTTTGGTACAGGCGGATTAAGGGGTGTGATGGGAGTGGGCACCAACCGGATGAATAAATATACCGTAGGCATGGCCACACAGGGATATGCCAATTACCTTAAGCAATGTTTTGGCGATGATGTGAAAGTGGCGATCGCGCACGACAGCAGGAACAACAGCCGGCATTTCGCGGAAACCACGGCGCATGTATTTGCCGCCAACGGCATTAAAGTGTTTCTGTTTGAAGACCTGCGGCCCACGCCGGAACTGAGTTTCGCGATCAGGCACCTGGGCTGCCAGGGCGGTGTGGTATGTACCGCCAGCCATAACCCGAAAGAATACAACGGTTATAAAGCATATTGGAACGATGGCTCGCAACTGGTGCCGCCGCATGATAAAAACGTAATCGCTGAAGTAGATAAAATCGCTTCGGTGGATGAAGTAAAATGGTCGGGTAACGACCACCTGATCCAGTTGATAGGCAAGGAATTGGATGAAGCTTATCTCGACATGGTAAAAGGACTAAGCGTGTACCCTGAAGTGTGTGCCGCCCAGCATGACCTGAAAATAGTATACACACCCATTCATGGTACGGGTATCATGATGGTGCCCGCCGCGCTCAAAAAATACGGATTTACCAACGTGCATGTGGTGGAAGAACAAAGCAAGCCCGACGGTAATTTCCCGACCGTGATTTACCCGAACCCGGAAGAAACGGAAACCATGAGCATTGGCCTGGCCAAAGCCAAAGAACTGGATGCTGATATTTTGCTGGGCACAGATCCGGATGCAGACCGTGTGGGAATTGGCATCAAAAACGATAAAGGCGAATGGATCCTCATGAATGGAAATCAAACAGCCCTGCTCGCGTTTAATTATATGATTGAAGCGCGCCGTGTGAAGGGCATTGCCAAGCCCAACGATATGGTGATCAAAACCATTGTAACCACCGATATGATCGATGAGATCGCGAAAGCCAACGGCGTGAGTTGTTACAATGTGCTGACCGGTTTCAAATGGATTTCTTCCATGATCCGTGAAAAGGAAGGCAGGGAAAATTATGTGATCGGCGGAGAAGAAAGTTTTGGTTTGATGATCGGCAATGATATCCGCGATAAAGACGCGGTGAGCGCGGTGACGATTTTGTGTGAGATGGCGGCTTATGAAAAAAACAAGGGTAGGTCATTGTTTCAGAAACTGGTTGACTTGTACATGCAATATGGTTTTTACAAGGAAAGCCTGGTGAGCATCACAAAGAAAGGCATGAATGGCGCCGCGGAAATCGCGGAGATGATGGAAATGTTCCGCCGCCAGCCGCCCGCATCACTCGATGGCGTGGCCGTAAAAGAATTGCTGGATTATGAAAAACAAGTTGGCAAAAACCTGGAAACGGGCGAGTCATGGAAAATCGATTTGCCGAAGAGCAATGTGCTGCAGTTTTTGCTGGATGACGGATCCAGGATATCGGCAAGGCCAAGCGGCACAGAGCCCAAGATTAAATTCTATTTCAGTGTGCAAACAAAACTTTCATCGCCTTCCGCTTTTCATCAAACGGAAAAGGAGCTTGATGAACGCATTGCCCGCATCATCAAAGAGATGAAATTGCAATAAAAGCAAGGTTCCACAAAATGATCATGCCGGGTTTATCCGGCATTTTTTTATCTTGCACACAGCTATGAGAAAATTCGAAGATACGTACCGACACAAAGGGCTTCGCAAACAGTTGGTTGACGGGTTGAGGGAAAAGGGCATCAGCGATGAAAAAGTGTTGCAGGCCATCAACCAGATACCGAGGCATTATTTTTTAGACACCGCGCTCGACAGGATCGCATACGAAGACAGGGCTTTCCCCATTGCAGAAGGACAAACCATTTCCCAGCCATATACCGTTGCCTTTCAAACGCAATTGTTGCAAGTGAAGCCGGGTGAAAAGATTTTGGAAATCGGAACGGGCAGCGCTTACCAGGCCAGTGTGCTCGCCGAACTCGGCGCACAAGTCTATACCATCGAAAGGCAAAAAGCGCTATTTGATTCGAATAAGCATTTTGTACTCAAAGCCAAATACCCGCAAATCAAATTTTTTTATGGAGATGGCTTTGAAGGGCTTCCAACATTCGCTCCCTTCGATAAAATCATCATCACTGCCGCGGCGCCTTTTATTCCGCCAAAGCTGGTTGACCAAATGAAGATTGGCGCGATGATGGTGGTGCCGCTCGATGAAGGCGAAAAGCAACGGATGCACCGCCTCACCAAACTCCCCGACGGAAGCCTGAAAGAGGAAGCCTTCACCGCTTTTTCATTTGTGCCGATGCTAACGGGCAGGACAGGCGGGTAGCATGAATCATAATTATTGCTGTGATATTTTTTATAATTAGTAAATCCTAAAACCCCATCAAATCCCTTGCGCTTCTTTGCACGACTCACCGTTATCTGCAATATCTGCTTCATCATCACCGTCATTTTAAGGGCGGTGGAGCAGGCGCGCCGCGCGAAAGGTTCGTTCGATGGGCTCATTGGCTTCCAGCCTTTACAGGCAACCATCGTGATCCTGGGTTATGGGGCCATCATCCTGAACCTGGCATTTTTGATTGCCGCCATCACCTGGTATTTCAGAGGTTCACTGAACCGGTTGCCCAGGTGGATTGTTTGGTTTAACTTGATCCTGTTTCCCTGCCAGTTGTATGTGCAGTTCTTATCAAAGTAAACCAAGCCCATGATCCGGAATATATTGCAAGACAGGGCCACAAAACTCTTTGTGGTATTCGCCGCGTTTTTTGTAGCCAACGCGCTGATCGCGGAATGTATCGGCATCAAAATATTTTCCCTCGAAAAATTATTGGGTTCTGAGCCCTTGAGTTTTTCCCTGCTGGGCGAACCGGGGTTGGCGCTGAGCCTCACCTGTGGCGTATTGTTGTGGCCCCTTGAGTTTGTGATGACGGATATCATCAACGAATACTTTGGCCCCAAAGCTGTGCGAAGGATCACGTACATTGCCGTGGCATTGATCTCTTACGCGTTTGTGATGTTTTATGTGGCGATGGCGGTACCACCCGCCGATTTCTGGTACGGTACCGGCGTGCAGGACGGTGTTCCGGATATGTCGAAGGCCTTTAACAGCATTTTCGGACAAGGTATGTGGATCATTGTCGGCAGCCTGACCGCATTTTTGGTGAGCCAGGTGGTTGACGTGATGGTCTTCCACCAAATCAAAAAAAGGACCGGTGAAAAGAAAATTTGGCTCAGGGCAACCGGCTCAACGCTGGTCTCGCAGTTCATCGACAGTTTTATTGTTTTGTACATCGCTTTTCATATTGGCAAAGACTGGAGTTTTCAGCGCGTGCTGGCCATTGGACTGGTGAATTACGCATATAAATTCACGGTGGCATTGCTGTTGACGCCATTGATTTATTTCATGCACCAGCGCATCGAAGTTTACCTGGGTAAGGAAACGGCTACCAGGATGAAACAGGCGGCCATGTCGCCCGAAGCAGATTAAGGCTTCCGCAAAACCCCTCATTTCATTTATCTTTGAAGGGTTGTAAACGACCCCTGAATGAAACTAAGCTGCTTATTGATCCTCGCTTGTATTGTATTGCCCTTAACCAGCCTGGCGCAACAGGATGCCAGCCACGACAGGGACACATTTTTCCTGGCAAAGAAAAAAGGCTTGCTTGGTAAACTGGGCAGGAGCATCACCCGGAACAGTTATCCGCAGGAAGCCCCGGCCAAAGTGGCGCTGCCCTATGATACCCTGATGGGCAAGCGCATCCATTCCATTGAAATCATGCCATTGGCTTTCAACCGGAATATTTATGATACCACTTATGTGCGCAAGAATATCGGGATCAGCATCGCGAATGCGCTGCATAAAAATTCAAGGGAACGATTAATCCGGCGAAATTTATTTTTTAAGGAAGGCGATGTTTTTTACCCTTTACTGGTATCGGATAACGAACGTTTTCTGCGCGACCAAAGCTATATCCAGGACGCGTTAATCCTTGCATTTGAATCGCCTGTTGAACCGGGCATGGTGGATGTGATTGTCATTACCAAAGATGTATTCTCACTGGGCGGAAGCATCTCTGCAAGCGGTGTAGATAAAGCCAGGTTTGAAGTAAGTGAAGATAACCTCGGCGGGCATGGTACGCGTCTGGCCCTTAGGGGTTTTTATGATAAAGACAGGCAGCCGGGCTATGGTGTGGGAGCGGAACTGGTGCGCAGGAGTATGCGCAGGCGCAAGGCGCTCCTGAACTGGAGAACAGGGTTCACCACGTTCAACCCGGCGATTGTAAATGGGAGGCGGGAAGAAAACAGTGTGTACACGTCTATCGAAAAACCCCTGATCACAAGGTATACAGAATGGACGGGGGCCGTGTCGATGGCTTATCACATGACAAGCAACGCGTATTCTCCGGATTCGGTGTATAAAGCGTTTGCGCGTTACCGTTATGTAGATGCCGACTTGTGGTTAGGGTACAATGTTGGTTTTGGCCGCAAAAAAAGTACCGATAACGAAAAGCGCATCCGGCATTTTATCGCGGGAAGGGGATTTTATACACATTTCGGGCAAATTCCGCAGAAGTACCAAACGGAGTATAACTTCAATTACGCCAATATCAATGGCTTCCTGTTGCAATACAATATTTACCGGCAGAACTTCTATAAAACAAAATTCATTTATGGCTTTGGCCGTTTTGAGGATTTGCCAGTTGGTTTCCATGCGGGTGTCACCACGGGCTGGACGAACAAGGAAGGCGCCCGCCGATGGTATTACGGTATAGAAGGAGAGGGGAGTTTTTACGCGAAGAAGGGTATGTATAATATGTACACGTTCAGGCTGGGTGGCTTCAAGCCATCATTGGGCAAATTCCAGGATATGAGTTTATTGTTCAATGTTGACCATTTCACCCGCTTGCGCTGGATCAACAGCCATTGGCTGAACAGGAATTTCATCACATTAAATTATTCAAAGCGCATCAATCCGTTGCTGAACCCTCCATTATTGTTACAAAGTGATTTTGCATTGCCTTATGTACGGGGGTTGTTCAGACCATCTGATGAACGCACAACAATCAAACTCGAATCTGTTTTTTTTAATACCAATAAAATCTTAGGCTTCCGTATGGCCCCATTCGTTTTCACCGATGTTAGTTTCCTTCGTCCGCAGGGTGAGCCGTTTAAGAAAACAACCGGTTACAGCGCGCTCGGTGGAGGCATCCGGACACGAAACGAAAACCTGGTTTTCGGGACCATAGAATTGCGCGGGTATTATTTCCCCAGGGTTGAGCCGGGTACGGATAACTGGAAAGTGGAGTTTAGCACGAATGTGCGGTTCAGGTATAATACCAATTTCATCCGAAGGCCTGATTTTGTATTGTTCAATTGATCTGATGTACAGCAAAAAAGAACTGGCAGACAAACAGCAGAAATTCTGGACGGCATTCGGGCAATATATGCGGCCTGTTCCGTCTGCATTTGGGGGCCAGCCAAACTGGGTGAATTATAAAACAGGTTTTCGAAACCTGTATTTCAGGTTGGATGCGGGCCGCCATGCTGCAAGGGTGGCCATTGAGATCACCCACAAAGAACCGGAAGAACGCATGCGATGGATGAAGCAATTGAAAACTATGCGCAGCATGATAGAAGCAACCATTGGTGATGACTGGGTTTGGGAAGACCAGGTGCAGGATGAATATGGAAGAATGATGTCATGTATTTACAAGGATTTGCCTGATGCAGACCTGATGCGCCAGGATGATTGGCCGGAGATCATCGCTTTTTTAAAAGAACATATCATATTACTGGATGCCTGTTGGGCGGAGATAAAGGAAATTTTGGAAGCGGTTATGAACTGATTGGTATTTCTGTTGTTGTATGACTCTTTTACTAAAAATTCAGATAAACCATTAAAAAAATATAACATGAAAAAAATGAATGCATCCATGTTGCTCCTCGCGATAGCAGGATCAGTTTTGTTCAGCGCCTGCTCCGGAGGTTCTCAAAGCGACGCTGCGAAGGCTGATCAGGAAGGGCCTAAAACACCCGTTATAAAAGAAGAAGTGGTCGAGTATGCATCTGATACCGTTGCGATGAAAGGCTTCATGGCCTATGATGAAAATATCAGCGGTACAAGGCCAGTGGTGCTGATTGTACATGAGTGGTGGGGCTTGAATGATTATGCAAAACGCCGCGCCCGTGACCTGGCTTCATTGGGTTACCTGGCATTGGCGGTTGATATGTATGGCAATGGCCAAACGGTGGATAACCCCGACCAGGCAGGGCAATTGGCCACGCCGTTTTATAAAGACCCAGCCATGGCCCTCAAGCGATTCGATGCTGCCATGAACAAAGTCAAAACATTCGCGCAAGCCGATACCAATCAAATTGCTGCCATCGGTTACTGCTTTGGCGGAGCCCAGGTGATTAACATGGCGAAACTCGGTGAAAACCTCAAAGGGGTGGTGAGCTTCCACGGTAACCTGAATGTGGTGCCGGCGAACAAGGATTTGTTGAAGGCGCCCATACTGGTTTGTCATGGCGACGCAGACCCCCTGGTTCCCGCAACCGAAGTGGAAGCTTTCAAAAAGCAAATGGACTCCATTGGCGCGAAGTATACATTCAAAGCTTACCCTGGAGCCACCCATGCGTTTTCAAATCCAAATGCTTCTGAAATGGGAAAAAAGTTTAACCTGCCTATTGCTTACCAGGCAGCAGCCGACAGCAGCTCATGGAATGATATGAAAGCATTTTTCGCGGAGATCTTTAAGAAGTAGGAAGAATTAAAAGATCAATAATCAAACAGCCATTCTTCGGGATGGCTGTTTTGTTTCATGTCACCAGGAGATTGGTTCCATAGTTGCCCGGCCGGGTAAATCAACCTTCTGGATCATATAATTTTCTTCAAAACTCACATGCCCTGGATCTTTTAATTGATCAGAAACGGTACGTAAGATATTTATGAATGCGTTACGCCGGCTGTCAGGCCATTTCCTCAGGTCAAACACCAGGTAATATTCCCCCTCGCGGCCCATGGGGCCAATTTTCCAGGCCCTGACGGATGCCAGTTTTTCTTTCTTTATAAAAGCACGAATGGATTTGTCTAAAGGCTCCTGGTCCGGCACACCGCAGCAAACGCTCTGGAACATCAACAGGGCGCTGTATTGGGCTGAATCAGGTATGTTTTTGGTTTGTGCCATAATCGATAGGGTTGGGCCAATGAATGCCCAAAAAACAAGAATAAAATGCTTGACATGTTTACCCATTTCTTTATTCATTAGACTCCCGGTATTTGGAAAAGTTAAACATTCTACGTGAATATTTGTAATGCTATGCGGTAACTTGATTTCAAATGATAACAATTTATTAAGTATATTCAATGTTCAAACATTGTATATTTGTGTCTTAACTTAATGTAAAACTGTGCTAGTGGAAAAGAAAGCCTGGAGTTTGAAGAAGAAGTTATTGGTTGCCGGTTCGGTACTGGCGCTCATTGGTATCGCAATTGCCTGGTACCTGTTTACCTTGACATTTGATGACACGGCCACTGTAAAAGCTGATTTTTCTGTACAGGCTGATGCCTTTATGAAAGAGTTCCTGGCTGATGAGAAACAGGCCAATGCGAAGTATACGGAGAAAATCATATCAGTTGCCGGGCTGATTTCTTCAATAGAAAAAGCCGACAGCAGCATTAATATCAAAATGTCGGACAGTACAACGGGTTCATACATTATTTTCGCCCTTCAACCAGAACAACAGGTAAAGGCGGCAACACTCAAAGAAGGCGATGCAGTAAAGATAAAAGGTTCCTGCAGCGGGGGAACCTTCAGCAATATCCTGGAAACGGAATCCATCACGTTTAAAAGGTGCGTAATTGAATAAACGGCCCGGGATTTGATATAGCAAAAACTCAACAATCATATCACAAACAACACAATTATGAAAAAAACAATTCTCCTCGCACTCATGGCTTTTTCCCTGGTCCAGGTACAGGCCCAGAAAAGGACCACCACTTCAGCGGTGATCAATTTTGATGCTACAACCCCAATCGACAATCTCCCAAAGGCTGAAAACAAAACGGTGATTGCCATGATGGATACTAAAAAAGGTACCATCGCTTTTGAAGCCAGCATTAAAAGTTTTTCTTTCAGCAATCCTAAAATCCAGGAGCATTTCAACGATGAAGGATGGATGAATTCAGATAAATTCCCTACTGCAACATTTAACGGAAAAATCACCAACCTCGACGCGATCGATTTCAGCAAGGAAGGTACTTATGCCGCTAATGTAGAAGGCGAACTGACCATGCACGGCGTTACCAAGCCAGTAAGCACGAAAGCGAATATCGTGGTTGGACAAAAAATCATTGGCGCAACAACTGAGTTTACTGTGAAACTGGCCGACTATGATATTACAGGGAAAGCCATCGCAGCCGGAAAAGTTGCGAAAGAACCTACCATCACCGTAAGTGCCGAGTTCAAATAAGCAACAAGATACATGACATACTAAACCCCGCTACAAGCGGGGTTTTATTTTATGCGATATGTTTAGTAAAACATTTTCCGGAGCTGGTTTCAGTTTCCCTGAAGCCCATCACTTTTAAAAATGCCAGGTGCTTTTTATTGGCAACTGTTCTGTAAATGACTTGAGACACACCCTTCGACAACATGAATGTCTTTTCGCGGTCGAATATAAATTTGCCAACCTTATAATCCCGGTATTTAGGAACCGTGTAATTCATCATCACTTCCGCGTTTCCCTGCTCATCAATTTTAGCCACAAACATATTCGCAATCACAAGGTCGCGCAGCACCACAAAACGCAAATAACCGGGATCTGAATCGGTTTGAAAGCCGGGAAAATACTTTTGGATATCATCATGATGGAACTGTAAGAATTTTTTCACCAGGCTCTCGCTACCCGTGAATTCAATCAGGTCAAATATTTCCACAGCCCGGTACAATTTCACCAGGTAAATGAAATTGATCAGGAGCAAAAGGCTATTGGTCAGTATTACGGGCATGGCGTTGATCAGTACGCCATACACAATAAAACTAAGGCATCCGAACGTATTCAACCACCGGAATTTTAAATCGTTATTCACCATTAGTGAAATAGCCAGCAATAGCGAAGCTACATATCCCATGATACTGGCAATTGTGTGAAGCATACAATCAGTTTTAGATGGCTGAAAATGGTAAGGGCGCAAAATTAGGTAAAGGCTATAAAAAAACTCCCGTCGGCAGACGGGAGTTTTTAGTATGATCCATTCAGTTTGTATTAATACTGAACAAGGACT
>DDTB01000029.1 GCA_002343985.1 Chitinophagaceae bacterium UBA2375 | reverse complement strand
ACATAAACCTTCCAACCGGAAGGTTTTTTTATTTTTTAAGGATAATTTTTTAATGGCCTTTACGTTACTATCTAATATAATACGTACCCTAACTAATTATCCCATGAAAAAATCGGTCATTCTATGCCTGTGGGTGATATTTATCTCCTCAACCGGATTGGCTCAATCAACCAGTTGGAAAGGAACCGTGAACGCTAACTGGAACCAGGTGTTAAACTGGACGAACGGCTTGCCCGATTCCAGCAAAGACGTATTTGTGGGCGATGCCCATTTCACCGGTAGCTTCCAGCCTAAAGTTAATATAGCCTCAACCTGTAAGTCAATCACAGTGGGCAGTTCAGTACCTGTTACCCTGACCCTTTCCCGGCACCTTACCGTACAAAACAATTTTACCATACATCCACAAGCCACAGTGCTTCACCCCGGCTCAACCATTTTTCTTTCCGGGAACTGGATCAATGATGGCGACTACCGGTCAATGGCTACCTCATCCCGCATCATTTTCCAGGGAATCAACCAGGTAATTGGCGGCAGCCAGATAAGCATTTTCAGGCGACTAACCACCAATGCGGGTACTAATATCCAATTGCAAAACCATGTGGTCGTCGACAGCCTGGGTAGTGTACTAACCATCAATGGCACCATTGATCCCGGGCAATCGCCCATGTTCAGCCTGACATCCAGAATCAACAATAAAATCAATGGAACTGCCAGGTTATTGGTTTATGGCGCCAATTTTTCCGACAATTTCAATTTCAGCGGGCGCACTACTTTTTACGCCGGATCAACCGTAGATTATGCTTCCGCGACAACAGACCAAACCATCAGTAACGCATTTGCATACTCCACACTCATTATTTCAGGTGGTAGTATCAAAACATTATCAGGTAACCTGCCGCTGTTGTATGGCAAAAACAATCCTAACGGAAAAATCCTGGTTCAGGCTGGAACCCTTGACCTTGGTACCTTCACGGCGAACCGTGCAGCGACAGTTGCCGGGGGCGAACTGCAACTCGCTGCTGGAACCACATTGCGTTTGTCTGGCTTGAATAATTTCCCTGCCAACTTTCAAACCAGGAATATAGACCTCAACAGCAGCGTACAATATTATGGCTCAGACCAAACCATTTCAGCGCAGCAATATGGAAACCTTTACATAACAGGCAGCGGAAATAAAAATGCGCTGCAGTCTTTTACGGTAAGGGGAACATTCAGCATGGACAACGGCAACCTGAATACGGGAACGGCCACCGTTACGCATGTTATATCCGGTGATATGAATATGACTGGAGGGACGTTTTCCGGCGCGAACGGCACATACGAATGGAATGGCCCGGTAAACCAACAGGTACGCGTAAACGATACAGTGCCCAGGATGAGGATCAACAAGCCAGGCGGTATTGTTAACCTCGTTAATGATGTTGCAATTTCTCATGCCCTGCAATTCCTGCAAGGGAAAATTTCAACAGGAAACAATAAAGTTATTATGCATGCCAATGCAGCCCTTAGTGGACAGGCAAGTAATACAGGATGGGTGATTGGAAATATGAAACGATTTGTGCCAACAGGCAATGCGCAATCAGTTGATTTCGCTATTGGCACCCAAAATTCTTTTGCACCAGTCAGCCTGTTATTTCAACAGGTATCCTCATCAGGATATGTCATGGCGAGGGCTGATGGCGCCGACCATAGCGCGATCGATTATTCAGGTATAGATGATGCACATTCGGTAAATATCAACTGGACAGTACAGGAAGAGTCCCTGATGTTTACACAGGCTGATGCCAGTTTTGGTTGGCAGGATCCGGACCTTGACGCCGGCGCCAACACGGCAATTTTCAAATCAGGATTGTATAACGGTTCCGCATGGACGATTTTGACATCTGCCAATCAGCAATCCAATAGCATCACGGCCAATAACCTGGTTTCCTTTGGCCAGTTTGCCGTAGGCGAAAAATTGGGCCGTCATATTTGGCATGGAAACGCGATGACCAATAATTGGTTTGATCCGATGAACTGGCGCGGCGGATTACCTGATGCTTCTGTGGATGCCGAAATCCCATCAACACTGCAGCCGGGCCGGCAGTACCCAGTATTAACTGGCCAAACAGGCCAGGTAAAAGATATCGTTGTGCAAAATGGGGCTTCCCTGCTTGTACAAAACGGTACATTGAATATAGCCGGAGCCATTGACAATGATGGTATTTTACAGGCTGCGGAAGGAACCATCGGCATGAATGGCAGTAACCCGCAAAGTATACCCGATGAGGCTTTCACCGGAAACAAAATCATGAACCTGCAGGTGCAAAACAACCTCAGCCTGCTGGGTACCGATACCATTACCGGAACCTTAACCTTATATGACGGCAAAACCCTCGAAACAAATAATAACCTGGTGTTAAAATCAACTGCCAACGGAACAGCCCGTATCGCACCCTTACCGGTGGATGGGTCAGGGAATGCTACTGCATTTATTAATGGCCAGGTAAGCATAGAGCGGTTCATCCCGGCACGCAAAGCCTGGCGATTTCTGAGCGCGCCTATCGCCAACGGCATGTCGGTTAGCATCAACCAGGCCTGGCAGGAAAGTTCCACCAATCAAAATTTCGGTCCCGGCGACCCAAACCCGGGTTATGGTGTGCATATCACCGGAGGCATCGCGGCCAATGGTTTTGATCAGAGCCCTACCAATTCCGCATCCATGAAGGTGTACCGGGCATCAAGCAATTCATTCATCAACCTGCCCGCTAATCCCGGCACGTATGCGCCCATTGGTTCATACACGGGCTATATGCTGTACATCAGGGGCAACAGGGGTATCAACCTGAATGATGGCAATAACGCAGCGGTAACATCCACAACCCTTCGCGTAAAAGGAACTGTGAATACGGGTAATAAAACATATCCCGTGAACGCCAGCGGCTTCACTGTTTTTGGCAATCCCTATGCCTCTGCCATCAATTTTGAAACCCTCACAAAAAATAATGTCAAGAATACTTTTTACATCTGGGACCCTAAGCTGAGCGGTTCAAATGGTTTGGGAGGATATGTCACTGCGAGTTGGAACAGCCAGACAATGTCGTACGATTTCACCGCATCGGCAAGCCCGGTAAGCCAGTATATCCCCAGTGGCGAAGCGATCCTGATTGAATCTGCTGACGGCAGCAACCCGGGCATCATTACGGTAAAAGAATCCGATAAAACTGACCTTGGCAGTGATCAATGGTTTGGCCGCCAGGCCCGCCGTTCGCGTGGAATAGATATCCGGTTAATGGAAGCCGGGGGCAACGCATTATTGGATGCGGCGCTGGTTCAATTTGATGACCAATACCTGCAGGAAGCGGGCCCGGATGACGCCGGCAAACTCCCTGCAGACGCGGAATCCATTTCCCTGTTGCGAAACGGAAAGGATTTGTCGATTGAAAGAAGGAAAATGCCCAAAGCGGGCGACAGCCTGCATATCCAAATGCAGCACTTAAAGCCGGCTGCATATATATTGGAGCTGATCCCATCCCAATTGTCAGGTCTCTCTGTTAAAGCGTTTATATATGACCGTTATACAATGAAATCTGTCAGCATCCCCATGTCTGATGAAAGCTTTAGCTATCAGTTTACTGTGGACGGGCAGGAAGGGTCATCCCGTGCAGACCGCCTGGTGATTGTATTTGGCGAACCTGTGCCAGAACCTGCACCCAATGCTGAATTATTGCCAGTAGTTCGTATGGATCAACAGCAGGCAAACGGATCTATTACAGTATTTCCAAACCCGGTTATGTCGCAAGATGTATCGCTTCGTTTGCAGGATATCCCCAACGGGCCTTATCATCTGCGTTTAATGAACCACCAGGGGCAAGTGGTATTCAGCAGCCGCTACCAACATACACAGGGCAAGTCGGCCCAGGTAAGGATCAGCTTACCTTCCGGACTGGCACCGGGCGTATATGAACTCAGTTTGGAGAATGGCGCATGGAAGAAAACAACATCAATGGTTAAGCCATAACATATCAAATAAATGAAGGCCGGGTGTATCAACGCCCGGCTTTTTGCTGCAATAAATTCAGGTCGGGTTGCGCGTATTTATATACCTTAAAGTATAATGTAGTCTTCGTTTGCTGAACACCTTGAATCGCACTGATGCGGTTCACAAATTCTACCAGGTGGTTATTATCTCGGCACATTACATCCACTTCCAGGTCATAATCCCCCGAAGTCATGGCGAGGAAACTAACTTCCGGCAATTTGCTGATCCTGGCTGCAATTTTCTCCTTCAGCATCGCGGGCCTCACAAAAACCGCGATATGCGCATAGCAGTGAAAGCCTACCTTGTCGGGGTCAACACGGCCAATAATGCTGACGGTCCCGTCTTCAATCAGTTTATTGAGCCTCGTGCGAACCGTACCGATCGATACTTCCAGTTTTTCAGCCATCACCGTCAGCGACATCCTCCCGTCTTCCTGCAAACACCGCAGGATGTCTATGTCTAAAGGGTCAGGCCCCGTGGCTTCCTGTTCATGCATGGTGAAATCTGTTTGTGCAAAAAATGTATTAATTATCACTAAAAATACATTATTTTTATTTTTCTACTTATCATTCTAAAAAATAGGTAATTAAAATGGGTATGAAATACAATAAGGTTCAGAATTTTATCAATGGCCGTTTTGTGGATTCGGCCTCCACACGCAGCCTCGACATACACTCGCCGGTGGATGGCACGCATTTATCCGTAGTGCCAATGTCGGGTGCCGATGAGTTAAACCAGGCAGTAGCTGCGGCACAGGCCGCTTTTCATGCATGGAGCCACACGCCGATTAAGGAAAGGGTACAGGTTTTTTTCCGCTATAAATATTTATTGGAAAAACATATGGACGAACTCGCCAAACTGGTGAGCGAGGAAAATGGAAAAACATACAGCGAGTCTGTCGCTGAAATTGAGAAATCGGTTGAACTCACGGAGTTCGCCTGTTCTTTGCCTCAACTGGTAACGGGCGAAGTGCTGGAAGTCAGCAGGGGCGTGGAATGCCGCACCGAACATGCGCCATTGGGCGTGGTGGCATCGATTGTGCCTTTTAATTTTCCCAGCATGGTGCCTAACTGGACAATCCCTAATGCCATTGCGTTGGGAAATTGCATGATCATGAAACCATCGGAGAAAGTGCCGCTGAGTTGCATGCGCCTCGCGGAATTATTGAAGGAAGCGGGCCTGCCTGATGGGGTGTTTAATGTAGTGCATGGCGATGCCACCATGGTGGAAGCCATTTGCGACCACCCGGGCATCCAGGCTGTGTCATTTGTAGGTTCTACCAAAGTAGCCAAAATCGTGTACCAGCGTTCAACTGCTCAATTCAAACGTTGCCTGGCATTGGGTGGTGCAAAAAATCACCTCATGGTATTACCTGATGCGATCCCTGAAATGACGGCCCAGAACGTAGCCGCGTCAATGAGTGGATGTGCCGGCCAACGCTGCATGGCGGCAAGCGCGATGCTGGCCGTAGGCCCGGTAGACCATATCGTCAGTAAGATATGCGATGAAGCCAGGAAGATTGTACCCGGCGAAAACCTGGGCGCGGTTATCAGTGGGGAAGCGAAGGCGCGCATTGAAAAATACATCACGGAAGCCGAACAACAGGGCGCTAGGATTTTAGTGGATGGACGAAATGCCCGTGTACCGGGAAAAGAGAATGGCACCTATGTAGGCCCCACAGTGATTGATTATGTACGGCCTGAAATGTCGGTTGCCCGGGAGGAAATTTTCGGGCCGGTCATTTCCATTATGCGTACCAATACGGTGGATGAAGCCCTGGCTATTGAAAACAGCAATCCTTACGGCAACGCGGCCAGCGTGTTCACGCAAAATGGCGGACTGGCGCGATACATTATCGAAAAAGCCAGCGCCGGCATGATCGGTGTGAATGTAGGTGTGCCTGTACCCCGCGAACCATTCTCATTCGGGGGATGGAATGAAAGCAAATTTGGTGTAGGCGATATCACGGGAAAGAGCTCCATCGAGTTCTGGACAAAACTCAAAAAGAGCACCACCAAGTGGAACCCCGCCGCGGGCATCAACTGGATGAGTTGATATTCATTACATAATTTCTGATCACCTTTAATTAACGAATATGTCTGCAACATCCCTCGCTTCCGAAACGGCCGAAATCATTCGGAACAACCAGGATTACACGCTGTTTAGCTGGAGCAAGCAAAAAGGCGTGGCGCCCATCGCCGTGAAATATGCCGAAGGCGTTTACCTCTACGATCATGATGGTAAAAAGTATATTGATTTTTCGTCGGGCCTGATGAATGTCAATATCGGCCACGGCAATCAGCGTATAACCAATGCCGTTATGAAGCAGATGCAGGAAGTGGCGTATGTCACCCCAAGCTGTGTAACCAAAGTGCGCGGTGAGTTGGGAAAAAAACTCGCGTCTATTTGCCCGGGCGACCTCAACAAGGCATTTTTTACGCTATGCGGCGCTACGTCAATTGAAAATGCCATCAAACTGGCACGCTTGTACACCGGCAGGCATAAAATACTCACCCGTTACCAATCATACCATGGCTCTTCAAACGGGGCCATGACCGCCAGCGGCGACCCGCGCAAACTCCCTGTGGACGCGCAACAGGCGCCAAATTTTGTGCATTTCGACCTCCCGTATTTCTATCGCTGGGAATATGGCGAAGAGAATCTGCTGCGTGAGTCGGTATCACAACTGGAAAGGATCATCGCGTATGAAGGCCCGGGCAATATCGCGGCCATCCTGCTCGAAGGCGAATCGGGTTCTTCCGGTTGCCTGCAATATCCCGAAGGGTATTTGAAAGCGGTACGAAGTATATGCGACAAGCATGGTATATTATTGATCATGGATGAAGTGATGAGTGGCTTTGGCCGCACGGGAAAATGGTTTGGCTTCGAACATCATGGCATCATACCGGATATGATCGCGATGGCAAAGGGGCTTACCTGCGGCTACCTGCCCTTTGGCTGCCTGATGGTATCAGACCGTATTGCATCCAAATACGACGACCAGATGCTGCCGCTGGGGCTTACCTATTCCGCGCACCCGGTGAGTTGCGCGGCCGCTTTGGAAACGTTGCATGTGTATGAAGATGAAGGCCTGATCGAAAATGCTGCTGCCATGGGTGATTATGTCACTGAGCGTGTGAATGCATTGATGCAAATGCATCCTTCTATCGGCAATTTCCGCACAAGGGGTTTGCTGGGTTGTATTGAATTGGTTAAGAACAGGCAAAGTAAAGAACCCATGGCCCCATTCAATGCCGGTCCTGATGAAATGGCCGTTATGAATCAGGTGGCGGCAAAAATCAAAGAGCTCGGCATGTACACGTTTGTGCGCTGGAGTTATATATTCATTGCCCCACCTCTCTGTGTAACGAAAGAGCAGATAGATGAAGGCTTGGCCATTATCAGTGAAGCCATCAGCATAGCTGATGCACATGTTTCCTGACCGGTATCCCTCATAATTTATCATGACCCAAGCAAACCATACAAAGGAGGTACTCAGCAATGAAGACCTGGCAGCGGTGCCGGCATCCGGCCGAACCTGGAACACCTGGAATTATGCCGCCCTCTGGATATCGATGAGTTTGTGCATACCCACTTACATGCTGGCCAGCTCATTGATTGAAGGCGGTATGAACTGGTGGCAATCCATCCTGACCATTTTCCTGGGTAATGCCATTGTGCTCATACCCATGATCCTGAACGGGCATGCCGGGGCTAAATACGGGATCCCATTTCCTGTTTTTGCCCGGGCAAGCTTTGGCGTGAAAGGCGCGAATATACCCGCTTTGCTGAGGGCCATCGTGGCCTGCGGGTGGTTTGGCATACAAGCCTGGATCGGCGGATCAGCCATCTACCAGATGTTACGGTTATGGATACCCGAAGTGGATCAGTGGCCGCAAATTTTCCCCGACGCGGTAGGCTTGCAAACAGGCCCCGCGCTTTGTTTTTTTCTCTTCTGGTTGTTGAACATGTATGTAGTGTACCTGGGTGTTGACAGCATCCGGAAATTGTTGTTGTTCAAAGCCATCTTTTTACCCATCGCCGCCATGGCGCTCTCGTTCTGGGCCATCCGAGCGGCAAACGGGCTCGGGCCAATCCTGTCACAACCCAGTAAGTTCACAGACAGCGCATCATTCTTCTCATTCTTTTTTCCGGCACTCACAGGCATGGTGGGCTATTGGGCAACGCTCTCTTTAAATATCCCTGACTTTACCCGGTATGCCAAAAGCCAGCGGGCACAGGTGAAGGGACAGGTCATAGGGCTTCCCCCATCCATGACGGTTTTTGCCTTTATCGGCGTCGCGGTGACTTCCGCTACCATGATTATCTATGGTGAAATCATCTGGGACCCATTGGTGCTGGCTTCACGATTCGACAGCAAGATGCTGGTGAGCCTGGCCATGATTGCCGTGGCGATTTCCACACTGGCTACCAATATTGCAGCCAACATTGTGAGTCCTGCCAACGATTTTGCCAACCTGTCGCCCTCGCGCATAGATTTTCGCAAAGGCGGTTATATCACCGGCATCATTGGCGTATTAATATTTCCTTGGAAACTGATTGCTGATCCAAATGGCTACATTTTTACCTGGCTCATCGCTTATTCGAGTTTGCTGGGGCCGATTGGAGGGATCATGATTGCGGATTACTTTGTTATCCGCCGCAAAGAACTGGATGCCGAAGGTTTGTACGATCCTGCCGGGCGATACCGCTATTCATCAGGATATAACATGTATGCCATCGTCGCCATGATCGCGGGCATAGTTCCCAATATACCGGGATTCATGGTACAGGTGAAATGGCTAGATGCAGGGCAGGTACCCGGTTGGATTGCCGGTCTTTATCATTATGCCTGGTTCGTAGGTTTTTTTGTTAGTGGCATTGTTTATATTATCTTGATGCGAAGGAATGTACCGTCCAAATAAAAAATATTAAATACCATGTCTGTATTAATTCGAAATGGCCGCGTGATCACTGCAACGGATGATTTTATCGCGGATATATTCATTGAGGGTGAAACCATCCGAAAGATTGGCCGTAACCTCAGTGAACAGGCCGACGAAGTGATTGATGCAAGCGGAAAATTGGTTATGCCCGGTGGTATTGATCCGCATGTACACCTTGATATGCCTTTCATGGGCACATTCAGCAGCGATAATTATGAAACAGGTACGCGTGCCGCTTTATTTGGCGGTACAACCATGGTCATCGATTTCATTTTACAAAAACAGGGCAACAGCCTGAGGGCTGCGCTTGACGAATGGAATGGAAGGGCCAAGGGCAATGCCGTGGGTGATTACAGTTTTCACATGGCCGTAACCGATTACAATGAAGACACCCGTAAGGAGATCAGGTCGATGATTGAAGACGAGGGCATCAGTTCTTTTAAAACATTCATGGCCTATAAAGGGGCGTTGATGATTGATGACCGCCAGATGGTTGGGTTGATGGAGGAAGTAAAAAAATACGGTGGTTTAATCAATGTGCATGCCACCAATGGTGATATGATTGATTACCTCACACACAAGCACCGCAGCGAGGGAAAGCTTTCTCCATTATATCATTACCTGTCTCAACCGGAAGTCACGGAAGCGGAAGCCTCTGGCCGTTTTGCCGATCTTTCCGCATACACGGGATGCCCGGGATATATTGTGCACCTCACCTGCGAGGGCGCGCTCAATGCCGTGCGCAATGCCACCCGCCGCAACCAAAAAGTTTTCGTGGAAACCTGCATACAATACCTCATCCTCGACGCGTCACTCTATGAAAAAGATTTTGAAGGCGCGAAATGGGTGATGAGCCCGCCGCTTCGTCAAAAGAAAGACCAGGAAACCTTGTGGGCCGGCATTAACCAGGGACTCGTGCAGGTAGTGGCCACGGATCATTGTCCGTTTATGTGGGAGCAAAAACTAATGGGCAAGGATGATTTTTCAAAAATACCCAATGGCCATCCTGCCATAGAAAACAGGATGGAATTGCTGTTCAGCGAAGGGGTTAAAAAGGGCCGCATCAGCCTCAATAAATATGCGGAAGTGGCTTGTACCAATCCCGCAAAAATTTTCGGTATGTTTCCGAAGAAAGGTACCATCGCTGTTGGTTCCGATGCGGATATTATTTTGATTGACCCCGATGAGAAACATGTGATTTCTGCGTCTACCCATCATATGAATGTGGATTACAGCGGTTACGAAGGTTGGGAGTGCACCGGTAAAGTGAAAACGGTATTGCTCAGGGGCAAGCTTGCGATACATCATAACGAATGCCTGGTTGATAAAGGGTACGGGCAATTTGTGCGCCGCGGAAAAGTGAAAGGCTTTATTTAAACATAAAATACCTGTATATGGCAAGGATCATCCGGTCGGGATTAATACAGATGAGCATCCCTAAAACGGAAGGGGATGGCAGCATCGACGATATCAAGGAAGCGATGTTTCAAAAGCATATTCCGCTGATTGAAGAAGCAGGCAGGAAAGGCGTGCAGATACTATGCATGCAGGAGATTTTTACCACACCCTATTTTTGCCCTGGCCAGGACCCCAAATGGTATGCTTCCGCGGAACCTATACCTGGCCCAACCACCGACAGGCTATCGGAACTTGCCAGGAAATACGCGATGGTGATTATCGCCCCGCTTTATGAAAAAGAACAGGCCGGCGTATTGTACAATACGGCAGCGGTGATTGATGCGGATGGCACTTATCTTGGTAAGTACAGGAAAAACCATATCCCGCATACCGGCGGTTTCTGGGAAAAATATTTTTTCAAGCCCGGCAACCTGGGATATCCCGTATTCCAAACCCGGTACGCGAAAGTGGGCGTCTATATTTGTTATGACCGCCATTTTCCTGATGGTGCGCGCATCCTTGGATTGAACGGCGCGGAGATTGTGTATAATCCTTCCGCAACAACAGTCGGACAAAGCCAGTACCTATGGAAGCTTGAACAACCCGCGCATGCAGTAGCCAATGGTTATTTCATGGGTTGCATCAACCGGGTAGGAACTGAAGCGCCATGGAACCTGGGGAAATTTTATGGCAGCTCATATTTTGTAAACCCGCTCGGACAAATTTTCGCGATCGCTTCGGAAGATAATGATGAATTGCTGATAGCTGACCTTAACCTCGACCTGATTGATGAGGTTCGCAGCAAGTGGCAATTCTTCCGCGACCGCAGGCCTGAGACTTATGAAAAAATTGTGGAATTGTAATGCCATCTGGATGGCACGGTTATAAAATGTTTCTGTTCACCATTAACTGATTCAAACGAATGCCCATTCAAAAAAACAGGCTTAAGCCAAATGAGTACGATGCCAATTTTCAGGACATCCATCCTCCCTTCGAAACGAAGGACGCCGCGCTGGTGGAAGCCAACCGTTGCCTGTACTGTTACGATGCGCCTTGTACAAAGAGTTGTCCAACCGGTATCGATGTGCCAAAGTTTATCAGGCAGATCACAACCGGCAATATCAAAGGGAGCGCGCATACCATCCTTGCATCCAATATCATGGGTGCGGGTTGCAGCCGTGTTTGCCCGGTGGAAAAATTATGCGAAGGCGCTTGTGTGTATAATTTGATGGAGGAAGACCCAATCCCCATCGCGAAGTTGCAACGGTACAGCACGGAAATGGCGCTTGAGAAAAACTGGAAGCTGTTTGACCGGAAACCTGCTGTGGGCAAAAAGGTAGCTGTGATCGGCGCGGGCCCTGCAGGGTTAAGCTGTGCGCACAGGCTCTCACGGGAAGGCGTAGACGTAACAATTTTTGAAAAGGAACAATTGGGTGGAGGCTTAATGACTTATGGTATAGCCGCTTACAAGGTAACGCCTGGTTTTTGCAAGGATGAAGTGGATTATATTTTATCTATTGGTGGTATTAACGTGAAATATGGGGTGGCGCTGGGCAGGGATGTCCAACTTGATGAATTAAAGAAAGAGTTTGATGCGGTCTACCTGGCATTTGGGGTTGGGTTGGCCAGGAGGCTCGATATCCCCGGTGAAGAACTGGAGGGGGTTGTGGACGCGATCAGTTTTATTTATGATATCCGCGATAAAGGATTTGACAAGGTGCCCGTAGGGGATAAGGTGGCGGTGATTGGCATGGGCATGACGGCCATTGACGCGGCCACCCAGGCCCGCAGGCTTGGCGCAGCTGAGGTAACGATTTTGTATAGACGAACAAAGGATGAAATGCCCTGTACGCAGAAGGAACTTGATATCGCCATGCTGGATGGTTGCAAGGTGATCTGGCTGGCTGCACCAAAGGAGGTGATTGGGCGCGACGGCAAGGTGATCAGCCTTGTAGCGGATGTGATGATATTGGGCGAACCGGATGCCAGTGGGCGCCGTGCCCCTGTGGCTACCGGTGACACATTTAGCCTTGATGTGGACATGGTGATCAAGGCGGCCGGACAAATGCCTTTTGTTGACTTGGTAAAGAATGCGGGATTGGATGAACAAGGCGGCAAGGTCCGGGTGAAAGACCAGGCAATAACCAACATATCAAATGTTTTTGCCGGTGGCGATTGCGTGAATGGCGGTAAGGAAGTGGTGGATGCCGTTCAGGCGGGTAAAGACGGGGCCATGCAGATCCTGCGTTTCCTGGGTATGCCAATTGAATGATCAAGCTATCCGTATCGGTACAAGACAACATACAAATTAATGACCAATCAACAAGATTCATATGCCATCATTACAATCTAATTTCCTGGGTATCCAATCCCCCAATCCTTTTTGGCTGGCCAGCGCCCCGCCAACGGATAAAAAAATCAATGTGCTCCGCGCTTTTGAAGCCGGATGGGGCGGTGTGGTGTGGAAGACGCTTGGGTCGCAGGTGAAGAATGTGTCATCACGTTACTCGGCACTATACAATGCCAATAAACGTTTGCTCGGGTTTAATAATATTGAATTGATCAGCGACCGGCCGCTTGACATCAACCTCCGTGAAATTGAAGAATGTATTAAACTTTTTCCTGACCGTGCCATGATTGTATCGCTGATGGCGGATAATAATAGGGAGAGCTGGTATGAACTGATTAAGAAAGTGGAAGACACAGGCGCGCATGGCTTTGAACTGAATTTCGGTTGCCCGCATGGCATGACGGAAAGAGGCATGGGTGCAGCGGTTGGACAAGACCCCGAGATCGCCCGTATGGTGGTGGAATGGGTCATGGAAAAAGCAACAATACCGGTCATCACAAAACTAACGCCGAATGTACACAGCGTAGTGCCCACCGGGCAAGCCGTTGTGGAAGCGGGCACCCATGGGTTGTCGCTCATCAACACCATTCAATCCATAACCGGTGTTGACCTGGATACTTTTGTGCCGAACCCTTATGTGGCCGGTAAAAGTGTGTACGGTGGGTATTGCGGCCCGGCCGTGAAGCCGATTGCGCTGAAAATGCTCACCAGCATCGCGCAGAACCCGGTTACCAATAAAGTGCCCATATCAGGCATTGGCGGTGTCAGTACCTGGAAAGACGCGGTGGAATTCATGTTGCTGGGCGCCAGCAATGTGCAGGTATGCACGGCCGCCATGAACCACGGCTTCAGGATTGTGGAAGACATGATTGAGGGAATGACCAACTGGATGGAGGAAAAGGGATTTGAAAAACTGGAAGACTTTATTGGTAAATCAGTCAGCACCATCACACATTGGGAAGACCTCGACATCAACTTTCACCATATCGCGCGTATCAACCAGGATAAATGTATTCACTGCGGGCTCTGTTATATAGCCTGTGAAGACACTTCGCATCAATCAATCAATATCGTAAAAGGGGACCCGTACAATACCTATACCATCAAGGAAGAAGAATGCGTGGGTTGCAACTTATGCCAGATTGTTTGCCCGGTAAACGATTGCATCACTATGGTGGAACATCGCGTAGCGCCTGAATACCTCAACTGGATTGAGTTCCAACGCCGCGGACTACCGCTGAACGATCATTAATAACCGATTTAACTGTTTTTTAGTAAACCTTTGGCGAAGGGGCGGTCTAATGCGGAAAGCGCTTTACTTTTGCGTATCCGTATATGAAACATATTTACTTCCTAAGTACCCGCATATTCTTTGTGTCCATGCTCTTCCTGTCGTCCTGCCACTCAGGGCGTAAGGCCACAACTGCTGGCCCCGCTGAAGCGAACACGCGCGATATTCGGTCCAAAGTGGTACTCTCTAAAAAAATCCCCGCACGTACCATCAATACCGGGCAGGTTAATGCCGATGCCCTGGTTGATTTCGCGGAAACACTGGTTGGTGTTCCGTACAAATATGGTTCCGCCCGAAAGGATGAGGGATTTGATTGCTCGGGTTTTATTTATTACGTGTTCTCGCATTTCGCCATTCCGGTTCCCCGCACATCCTCCGATTTCACGAATGCCGGCAAAGCCATACCACTGGCCGATAGCAGGCGGGGCGACCTTATCCTGTTTACCGGCAGCAATCCCAAATCAGGTGTGGTGGGGCATATGGGCATTATCACGGAAAATAAAAAAGGGCGCGTCCGATTCATCCATTCCGCATCAGGAAGAGGGGCGGGTGTGATGGTGTCGGGGATGAGCCAGTATTTTGTAGACCGCTATGTGAAAGTGGTCAGGGTGTTTACAAAGGAATAATCCGGATGCCCGCATTTGTGTAAATTGCCGGATGCTTAAATACCTGTTTATTGTCATCATTGCTTCAGCTTTATTTTCGTGTAGCCAACCCCGTTATGAACAACCACATGTGTTGATTGAAACGGGATATGGCGACATTGAACTGGAATTGTATCCGGATAAGGCGCCACAGACAGTGGCCGCGTTTCTCTCACACGTAGATAAGGGTTTGTATGACGGCACCAGTTTTTACCGGGTGGTCAGGCCAACAGATCCGGGCTCCCCGGTGAAGGTCGGCGTGATACAGGGCGGGATTTTTCCGCACCCGGATAAACCAAGGCAAGCAGGCATTCCGCATGAAACAACCCGCCGTTCGGGATTGACGCATGAGGATGGCATCGTATCGCTTGCCCGTACAGAACCCGGTACCGGGTCAACCGAATTTTTTATTTGCATAGGGGACCAGTCGCCATTGGATTCAGGCAGAAGGGGGTCTCCTGATGGCATGGGCTATGCGGCATTCGGAAAAGTGTTTAAAGGCATGAAGGTTGTCAGGAAAATTCAGGAGCAGCCAGGCAGTGGTGAATCATTCGATAAACCGGTGCGTATAGACCGTATCCGCAAATTATAAAGGCCATGAAAACCATGGCCTTTAACTGTTTTGATTGGAAATATTATTTTTTAATCAGCTTTTCAATATACCTGTTTTGATCTGGCAAGATGATTTCCAGCGTGTACATGCCTGCTGCGAGGTTTTGTAATGGCAGTGTAACTGTATTTCTTCCGGCAGGTAAAGCCCTTCTTTCTTTATATACAACCTGTCCGGCGCTGTTGACCAGCCTCCATTGTGTGTTTCCGGCAACAGGAATGTTCAATAAAATTTCTGCATGGTCGATAGCCGGGTTTGGCCGGATGTTGACGGCTGTTTGCGGCCTGCATGGATCTTCCACTGAAATCACCGGGCTGTATGTGCGTAAGCCAAACCTGTCGACCGACAATAACCTGAAATAAGCCGTTCCGCTTTGGTTGGGTTGATATGTGAATTGATAGGACGCCGTTGCGCCAGCAACGGGCAAAACTTCTCCCACCTGAACAAACTGGTTGCTGTCGGCCCTGTATTCAATAATGTAGTTTTCCGTGGTACCCTGGTTCTCGGCTGTCCATTGCAACTTAAAGCTGCAATCTGTTAACCCTTCCGCCTTCCAGTTATTGACCCTGACCGGTATCACGCCTCCGAACACAATGGTTCCTGTGCGGTTGATGACCCAGTTATTTGGATCCACAACAATGCCATTGGGAGTTTTTTGATAAGGTATTTTAAATACCTGGTTGTTTTGTTCAAGGTTGATCAATACGGTCGTGTCGCCCTGTGTTGACGTGATGCTGAGTTCATACAATCCTTTGAAGAATGGTGTAACAGCCGGCGAACTGGTTGTTTGATTAACCACCAGCACAATTGAATCCACACCCTGCATCAGGTATGTAATATTGAATGTGGGGAAGCCTTCCCCATAATACCATTGATTGAAATAGTCGTCAAGGTTTTTACCGCTGGTTGTTTCCACCACCTGTTTGAAATCCGTTGCGGTGGCTACGGAATCTTTGTATTGTTGTTGGAAATTGCGCAATGCCTGGAAAAACAGGTTGTCGTCCTGCATGATAAAGCGCAGCGTATGTACAATGGCTGATCCTTTGTTGTAACTCAGCCGCCCGCTGAATATTCTTCCTTCGTTATATAAGTCAGTATCAGGCACATATACGCTGCCCGTATTCACGCTCATAACATTGTTATGGACGTTGTTCATATATGTAGCCGCGGTTGTAGTGAATAAAGACGGGAGAGATTCGATGGCAAGGTATTCGCAATAACTGGCGAAGCCTTCATTTAGCCAGATATGGTTCCAGCTGGCACAGGTTACCTGGTCGCCCCACCATTGATGGCCCAGTTCATGCGCGATTAATGTGGAACCAAAGCTGTTCATGGTGCTCATGGTTTGGTGTTCCATACCACCGCCAATTCCTGCATGCACATGCCCGTACTTTTCTTCATGAAAAGGGTAGAGTCCGAATTGTTCACTGTATAGTTCAATAAAAGGAGGTGTTTTGTCGATATTGGTTTTGACGCTGTTGAAATATGTAGGGTTGTCGGAAATATAATTTTGAATAAGGATGGAGTCAGGCGCTATGGCGGCTGGTTTGGCATAGTTCAGGTATTCCATATAGTTGCCCACGGAAAAATGTGGCAGGTAATAGTTCATGGGGTACCTTGTTTTCCACTGGTATTGCATTTTATTTCCCGGCTTGGGCACTTGTGCAACCAGTAAGCCGTTGGAGCCGGCTTTGTTGGGTAGTGTAGTGGTGATCCAGATATCCGCCGAATCAATTTTATCTCCCAGGAATTGCTTGGCGGGGAACCATTCACGGGCCTGGTAACTTTCAGATAGTGTAGCCGTGTACGTTAGTCCGCTGGAAGATTGAGAGCCTGAAAATACCCCATTGCTGTTGGCTGTACCCTGGTAATAAAATGTCAGGTCCAATTCAGAGCCTGCACTTACAGTGGGGCTTAGGGGAATAAATACATGGTCCGATCCCCGCTGAAATGTTTTTTTCACACCGTTGATATATACGGAATCAAGCACCATATTGTTTTTGAACTCCATAATAAAAGAATCCATGGGCTCTTTGGCTCTGGCCTTCCATCCCGCGGTTCCACTGATGAACCTGCTGCCCGGTTCTGCGGATAAATCCAGTTTGAGGTAATGCAAATCGTATTTGTCCATTGACGGATACTGGTAATAGCTGATGCGTTGTTGCATTTGACCGGCATTTGCCCTGCTGCATTTTTGTGAACAACCGTCGGAGTCAGATTCAGGATTGATTTGTGCCTGAGTTAAGATTGCTGAGAAAAAACAAAACGAGGCTAAAAAGATATTTTTCATTCTTCAAATGTACATTTTCATCATGTAAGATGCTCATGAATTGGGCTTTGATGCCCTGAGAAATAATTATCATGCCCTGATTTGCTATCTTTAAAGCCACTAAACGGATGACCAGTTTATGAAAATCAATGCGGAACGACTTGCCGGGCATTTTGAGGCCATGAGCCTGATTGGTAAAATTGGGGAAACAGGCACTTGCAGGCCAACCATGACTACATTGGAAAAACAGGCATTTGAACTGGCTTCAGGTTGGATGCAGGATGCGGGCATGACAACGCATATAGATCATTTTGGCAACCTGGTTGGCCGGCTGAAAGGTACCGACCCAAGCCTGCCGGTTTTGATGATGGGCTCCCACCTTGATTCGCAGCCTTACGGGGGCAGGTTCGACGGTGTAGCTGGGGTGCTGTCCGCGATTGAAGTCATGCAAACCATGAAGGAGCAGGGCATCAGGCCAAGGCGCAGCATTGATGTGGTATCTTTTGCCGATGAAGAAGGCTGGAGGTTCAACAAAGGCTTGTTTGGCTCAAGGGGTATTTTGGGAAAACTGGAGGAAGGTGAGTTGCAACGGATGGATAAGGATGGCATAACCCGTGAACAGGCATTAATCGATTTTGGCTGTGACCCCCATAAGTTTCTTGAATCCGAGTACAAACCGGGCAGTATTCATTGTTTCCTGGAACTGCATATTGAGCAGGGCCCCGTTTTAGACCTGGCAAATAAGCCTATTGGCGTAGTGTCTGGTATATCAGGGCCATTATGGCTAACGGTAACGCTTAGGGGCATGGCTGGACATGCGGGATCTGTGCCCATGCCCATCCGTCAGGATGCCTTATTAGGTGCCTCGGAAATAGTGGTTGCCCTGAACCGCATCGCAACCCAGGTGCCCGGTGCGCCAACAGTCGGTACTGTTGGCACCATGCAGGTTTTTCCTGCAAGCCGGAACATCATCCCCGAAGAAGTACGGTTTACGGTTGACCTAAGGGATATTGACCTTGACAGGAGGAATAGATATGAAAAACAATTAAGGGATGAGATCGCAGCCATTGCGGCAAAGCACCGCCTTTCTGTATCGATATCCGAAGACACCAACAGCGAACCGAGGTATTGCGCCCAGTGGATTAAAGATATCATTCATCAGCAATGCCGGGAACTCCGGCTCGACGCCCCGGAGTTGATGAGCGGCCCCTTCCATGATGCCATGGCATTATCTTATGCCTGTGATTACGGAATGATATTCGTGCGCTGCAAAGATGGTATCAGCCATAATCCCCTGGAATTTGCTTCCTATGAAGACCTTGCCCTCGGTACCGAAGTCTTGTACGGTACCGTTTTAGAGATATTAAAAAAATAGCATATAATTTGTGGATAACCTTTCCGCAGGATGCCTTGTTTTTAACAGTCTTGAGTCATGGGAAAGCCGCTTTTTGGCGCATTCCATGTACCTTTGCAGGCCCTACCGGATATGTTATTACGCACCCATACGAGGCTCTTCTTTTCGCTGATCATGCTGGCTTGTATGAGTATGTATGCTGTGCGGTTGAAGGCGCAATGCGCCAGCCCGATCAGCAGTTTCCCTTATACCGAAGGCTTTGAAACCAGTAACGGCAATTGGGTATCCGGTGGTACGGCATCCTCATGGGCCTCAGGTAGCCCGTCTAAACCTGTCATTAACAGTGCGGCAAACGGAACCAGGTGTTGGGTGACCGGTGGTTTGACCGGAGGTGCATATAACGACAATGAAAATTCATGGCTGCAAAGCCCTTGTTTTGATTTCAGTACGCTGACAAACCCAGAAATCAGGCTTAGTATTTTTTGGGAAACGGAATTGCAATTTGATGGCGCAAACCTGCAGTACTCCATTGATGAAGGGGCCAGTTGGGCGGTACTTGGCTCCGAGGCTTCGAACAGCACCTGCCTGGGGACCAACTGGTACAATTATCCGCAGGTACAGTTCCTTGGCGACAGGCCGGGATGGTCGGGCAATATTCAGTCCAGCGGAGGCGGATGCCGCGGCGGACAGGGAAGCGGCCAGTGGGTAACGGCAAGGCATACACTAAATATGCTGGCCGGCCAGCCAAAAGTATTGTTCCGTTTCGGTTTCGGTTCTGGCCGTATTTGTAACGCATTTGACGGTTTTGCCCTGGATAATATCGAAATCCGGGAAGCAGCCCCAAACAGTGCGTCTTTCAGTTTCAGTTGCGGCGCCAGCAGGACAATATCATTTTCTTCCACGGCATCAGATTGCGCGGCGGCTTATTCCTGGAATTTCGGCGACCCATCCAGCGGTGCATCAAATACATCCTCCAATGCCAACCCTTCGCATGTATTTTCAGCCCCCGGCACCTATCGTGTATCCCTGACTGTTAGTTTCTTGTCGGGCGCGCCGGTTGTATCGACTGCTGACGTTACGGTATTTGAAGCCAACACCCGCGTGCTGTCTTCAATCAATTGCAATGGGGACCAATCGGCTTCGGCTGTAGTGGATGCAAACCCTTCATCCGCATCATACACATATTCCTGGAATACCAGTCCGGCGCAAACAACCGCGACTGCGGTGAATCTCGGCGCGGGCAATTATTCGGTGCAGGTGACAGGCCCTGGTACCGGATGTGTGCTGAATGTACCTGTTCAGATATCTGAGCCACCTGCGCTTTCCGTAAATACAACGGTAACGGATGAACGCTGTGGGGCCAACAATGGTAAAATTGAAGCAATTGTTACCGGAGGCACCCCTGTTTATACGTACGCATGGTCGAACGGAACGGGGTTACCAGTGAATGATGGCCTGGCAGAAGGCACATACAGCCTGACTATAACTGATGCCAATGGCTGCTCCTCTGTACTGAGTAATATCGCAGTCATGAATGATGAAGCCCCTGTATCCGTAAGCCTCGGCGCGGACAGGATAATTTGCCCGGGTGAAACCATCATACTTAAACCCGGAACTTTCTCTTCATACAGGTGGCAGGATGGGTCAACACAACCCGAGTTCAGGGCGCAGGAAACGGGAACATATACGGTGACAGTAGTGGATGCGAATGGTTGCCAGGGCACAGCCAGTGTCCGTGTAAAAGTGGAGTGCAATGAAGTCTATTTTCCAAATGCTTTTTCACCGGATGATAATGGGTTAAACGACCGCTTTGGCCCGGCCGGTGATGTAACGGTTTTACGTGAATATACGTTAAGGGTGTATAATCGCTGGGGCCAGCTTATGTTTACATCCATTGACCCCACAAGGAAATGGGATGGTACGTTTTTAGGGAAAAAACTGGATCCGCAAACATGCGCATGGATATGTACTTTTAACCTGGGTGGAAACAGGCAAACCCGTTCAGGGTCTGTCACACTCATCCGATGACAAGTAACCGATCAACATGAAACACATTTTTATATCTTGCCTGGTTTATTGCTTCGCGATCATTGCGAGTGGCCAAACAGGCTCCATCACAGTATTCTCCGCTGACAAAGACCCGTTTTTCTTATACCTCAACGGGGAACAAAGAAATATGCGGCCTGATACCGAAGTAAAAGTGAGTGGGTTGAACCAATCTTTTTACCAGGTGAAGCTGGTTTTCGCCAATCAGTCATTTCCGGCCATCAGCAAAAGCAATCTGGCGGTATCGGATGGCGAAGATAATTTGATGGATGCCATGTATAAGGTAACCAGAAGCGGCAATACCCATCGTATAAAATTTTATTCCATCAACCCGCCTAAGGGCACTGCAGTGGATAAGGATGATAAAGCCATAGTGGCGACTGATGTGAAGGTTACGGAGGATCAAGCGACAGGCAGCATACAAGTGTTTTCGGAAGCAGGTGACAATTTTTTCCTATACCTGAACGGCGTGCAGATGAATACGGTTGCCCAATCATCGGTAAGGGTAGAAGGATTGACTGAATTGTATTACCAGGTACGGGTGGTTTATGCAGACAGAAAATTTTCTGCCATAAGCAAGAACACGGTATCTGTATCTGATGGAGATGATGTGTTGATGGACGCGACGTATAAAATTACCCGCAGTGATCAGTCAAGCAAACTTCGTTTTTATGCCATGAACCCAACCGGCAGGCGCCGGCTCAGCATACCCGGTACGGTTGTGTACCGTTGGCAGGAACCTGGCAAAGCCATTGCAGATGCAAAGCCACAGTTGGAGAAGCCTGTCGTGAAAAGTGAAACAGCTGCAAAGCCTGTTGTTGAAGCGTCTTCCAAGCCTGCAGTAAAAGAGGAATTACCTGCAAAGCCATTGGCAAAAGAACCGGCAAAGGATAAACCGGCCTTGGCAAAAAACGACAACAAACAAAAAGCCGAACCTGCAAAGCAGCCCGTAAAGCCACAGGTCAAGGATCAACCTAAAGCGGGGGCTCCAGCGGCAAAAGTCAACCCGGTCATTTCAGAACCCGAAGATTGGGCCTGTGCCAATGAATGGCCGGTATGGAAAACCGAATTCAGTGATGCAAAGAAAAATATGGAACAGGCAAAAACCGACAAGGATAAACTTGCCATTGCCCAAAAACTGGTTTCAAATAATTGTGTAAACACCGACCAGGTGATTGAACTCGCAAGCCTGATTGGAAAGGAAGAATTGAGGCTGGAACTTGTACGGAAGGCATTCAGCAGGACCATCGATTACCGCAATTACCACAGGGCTTTGAACCTGTTTCAAAAAGATGCATCAAAACAGGCATTCAGGGCAATGATCAAATGGTGACTTGTTAACAATAATTTTTCACATGAGGGGATGATCTGTTAATCTTTTGTTGGAAGCGCTATTTAACATACATCCTATGAATTTTTATATATTTTAGCTGCATCAAAAACCAATTATATATGACGAAATATTTTTTACTCATTGCTTTATGCATCCCGTTTTTTGGCCAGGCGCAAATGCAACGCACCGGCAACCTGACCATTTTCTCAGAAGATGGCGATAAGTTTTTTCTTGTTCTGAATGGTGAGAAGCAAAATGAAGAACCGCAGTCGAATATCCGGATTGAGGAACTGCCTCAGCCATATTACAATGCTAAAATCATTTTTGCCGATCAAAGCATGGCTTCCATCAGCAAGAATAACCTCTTAGTGACTGATGCCGACGGAACATTCATGGATGTTACGTACAAGATCCGTCGCGACAAACAGGGTAAGCCCAAAATGAATTATTTCTCGGCTATTCCCGTTCAGGAAAACTTCATTGCGCCATCAGGAACTTATGTACATCGTTTTGGCGAGCGAATAGACGTAGTAGGCGGCGGTGTTGTGCGTCAAACCACCACTACCACCACAACCAATGCGGCCAGCGCCAGCATCAATGTACCGGGCGTTAGCATGAACGTGGTGATCAATGAACCGGATGATGTATTTACCAGTTCTTCCACAACTACTACAACCACCAGTTCGTCTAACATGGGTTCAAACCCGCCGAGGGGCCGCAATGGTTGCAATGGATGGCCCATGCGCCAGAATGATTTTAATGCTGCACTGGCAACTATTAAGGATGCCGCTTTTGATGATACCAAGTTGTCGACAGCCAAAACCATCGCGTCAGCAAACTGCCTCAGCACTGACCAGGTTGTCGCTATTTGTAATTTATTTTCTTTTGAAGAAGGAAAACTTGATTTCGCCAAATACGCATACCGCTTCACAACTGACCAGGGCAACTATTTTAAGGTGAGTAATGTTTTTTCCTTTGATTCCAGCAAAACTGACCTGAGCGAATTTATCCGCACACAAAGGCCATAAGCTTTCATATGATTTATGGGAACAGGTTGAAGGATGAACATTCTTCAACCTGTTTTTTTGTCCATTCTTCAAGCTTTTCTTACTAATTCAACTGTTTGCAGTATTTTCCTGAAAATTATATGCAATGAAAAAATGGTTCTTCTCTTTTTTGCTTTGTTCACAAATGGCCCTGGCCCAGCAGCCGGCTGTAATTGCGCCCGGCAATAATTTAATAGTGGATGGCATCCCTTCAATTCCTCTTTCAATTAAGGAAGAAATGCAGTTTTACTCCGAATCGAGGAGTGCAGGATTTGCAGGTTGGCATCCGATAAACCGCAGTATGCTGATCAGTACACGGTTTGGCAATACAAATCAACTGCATCAACTGGCCATGCCCATGGGTGCCCGCAGGCAGATGACATTCTTTGAGGACGCCGTGAGTTCAGGCAGTTATGAACCATTACAGGGTAAATATGTGATTTTTAGTAAGGATGCTGGCGGAAATGAATTTGCGCAACTGTACCGCCTTGACCTTGAAACAGGGAAAACGGTATTGATCACAGATGGTGGCCGTTCGCAAAACAGTTCACCATTATGGAGCCGTTCGGGGAAACAAATGGCCTATGCGTCAACAAAACGCAATGGCGCCGACCGGGATATTTATATCATGGATCCGGCAAACCCTTCGTCTGAAAAGCAGGTATTGCAGTTAAAAGGCGGGGGCTGGGGCGTGCTGGACTGGTCGCCGGATGATAAGCAGTTGTTGTTGATGGAATATATATCAGCCAATGAATCACGGTACTGGTTAGCCGAAATTGCAACAGGCGCCATGGAGATGCTGACAGGGAAGGATGGAAAGAAAGTGTCGTACGGGCAGGCAAAATTTGCAAAGGATGGACGGGGAATCTATTTCCTGTCTGACCAGGATTTCAAATTTAAAAGACTGGCCTATATGAACCTGGCCAGCAGGTCTGTAGATTATATCAGTAAGATGAACTGGGATGTGGATGGGTTTGACTTGTCGGAAGATGGAAAGCAGCTCGTTTTTATTACAAACGAAGCGGGGCAATCTGTGTTATACCACCTCCAAACTACCGGTAAGGCATATTCGAAAATAGATGGATTGCCGGTGGGTGTGTATTCGCGCCCTGATTTCCATCGCAACGGCAAGGATATCGCATTGTCTGTGAATACCGCCAGGTCTGCTTCCGATATCTATGTGGTTGACATCACAACCAAAAAAGCAGAGCGTTGGACGGAAAGTGAGATGGGTGGAATGGCGCCGGATCAACTCAGTGAGCCCAGGCTGGTAACCTGGAAAAGTTTTGACGGGTTGGAGATCAGCGGTTTTTATTATGGCGCGCACCCGCGTTTTAATGGCAAGAGGCCAGTGGTCATCAACATTCATGGGGGACCTGAAGGCCAATCGAGGCCTGTGTTCCTGGGATCAAATAATTTTTTCCTGAATGAAATGGGCGTGGTCATGATTTTTCCGAATGTCCGCGGTTCCGCAGGGTTTGGTAAAACATTTATTGCCCTGGATAATGGCATGAAAAGGGAAGAGTCGGTGAAAGATATCGGTGCCTTACTGGATTGGATTGCCCAACAGCCTGAGCTGGATGCCAGCCGCGTGATGGTGACGGGCGGCAGTTATGGAGGGTATATGACCCTCGCCGTTGCCACACATTACAATGACCGCATCCGTTGCGGGCTTGATGTGGTTGGTATTTCCAATTTCAATACGTTTTTAAAAAATACAGAAAGCTACCGCAGGGATTTACGCCGCGTGGAATATGGGGATGAGCGCGACACGGCCATGTATGCCTTTTTGGAAAAAATATCGCCCCTGACCAATGCCGGAAAGATCACCAAACCATTATTCATTGTTCAGGGCGGGAATGATCCCCGGGTACCCAGAACGGAAGCTGTTCAAATGGCAGATAAAGTGAAGGCGAATGGCGGCGAGGTATGGTACCTGGAGGCAAAGGACGAAGGGCATGGTTTCAGGAAAAAAGCCAATGCCGATTTTCAGCGTTACGCAACGGTTATGTTTATGCGTAAATACCTCCTGGAATAATAAGGTACGCATTGAAACCTTCCTGAACACGATTTGTTATCATAACCCTGTCATTTGATTCCTATTTGGCAGGGTTCTTTATTTGTATCTTTACAGCCCCATTTTATGAGTAAAGCAAAGGTTAAAACAAAGGTATCTGAAGAGTCACATGCTGATGTGATAGAAGTAGTTGGCGCACGAGAGCATAACCTGAAAAATATTGATATCCGTATTCCCAAGCAGAAGCTTGTAGTTTTCACCGGTGTCAGCGGCAGCGGTAAGTCTTCACTCGCTTTTGATACTTTATACAACGAAGGCCAGCGCAGGTATATGGAAAGTTTTTCCGCTTATGCGCGCCAGTTTATCGGGGATATGGAACGGCCGGATGTAGATAAGATTACAGGCTTGTCGCCAGTGATTTCAATAGAACAGAAAACCACCAATAAGAACCCAAGGAGTACGGTAGGTACCATTACGGAATTGTATGATTTTTTGAGATTGTTGTTTGCGAGGGTTGGGGAAGCGTATAGTTATGAGACCGGTAAGAAGATGGTAAAATTCAGTGAAGAGGAAATTATTGCACACATCTATGGCCGTTTAAAGGGCAGGAAGATCACATTGCTCGCGCCTTTGATCAGGGGACGCAAAGGGCATTACCGGGAATTGTTTGAAGATATCCGGAAAAAGGGTTTTGTGAAGGTGCGGGTAGATGGTGAGATTCTCGACCTTGCACCACGTATGCAGGTTGACCGGTACAAAATCCATGATATTGAAGTGGTGGTGGATCGCCTGCAGGTGACACCCGATATGAAATTAAGGATCGCGCAAAGTGTGCAGAAATCTTTGCAAATGGGCAAAGACCTGTTGTTCATTTTCGATCATGATACCAATAGCCTCTTGCAGTATAGCAAACAGTTGATGTGTATTGATACGGGGTTGAGTTACGAGGAGCCATCCCCCAATAGTTTTTCATTTAATTCGCCGTATGGCGCTTGCCCTTCCTGTAAGGGTTTGGGCACAATGCATGAAGTGAATTTGGAGGCGGTGATCCCGGATGGCCAGTTGTCTGTCAGCGAAGGTGCCCTGGCTCCCCTGGGTGAAGAGCGGGAAGCTTATATCTACCGTCAGGTACAGCAGGTTGCGCGCAAACATAAAATCAGCCTAGAAAAACCCTGGGTTGAATTATCGCCTGCCGCAAAAAATATCCTCTTATACGGTAAGGCGGATGCAGATCCTGAAGCCATGCGTTTACATGAGGTTGATATGAACGATGTATCCGAAGGGCCGGTGTATTATGCCACAGAATTTGAAGGTGTCGTTACCATGCTGCGCAGGTGGTTCACCGGTACCAACACATCAGAGTATTTGCGTGACTGGGTGGAAAAGTTCATGGTGATGCGCAGTTGCCAAACATGCCAGGGTTCGAGATTGAGAAAAGAAAGCCAGTGGTTCAGGGTTGTTGACAAGAATATTTCTGACCTGAGCCGCATGGGGCTTGATGAATTGCAGCAATGGTTCACAAAGTCTTATACAAAGTTAAGCGCCAAACAACAGGTCATCGCAAAAGATATCCTGAAAGAAATACATGACCGTTTACAGTTTTTGCTGGATGTTGGACTGTCGTATCTTTCGCTTGACCGTCCGTCAAAAAGCCTGAGCGGCGGTGAGTACCAGCGCATACGGCTTGCGACACAAATAGGATCACAATTACAGGGCATCACTTATATACTGGATGAGCCCAGCATTGGCCTGCATCAGCGCGATAACCAGCGGTTGATCCATGCCTTGCAGAATTTAAGGGATATCGGCAACAGTGTACTGGTGGTGGAACATGATAAGGATATCATGCTGGCGGCAGACCACCTGGTGGATATCGGGCCAAGGGCGGGTATCCACGGCGGAAAGATCGTGGCGGCAGGGACACCCGAAGATGTTTTGAAATCAGGCACGGAAACCGCTGATTATTTATCGGGCAGGAAAAAAATACCGGTACCGGCTACACGAAGAAAAGGAAACGGTGATGCCATTATTTTGACTGGCGCATCAGGAAATAATCTGAAGAATGTAATGGCACGTTTTCCTTTGGGCAAATTGATCCTGGTTACCGGCGTGAGCGGAAGCGGCAAGTCTACATTGATCAATGATACACTGTATCCTATTTTGAGCAACCATTGTTATCGCTCGCGTATGCAGCCCTTGCCCTATCAGTCGATCAAAGGGCTTGAGCATATTGATAAGGTCATTGAAATTGATCAAAGCCCGATTGGACGCACGCCCCGAAGTAATCCGGCCACATACTGCGGATTTTTTACCGACATACGTACTTTGTTCGCCGCGGTACCAGAAGCCAAGATACGCGGGTATAATGCCGGACGTTTTTCGTTTAATGTAAAAAGCGGCCGTTGCGAAGTTTGCGAGGGTGGGGGTATGAGGGTGATTGAAATGAATTTCCTGCCGGATGTGTATGTGCATTGTGAAAAATGCAATGGGAAAAGGTACAACCGGGAAACCCTGGAGATCAGGTATAAGGGAAAATCTATCAGCGATGTTTTGAATATGACGGTGGATGAAGCCGTCGATTTTTTTCAACCCGTACCATTCATTTACCGGAAAATAAAAGTGTTGCAGGAAGTAGGGTTGGGGTATATATCCCTTGGCCAAAGCGCCGTGACATTAAGCGGTGGTGAGGCACAGCGCGTTAAACTGGCAACCGAACTGGGGAAAAGAGATACGGGACGGACATTTTATATTTTAGATGAACCCACAACCGGATTGCATTTCCAGGATATACAGCACCTGCTCGATGTATTGCATAAGTTGGTGGAGCGCGGTAATACCGTTTTAGTCATCGAACATAACCTTGATATGATCAAAGTGGCTGATCACATTATTGATATTGGCCCCGAGGGCGGATCAGGAGGAGGTGAGATTTTGTTTGAGGGTGTTCCTGAAGGCTTGGTTAAAGTGAAAGCCAGCCTAACAGGCAAATACCTGAAAGCGGAATTGGCTTAGTATGCATTATGTGCGTTAAGCATCTAATTCGCCAGATTGTTGCAGTAGTTCTTCATGGTCAATTTCCGGACTGTATGGGATGCTGAAGCTGCATACAGTTCCCGCGCCGACCTTACTTTCAATATCAAAACGGCCTTTGTTTTTTTCCACAAAATCTCTGCAGAGCATTAAGCCTAGCCCGGTGCCATGTTCATTTGAAGTGCCTTTTGTACTGAAGTATTGCTGTTCAAGGATCTTTTTCAGGTTCTCCGGGCTGATGCCCATTCCGGTGTCCCTAACCAGCACCAGCAGACTGCCTGGTTGTTCTTCTATATCAATTGTTACCTGCCCGGCTTTATCCGTGAATTTAATCGCGTTTGAAACCAGGTTCCTTAACACCAGGCTGATCATATCCCGGTCTGCATGAACCATAATTTCATCTTCGCGCGGTATCTTAATACCAACATATTTTTGTTGCGCCTGGATTTGGGTTTGTTGATATACCTCCTTTATTACTGCATACAAATCAAAGTCAGTCGGGTTCACCTGGTTGCCCTGCATTTGGCTTTTAGCCCACTGCAGGAGGTTTTCCATAAGTCCGGTAATATGCTGTAAGTCTTGTGATATTTCTGGTACAAGCAGTTTGATATCATCCCCAGGAAGATCGTACTGCTGAACATTTTTGAAGAGGTTGCGCAAGCCGTAAATGGGTGTGCGCAGGTCGTGGCCAATGATTGAGAACAGCCTGTTCTTTACCGCGTTTAATTCTGACAGTTGCCTGGTTTGCTCCTCCAGTTGTGTGGCTTTTTCTGCAAGCAGTATCTTTTGACATTCAATCTCATAATTTTTTTCTTCCAGCAACCGGTTCCTTTCCAGTATCTCTGCCTGGTATCCATTGCTTTCTTTTTTAATCAGGATGATGCCTGCGAAAATGAACAGAATGGCCAGTACCTGGTTAGCTACATAAAAAGGATAGTTGATGTCTTCCAGCCTGAATGTATAGTTTCTGTAAATGAGTGTAACCGAAACATAACAGCTCACAGAAAAGATTACGGCAAATGCTACATTACTGATGCGTTGCAGGAAAAACACCGCAAGTACGGCATACAGAAGCAGGAATAAGTTGATGCCTACATCTATATCTCCCAGGTAAACCACTGATGTGATGATCGGATAACAAGTGAAGTAAATAATCCTCGATTTTCGGTGTTCCTGGAAATAATTGAATAAAAGAACCAGGCCGCTGATTACAGCAGGTGCAACGGCTATAATCCAGGCCAATGGTGGGAGGTACCCTTCGTTTAACAATCCGGCAACGGGCATGCATAAGCCTGTCAGGAACCCAAAGAAGTTAATGAGATTGAATATGCCTAATCGCCTTCTTTCATAATCATCCATGCCTTCCCATGAGCCCAGGTATTTAACCCCATTAAAAAATCCAACAATTTTTTTAAACATGGATAGATCCCTTTTGATTAATGCCTTTCGTTGGTTTTTTATCAATACTATGGTTGCATACGCGAAGAATAAGGCAAGTCATAGTAACGAAAATAGATTTGTGGTTTCAGAGGTTACAGCCGTAACAGTTACGTGCTCTGAGGGAGTTATCTTCTGTTATATATACTTGCACTTATTGTATGTTGAATCTGTTTATTGCCTCAAGCCATTGTAAATCAACACAATCAATAAACAGACCAGGATGAAGAGAAGCCTGAATACGGTGGGTTGATATTTGTAACTTCTTTTCATTGTTATTTACATTAGAAGAAGTGCGGGCACCTCATTTGTTGGCGGGCCCTTCGGTCCGGACGTGTTTCCGACACTTCGCCAAGCGTTACGCCAAAGCGGAGCGCGAGCGAAAAGTACGCGTCCATTTGCTTTGAGTTGCCCCTTTGGGTGCCCGGTTCATACCTGTTTACGCCGGGAGTGACGATGCCTACGGTTTTGTCGTGTATTTCACGTGCAATCAGCGCCTGTTCCGGTGTCAGGTACACATCAAAAAGATTTGGGTCTATATAAGTCGTGCTGACATCGTCGATATAATCCGTAAATGTTTTACGGTACAATAATTCGAAACATCCATTAAACCTTTCGGTAAACTGGTAACGCACGCCAAGTCCCATCGGGATATTTATCTGCGTCAGAGAATAAGGCTTTTTGTCGGGGTATTCCGCCATGCCCTGCCCCTCCGTCCTGAGTGGATGCAGTTTGTGCCATGTGGTTACGCCTTGAGCATTGGTAATCGATCCTTTTGGGTCAAACTTGAAAACGCCGGCTCCAATTAATCCGTAAGGCCTGAGCCTTGGCAGGTTTTCCGGATCGTCTATAAACATCAAGGTAGGATACAATTCAATGGCGCCGTAGGCTTCAAATATATCACTCTTAAAGTCTAGGTTTCGTTGCTTCCTCCACAATTCATTGACACCATTGGTGTTGATGATATTATCCCTCCCTTCCACATATGTGTATTGCATGGCTGCCCTGAAGCCAAACCAATGGTTTGGGTAAACGGCAACGTATGCGCCTTTCATGAGTTTTGTCAGTTCCAGGTTCAGGTCTTTCAGGAATCGGGTTCCTTTTCCGGCATTGCCGCCCAGGTCGCCAAGAAAGAATGTTGGGCCCAGATTGATGCCGGCTTCCCAGCGCATTTTCCCTGTGCGTAATGACAGGTGTTGCGCATTTGATGAGTTTGCCATCAGCAAAAATCCCAGCGCAAACATGCGCCAATTCCAGGCATTTCCAATTTGGATCAAGCGTTTCATGGGGTAAGGGTTTCTCCATGCATGGGCATATCCGAATAGGTACACCTATGGCATAGTACCCTGTAAACGACAGAGGAGGCCTGGTTATTGTGGGAAAGGGGATTTTTTTAACCGCATCATTTCAATATGCGGGATGCCGTCTTCCAGATAAGGTTCACCGATCGGATCAAACCCCAATGATTTATAGAAGTCAAGCAGGTATAGTTGAGCTCCGATTTTAATATTAACATCCGGGTATAGGTTTGAGGTCCTGAGTATGGCCTCACCCATCAGGATTTTTCCCAAACCTTGATTGCGCGCCGATGGAGAGGATACTACCCGTCCAATACTGGACGCATCCGGGTAAGATACGCCCGGGGGCAATAAGCGGGCATATGCAAGCAATTTACCTTCAACCCTGCCCATAAGATGGTGCGATGACTGGTCTTTGTCGTCCATGTCAAGATAAATGCATTGCTGCTCTACCACAAATACTTCTGACCTTAACCTGAGGATTTCATACAGGGATTCCGGGCTGAGATCATGAAATGATGTGCATGTCCAGTTGATGTTCATATGGTATAATGGGGTTATAACGGTAAAGGTTAAACGAAAATATCAATATCCGTATTTGTTTTTCCATTTTTCTTTCAGAAATTTCCTGATCTCCTCTTCCCGGGGGTTTGGCTGGGGCTTATAAAAGCTCATGCCATCGATCTCATCAGGCAGGTACTGCTGTTCGATAAAGTTCCCCGCGTACAGATGCGCGTAATGGTACTCTTTTCCGTAGTTAAGTTCCTTCATCAGTTTTGTTGGCGCATTTCGTAAATGCAGGGGAACCGGCAGGTCGCCGTGTTTCTTTACAGCCTGCAAGGCTTCTTCAATGGCACTGTAAGAGGCATTGCTTTTTGCGGAGCTGGCAAGGTAAATGGCACATTGCGAAAGGATGATCCTGCTTTCCGGGTAACCGATCTGGTGCACTGCCTGAAAGCAATTGTTGGCTAACAACAATGCGTTTGGGTTGGCGTTCCCAATATCTTCACTGGCAAATATGAGCATCCTTCGTGCAATGAATTTCAGGTCTTCACCCCCTTCGATCATCCTGGCCAGCCAATATACAGCGGCATTGGGGTCGCTGCCGCGCATGCTTTTGATGAATGCTGATATGATATCATAATGTTGTTCGCCTTTTTTATCGTATAATACAGTGCGCCTTTGGGCGATCTCCATCACGGCTTCGTTTGTAATGGATTGCCCTGCAGGCAATACATCGGCCACCAGTTCCAGGAGGTTGAGCAGTTTTCTGGCATCTCCGCCCGATAAATTCAGTAATGCTTCCGTTTCCTTTATATGCAATCCTTTTGAATGGATATGTTCATCTTCCTCCAGGGCTTTGCGGATTAATTGTTCGAGGTCTGATTTTTCAAGCGGCTTTAATACATACACCTGGCAACGGCTGAGTAAGGCGCTGTTCACTTCAAAAGAAGGGTTTTCGGTAGTGGCGCCAATAAGCGTAATGATGCCTTTTTCCACTGCACCCAGCAAAGCGTCCTGTTGCGATTTATTAAAGCGATGGATCTCGTCTATAAATAAAACGGCGCCATCTAATGTTTTTGACTGTTCTATAACTTCGCGTACTTCCTTCACACCTGAGGAAATGGCGCTGAGCGTGAAAAATGGCTGGTTTAGGGTATGGGCTATAATCTGTGCAAGTGTTGTTTTGCCCACTCCCGGAGGGCCCCAAAGTATCATAGACGGGAGTTTCCCTTTTTGAATGGCTGTTCGCAGGATACTACCGGTGCCGGTTAGGTGCTGTTGGCCAACCAGGTCATCAAGGCGCATCGGCCTGAGTCTTTCAGAAAGAGGGGGCATGCTCATGCTGCAAAGGTACACCAGGTGCGATTCATCTGCTGATCACAGGTTGGAAATACCCGATGATATCCGCCAATTCCATGGCTTTATCCCGGAACGGGATGTCCAGTACAATGAGGTACCCGTTTGGGCCCCCGGCCTTCCGGATGATGTTTGTCAGTGCCTGCTGGCCGCTTTCCAGCCTCAGCCCGGTTGTTTCGTCCCAGCGCTCTTTGGTTGTCAGGCATCCATTCGACGGGATCATGGGCCAAAAGGCCGCATCCCTGTACCATAAAGGGTTTGTAGTATGCCCATGGATGATGATTTCCGTCCTCCCGGATTGCCCTGCAAAAAAACTTTCGTGCAATGGTTCATATACCTCAGCTTCAGGCGGCAGCAACTTTTTGTACATGTCTAAACTCCATTCATTGTCTTGTAAACTGCTGTCCATAAAAAAATGGCCGGCCTTGTATTCATAAGGCATGGTCAATTGCACATTTTCGCTTGGGCCAATCATACCACTGAGCGATCTTCCGAACCCATCCATCCGGTACAAACCCCGGGGCGTATTGCCCAGATGAAATATACCTGGCATATTGCTTATGCTGCGCGCAAGTACCGGTACATGATTTATTTGCTGATGATCATCCCTCAACCAATTCCCGCTGCTATCCCTCACGACAATGAGCCCTGGATAATTCCTGTTTTGCGGCAACAGGCAAAATGTTAAGGTGTGGCCCCGCAGATAATTGGGTGAAAGGATTGCAGAGATGATGCGATTCAGGTCAGACATTTCTGGTTTAGCCTGCATCTGCTTGTAAACCATCCTCATCATTGGCTTAGCGCTATCATACAATGGATGATTCCGGAATGCAGATGCTACCATGTGCTGCCTGCCGCTGTCGGAGCAATACAGGTACCAGGCCGTCATCGCCGCCAGGCCCGTATCTTTTACGTTTGCCCAGTTTTTCTCCATATTTTCCCTGAAACCATATCTATGCTGGCCTTGCAGTAATGCAATTAGTTTGATTTGAAAGTAGACGGGCATGGCAGCGGATTTTGACACCGCCTCTGATATTTTTTGATCAATCCATGCCGATTTCTGATTGACCAGGAGGATGGCATCAAATGCAGTGGCCCAGGCATCCGCATTATTTATGGAAAGGCTATCCCGCAGGTTCTTTTGTATGATATTCCTGCTGATGTTTTGATATAGTTTTTGTTGCGCAGGCCTGGTAGCGTCTTTACAGAAAACAGAGTCTGATGTTTGTGCCGGCAGATGTAAAAAAAGGCCTGAAAACAGGCCTGTAAAGAGTATATGTTTCAGGGTTGATGTTGAACAGATATGAAGGATCTTCTTCATCAGGGCCTGTCAGCGGTTGATTGAATGAATAGTTCTTTCAGTTGTTTTTCGTCAATTTCTCCCGGGGCGTCAAGCATGACATCCCTGCCACTGTTGTTTTTGGGGAACGCGATGAAGTCGCGGATGCTTTCACTGCCCCCCAGAATCGCGCACAGCCTGTCGAAACCAAAAGCGATGCCGCCGTGAGGTGGTGCGCCATATTCAAAAGCGCCCAGCAGGAACCCGAACTTTTCCTGTTGTTCATGCGCGTCCATGCCAAGGGCGGCGAACATTTTTTCCTGCAACTCCCTTTGATAGATCCGTATGGAACCCCCGCCGATTTCATTTCCATTCAGTACGAGATCGTATGCGTTGGCCTTAATACCCGAATAGGGATGAGCGAGGTAATTGTCCCTGTCGCGGATCACCGGGTCATTCTCAATCATAATGGAAATATGGTCGGGCTTGGGCGCTGTAAAAGGGTGGTGGCGGGCTACCCAGCGGCCAATTGTGCCTTTGCCTTCCAGTTCTTCTTCCGCGTATTCGAATAAAGGGAAATCGAGCACCCAAAGAAGTTTGAATTCATCGGGTTTGCGCATGCCTAAACTATCGGCGAGGTGTAAACGCAGTTCGCTGATCGCCTTTCTTGTCCTTTCTTCCTGGCCGGCCAAAATGAGGATCAGGTCGCCCGGTTTTGCCTGTGAGGCATCGGCAATGGCGCGTAGCCTGTCTTCATTGTAAAATTTGTCGACGCTGCTTTTTAAAGTTCCGTCCGTATTGTACTTGATCCAAACTAGCCCTTTCATCCCGATCTGGGGACGTTTAACCCATTCAGTGAGTTCGTCCGTTTGCTTGCGGCTGTATTCGCTGCAACCTGGTGCCACTACGGCCAGTACGGTTTCCGCTTCATCAAACACCTTGAAATCAACACCGTTGACCAGGGCCGAATGGTCTTCCTTTTGCAGAAATACGGTTCCCGGTTTTTTCAGGTTGCAAAGTTTCATATCGAAACGGATATCGGGCTTGTCGTTTCCATATAGCCACATCGCGTCTTCCCAACTCATGCGTGCTACCGTTTCCGTGTAATCAATCTGCTTCACATCCTTGAATATCCTTTTAATCAGCCCTTCAAACATCTGCAGGATATCTTCCTGTTCCACAAATGCCATCTCACAATCTATTTGTGTGAACTCCGGCTGGCGGTCGGCCCTCAAATCCTCATCGCGGAAGCATTTCACAACCTGGTAATACCTGTCGTACCCGCTTACCATCAACAGTTGTTTAAAAGTTTGCGGTGATTGCGGTAATGCGTAAAACTGGCCGGCATTCATCCTGCTCGGCACTACAAAATCACGCGCGCCCTCAGGCGTCGATTTAATCAGGAATGGCGTTTCAATATCCATGAACTGTTGTTCATGCAGGTAGTTCCTGGCGCTTCGGCCAACGGCATAACGCAATTCCAGGTTTTTGCGCAGTGGGTTCCTGCGCAGGTCGAGGTACCGGTATTTCATACGGAGGTCGTCACCGCCGTCCGTATCATCCTGGATGGTGAAGGGCGGTGTTGCCGATTTATTCAAAATCTTAAAACTGTTGACCAGGATTTCAATGTCACCCGTCGGTATCTGGTTGTTTTTATTTGTCCTTTCACTAACGGTGCCGGTTACCTGTAATACAAATTCCCTGCCCAATGGCGTGGCTTCCAGCTGTTCATTCAGTGATTCGGAAAATAATAGTTGCGTAATGCCATATCGGTCGCGCAAGTCAATAAAAGTAATGCTGCCGAATTTCCGGATGGTTTGCACCCAGCCGGCGAGGGTTACAGTTTGCCCGGCATTTGAGAGCCTGAGCTCGCCGCAGGTATTGCTTCTGAACATAAATGATTTTAATTCAATACTTCCTGATAGTTCAATTCGCTAACCAGGCCTTCAGGGCCGGCCGGTTGGCGAACTGCAAATATAAGCCTGTTATGCAAAAGGGGGCTATTCACATGGTTTCCAGTTCAGCTTTATGCCTGGGTTTCCAGATTATATAATAATATGCAAGCAGGAGTATACCTATGACAAAGGGGATCACAGACAGATGTTTCATGCTATACTCCCCCCAAAGTGGCAGGCTGTCAAAATGAAAGAATTCACTGATCATCCAATAACTGTTGGCGCTGATCCAGACCGTTATAGCCAGGTTATGACAAAGTTCAGATACCATTTTCCTGGTCCGCCAGGAAATAACAATAGCGATAATGAGGGTTGGGGCGATCATGAGTATGCCCAGGAGCCGCCAATTCATGCACCAGGCAATATCCTTAAAAAGCCAGAATACAATGTGCAGGTTTTCCATCCTGCGGTACCGAAGGGGGATGCTGTAAACAGGCGAACGATTTTCCATACGCGAATATAGAAATTCCTATCAGTCCTTTTTATCTGCTTTATTCCGGTTCCTTTACGTCAAGCACCATGCCCTGGCTGTTTGCGGCAAACTCCGGCGCATACATGCATTGCACCGAGCTTATCCCATTCAGGTATTTGCCCGGTTGCCCCACGAAGGCTTTGTATTCGAAAACGTGCCGGCCGCGTGGCAGCCAGTCAAAGAAGATATGTGTCGCCAGGTCGCGCGTGCTTTCGTAGTATGAAAGCCCACCCTGCCATTTATGTCCACTGAGCACGTTCACGGGTTCCAGGCAAGCGCCCCGCATGTCTTTCAGGTGAATAAACTCCAGGTCTCGGTCTGTTGATACAACTAACCTGACCACAACCTTATCGCCTATACGAAGTTGTTCCCCTGCTTTCAGTTCCCTTAATGTTGGCCCTGCTGGCCCCGCTTCTTCAATCATGATTTTTTTCTCAAGGCCCAAGGCAGTCTTTGCCGGGCTGATCTTATCCATGTCTTCAAAATATTGCCAGTACATGGCTCCCCATGACCTCAGCCCGGATTGGGCTTCTGTAGTTGCCGGCATATCAACGGTCCAGTTGCCCATGCTATTCTGCACCTGATCAGCGGGTATGCGCTTGCTGAAATATCCTGTACCTGCTTCAGCTTGTTCTTCATCGCTGTTGATGCGCACATTTCCCAGGCTCATCCAAACTGTACCCTTGCTACTCAACCATTCACTGCCGGTTAACAATACGGCATAACAGGCTTCCGCCGTTGCCCTTGTGGTTCCCCAATGATGGGTTTGTTTTTGCCGGAGTAACCATGTCCGTAACTCATCAGTTAACTGGTTGTCTTTGACAATTTCATGAAATGCCTCGATCATCAGGGCCTGGTTTTCTATGGCAGACTGGTACCAGAAATAACCCCTGTTGGATAAATCTTTCCAGTACATGCCCAATTCCGGGTGGCGGATGGCGTTCTCCCGCAAAGTGCGCAGGATGTTCCGGGCCGAAGTAGTAGAGCCTTCACGATGAAGCGCCAAAGCCGTCATGGCCTGCAGGTTTTTAGGTTGTTTCAGCCAGAATAGCCTGGCTTGTTTTTGATAATATTCAAATGCCTTGCGTGCACCGGGTTTTATAGGAATGTTCCTGAAGAAACTCCTCATGTAGAGGTACTGGACCTGCTCTGGGCCTGGCACCTGCCTGCTTAATGCCACTTTAGAACGGATAAGATTGTTATAATCTTCAAGAATCCGTTGATCAAGGTAAGTAAGGGCATTATTGATTAATGGTTGAAGGGTTTGCCTGTCTGAACTGCTGATGCTATTGATATGCTGCAGGTGGCCGATGCCGGATAGAAGGTATTGTGTGATGTACCTGTTATCGGGCCCTTTTCCGAACCAACTGAAGCCGCCATTAGGTAATTGCCATTCCAGCAGTTTTTGGATGGTCTTATTTTTTTCTTTCGATAATCTAACAAGGTCAAACAGAACGGCAATCTGCCTGCGCTGTTCCGTTTCCGATTGCGCTTCCAGTACCCAGGGTGTTTCCTGCAGCAGCGCTGATTTCAGCTCCTGGTTTTTCAACAGGTTGCTCATCAACGCGGCGCTATCTGTATTTTTCCATTTTTCAAATACTGTCTTAATGGCCGGAATTTTTTCTGCAATGCTTTCCGCCAGGCTGTTTGCGTAAAACCTGTTGAATTCCTGTTCAATACATTCATATGGGAATTCCACCAGGTATGGCAACGATTGTACGGCAAGCCAGGATGGGTTTCGGGTAAACGTTACTGTTAGTGACTGACGTTGCAAGGTCGGGCTATTGGCGTTCAATAATTTTTCCATCTTGAACAGCTTTTTTTCGCCCGGTTTTATCTGTATAGGTAATGATTCCGTCACCAGCATCCTGTTGCTGAGTACCGGCAATACATTTTCCTCGGCATCGCGGTATTGTCCGTCATTGCTTTGCACACTAACCCGCCAACCCAATAACCCGTTGAACTGATGTGGGACATTCAGGTTGAAATGCACCAGGCTGCTTTTGCCTGGTTCAACGGTTACATATTGATTGGGAAAAACATTCTTGAACCATCCGTCCACCGGCTTTTTGGTTGAGGCATCGAATAATTCCAATTGCACGGTTCCCGTGATTTCCTTCTCCGAAGTATTCGCGATTTTCAACAACCATCGGGCGTCATCGCCTTCCCGTAAAAACCTGGGCATATTGGGTTGAACCATCAATGGTTTTTGTGTGATCAGGTCCTGGCTTACATAACCTGATGAAATATCCGGCGTATGGGCCATCGCCATCATCTTCCAGGTAGTCAGCGCGTCGGGTATGGTAAATGTAAACTTGATCAACCCCTGGCTGTCGGTCATCAGTTGCGGGTAGAAGAATGCCGTTTCCCGGAAATCAGTCCTAACCCTTCCCTGGTTGACATTCCCGGGTTCGTTTTTCTGTTGCGAAATGCTGTCGGCTTTATTTGACGCGTTACCGTCTTCTTCCTTTTCATCCGACTTCTTTCCTGCCATCATGGCTTCCGCAGGCGCGGTTGCGGCGGCAACCTTCATTTCCCTCCGTACAATTCCATCGTTTACATAGTTTCCATAATTATTCCAATCAATCAGCCTGTCGTATACAATAGGTTTCAACTCTATTGGCTGGCGCACAATTGTTTCGTATTCCTGCGACTGTACTGCTTTGCAGGTTGGGGCCTGCCAGTGAATCCCATGACTGTACCGGGGCCAGATATTGGATACGGTAAACCAGTTATGCGGGAGGAACTGATCTAAAGATTTGTCATACATGCTGATTAGTGCTTCCGCCGCTTGCTGGTCTGCTTTAGGTCCTTTGATGCTGATCGTCCATTCTTCCTGACTGCCTGGCAGGGTTTTGTCCCGATATGTTTCAACCGACACTTTTAAGTCTTTGTTTGACCATTTTACCGGCAAGTATTCCGTGCCACTGAACAAACGATTGAATTTCATAAATGCATAGCTGGCACTGATCCCGCCACGGTCTTTTTCACTAACGGCAATGGGTACCAGCAGCGACTTGTCCTTTTTTATTTGCCGCAGAACCACGGAACTGTCATTCACCGGCCTGACGATGCCGTATAATACCCATACTTCATCAAAGGAAGTTTGGATCGAATGTTGTGCATATTCGCCGGGCAATGCTTCCTGGTTCTGCAGCAAAGATTCATGCGCATCAGTGGCCAATAATGTTTTGCCCCCGCGTACGCGGATGATTTTTTCAGAAGACAGCTTCATGCCATTGTTGTCTGTAGAAACCGCTTTGAGTACATACCATCCGTCTTTCCAACTGCGGGCGGGGATATTGAACTGCCCGTCAACTTTGCTGCTATCGGTCAATTCAAATATTTTTTCCCCCTGTTTCCATTGAACGGGATTGTCTTCCTGCTGATAAGGGTCGTGCGGGAAATGCCTGATGAAATCCTCCTTGCCCATGATGAATTGGTCTGGCGCATCCCAATACCTGGTGCGGACAAACCTTCCGGGGCTTTCCAGCGCGTATATGCCTAATGTCAGCTTTGCAGGAATATGCGTATCCTGCAGGTTTCGGGTGAATATCCTTGTTCTTGGGATACTGTCGGGATGGGCCTGTTCCGGTATGTCAATCCGGATGGCAAACATGTGCCATGACACGGGTATCATGATTTGATTGCTTCGGGTTTCGCCATTCATGTCGGTTACATCAGCGATAACTTCGTAATGGAAAACAGGTTCGGCGCTTTGAGGAATTGATTCATCCGGTATTGCCTTAAATAAGATGTCAAAGTTCCCAGTCGCGTCAGTTACGGATTGTCCATTGGCCACTTCCGCCTCTTCCGTATGCCAGGGCATGCCTTTCCATGCGCCGGCAAAAGAATCGTAAGGCCTCCATAAGGGCATAACCGATTTTCGTATAACCCTATACGTTACCTGCGCGTTTGAAATGCTGTTGCCCGCATAAGCCATAGCTTTTCCTTTTAAAGTAATGCTGTCATTCATGCGATAGGCAGCTGCCGGCTTATCTATTGATACAAAAAAAGCGGGGCGCTTATATTCTTCTACCTGGATTGAAACGCTCGATTGATTGCTGCTGTCTAATATGCTAAACTGGCCTGTGAGTTGGTTTTCGGGCAGTACAAATGACCCTTGAAAAGAGCCGAATGCATTGGTTGTAACCTGCAACTGGCCTGCTTTCTGTCCATTCGCGTCCAATAGCTGGATGCTTGTTTGATGGTTTTTACGTAAACTTCTGTCTTGCCGGTCTGTATCTATAACAATACCTTTTACATACACTGTCTGTCCGGGTCTGTAAATAGACCGGTCTGTAAAAAAGAAAGTACGGCTGCTTTTACCGGAAGGTTCGTAACTATTGTAATAAGTAGCATATTCCTGGTTCATGCCAAATAGTTCTTCTTTTTTCCACTTTATATCAATGGAATAAGCCCGGTTTTTGGGCAGGCCGCTGATCATCACTTTGCCATCATCATCCGCGGTAAACCTTCCGTACAATTTTTCTTCCCTGCTTCGTGTCTGGTAATTGTATTCCTGGTTCCAAACACTCAGTATCGCACCGCCAAGTGGTTTTCCGGTTTCCCTGTGTATGATATAATGCAGGTTTTTTTGATCATTGATGTATGCGATGGAACTCACTTGTATCAGTTGACTGGCCATTACATTGTTGCCCGGGGAAAAATCCGGGTTCCTGCTCACCAGTTGAATGTACATACCGGCGGGCAGTGCATCGTTCTTGAATTCTATAGCGTGTTCCTGGTAATCGCTTAGATTCGGTAAATCTATCTGCCATTCCCTGGTTGGCCTAAGCCTGCTCATTTCGCTCCATCGCAGTTCATAATTTTTTTCTTCCAGTTTCTGCCATTCAGCTTTACTAACCGGTATCACCCTGACATACAGTTTAGTGATGTTTTGGTATTTCAGGTATGTCCTGAATGGCTGTTCCGGTATGTTAACCTGTTCTGTACTAAGATTCAAGCCGGGGTTCAGGATATCGGCTTTCAGATTTTGGCATGCTTTTGCACCCTCCGTACCCGGGTACAAACGGATGGTTTCATCACATAATTCCAAAGCTTTTCTAAGTTCAAACTGGGGAGCAGGGTTATTGTAAGGGTGGTATTTTCTGCCCCTTTCGATATAAATACCCGCACGGAGCGACCTGGCCCTGGCTGCAGATGGATGGCGTTGATACCGTTGTTCAATATCGAGCAGCGCTTGTTCATATTTTTTTTCCTTGTCGGTAATCACTGCCACGCGTCGTACAAAATCAAGCCGGCTGAGGTCTGCATCCAGCAAGGCATCCGGTTCTTTGTCGTTCAGATGGAAACGGATGAGTTCCTGAATGATCATCAGTGCCTGTTGATGGAATGCGTCGGGACGGTTTTGCGGGAACGTGATTTGTGCAAATGCTGGTGCGGCCGCGAAAGCCCCGTCTTCACGTATCAATACTTTTTCAGCGGGCCTGCTGATGCCGCTGACTTCATCCTGGAAAAAATCAAAAGCCCGGAATGCCAGGAAATCGTACAGGCTTGGCCGTAAGTTCCGGCTGTTTTGCCCGGTTATTAATATGGGCTCCCAATCCCTGATGCTGATTTGTTGCAGGTTTTTACTGTTTTCAAGTGACGATTGAAACAATATTGCCGCTTTTTCGATCAATGCATTGGCCGACCAGGTTTGTATATCAAGGCTGTCTTCTACCTGGGCCCTGCCCCGGTTCATCAGCCTGTACCTGTTCATCTGGAAATATTGATTGTACATATCGGCCAGAATGCTTTGCAGGACATTTTTTACAGGCGCTTTTTTTCCTGTTAGTAAGCTGTCGACCCAACGGATATTTTTTACCATCGCATCCTCTTCAACCATATTCCTGTATTTCATGAGGTAAATAATGGCTTTGATTTCCTGGGGCGCATCCTGGTTTTTGGCTGCCATTGCCATGACCGTTTCCACCTCTTTTTGCGCGGAGGCTGTCAAGCCTTTCTCTTCCAGGGATGTAATTTTTTTCCAGCTTGCGTTGAACATATCTCCGGGTTGGGCATTTATTGATGATTGGAAACAGATTATGAGGGCTAAGGGAAGCAGGAATATATATCGCTTCATGGTACATGCTATTTGTTACAAGTTAAGAATAAGGCGCAAGATAGAAGATGCGGTTCCTCTTAGATTACATAAAGCTTTTAATTAAAACGCTTTAACTTTTAATTATCAGATCATGTTTTAACCTTGCCAAAACCTTCTGGTCATATTCAGGAAAGAAGCAGTATTTTTCACCCGAAAATGAATTAACATGAAAACAATTTTTACACTTATCACTGCCATTTTTATCAGCAGCCTCGCACAGGCCCAGTTTGGCGGCAACAACAGCCGCATCAGCATCAGCACCATATCCAATGATGAACTCAGTGTGGTGTTTGACGGACGCACGGTTTCGGATTGGAGAAGCCAGGACAGAACGGTTTACTTATCAAATGTCCGCCCCGGCTACCATACTTTAAAGGTATACCGTACCAGGGCGCGCAGGGGCTGGGGCAATTCGTCACAGAATACCATGCAACTCGTATATAACACACGGGTGCTGGTTCGTTCACGCACCCACCTGGATATCATCATCAACCGTTTCGGCAGGGTGTTTACCGACGAGCGTGAAATTGGCAGGGGCGAATATTATTCAGATTGGGATGATCAATATTGGGACCAGCCATTTGGCGGACAGACGCAGATTGTAATGGACGCCGTTAATTTTGACGCTTTCAAGCAAACCATCCGCCGCGAATCGTTTGACAATACGCGCCTGGCGCTTGCCAAACAAACCATGGACGCGAACTATTTTACCGCGGCCCAGATCAAGGATATCGTGGATCTGTTTACTTATGAAAACAGCAAACTGGATATCGCCAAATATGGGTTTAACCGTTGTGTAGACAAGAATAATTATTTCATCATCAACAATTCCCTTACATACAGCAGCAGCAAAGAGGAGTTGTCGAGGTATATCCAGGCCAATCAATAATTAAGTTGTTTATTTTTGGGGCTATACTTTCAACCGGGCGGGATTTATATTCCGCCCATTTTTGTGCATAAAAAAAAGGCATGAACCGTCATGCCTTTTCCATCTATTTATACGTGGTTATTTTTTCAGCGCTTCGGCAACGGTTTTGCCAATATCTGCCGGGCTAGCCACCACATGGATGCCACATTCGGCCATAATCTTCATTTTAGCGGCGGCTGTATCATCCGCACCGCCCACAATGGCGCCGGCGTGGCCCATACGGCGTCCCGGAGGCGCGGTTTGTCCGGCGATGAACCCAATGACCGGCTTTTTATTTCCGGACGCTTTAATATAATGAGCGGCTTCGGCTTCCATGCCACCGCCAATTTCTCCAATCATAACTATACCTTCCGTGGCTGGGTCGTTCATCAGCAGTTCCACCGCTTCTTTTGTTGTGGTTCCGATAATCGGGTCGCCACCAATGCCAATGGCTGTTGTAATGCCAAGGCCGGCTTTGGCAACCTGGTCGGCAGCTTCGTATGTGAGTGTTCCTGATTTTGATACGATACCAATATTACCTTTTTTGAAAATAAAGCCGGGCATAATACCCACTTTACATTCATCAGCCGTGATGACGCCTGGGCAATTGGGCCCGATCAGGCGGGTGTTGCGGCCCTGCAGGTAATTCTTCACTTTTACCATGTCCTGAACCGGGATGCCTTCGGTGATGCAAACTACCAGTTGGATGCCTGCTTCAGCGGCTTCCATAATGGCGTCAGCGGCAAAAGCCGGAGGTACAAAAATGATGCTGAAATCGGCGCCGGTTGTTTTTACGGCATCGGCCACGGTATTAAAAACTGGTTTGTCGAGGTGGGTGGTGCCGCCTTTTCCGGGTGTCACACCGCCTACAACCTGTGTTCCATATTCAATCATCTGGGTGGCATGAAAGGTTCCTTCCGTACCGGTGAATCCCTGTACAATAATTTTTGAGTTTTTATTGACTAATACTGACATGGCCTGTTAAATATGTGATTGATAAAATTTGCGCAAAGATAGGGGAGAAGGGTTATTTGTGGCCAATTCTTTGCAGGTTAACCGGCTTGGATGGATTAAACCCGGCTCATCACTGGTTTCCCTGGCCCGGGAATTTTCCGCCGTTGGCTTCCATCATGCGCATTTGTTTGGCGTCCTGCAGGAATTCGGAGGCAAAAATGAACTGGTTCAGGTTTTGGTTATCCGAGAAAATGATGTCTTTGCTGTTGCCTGTCCACTCTTTTTTCCCGTCTTTCAGGTATATGATATTGTCGCCTATTTCCATCACGCTGTTCATATCGTGGGTGTTGATCACCGTGGTCATGTTGAACTCCCGGGTGATCTCGTAAATCAGTTTGTCGATCAGCATGGAGGTTTGCGGGTCAAGCCCGGAGTTGGGCTCATCGCAGAAAAGATATTTGGGATTGAGTACGATGGCCCTCGCGATGCCCACCCTTTTTTTCATACCACCGCTGATTTCGGAAGGGTATTTCTTATTGCTTCCCACCAGGTTCACCCTTTCCAACACTTCGTTTACGCGTTTATGTTTGACGGCATGTGTGTCTTTGGTAAACATGTCTAGCGGGAATTGCACGTTTTCTTCCACCGTCATGCTGTCGAACAAGGCGGAACCCTGGAACAGCATGCCAATTTGTTGCCTCAGTAGTTTTCGTTCCTCCTGGTTCATGGTAGTAAAGCTCACGCCATCGTAGAGGATCTCGCCGGCATCAGGCTCAAATAAGCCTACCAGGCATTTTTGCAGTACCGTCTTGCCGCTGCCGCTGGTGCCAATGATGAGGTTGGCTTTCCCGGTTTCCATGATATGGCTCACGCCATCAAGTACCACTTTTTCGCCAAAGACCTTCCTGATATTTTTGATTTCAATCATCTTCGTGTATGCTTTACCGGTATGTATTGGTTATAATAAGAGGGCGGCCAGGATATAATCTGCCAGCAGCACGGTAATGCAGCTCACCACCACCGAAGTGGTGCTGCTCCTGCCTATTTCAAGGGATCCCCCCTTCACGTAATAACCATAATAGGCGGGTATCGAACTGATGATAAACGCGAATGTGTAGGCTTTTACAAGGGCGAAGCTGACATTGAAGGGTACAAAGTTTTCGAGTAGTCCCGCGTCATAGGTTTCTTTCGGGATGATGCCCGCCATTGAGCCGGCCATGCGGCCGCCCCATATACCTAATACCATTGCAAGCACTACCAGCAGCGGGATGGTGATGATGGCCGCGGCTATTTTTGGCATAACCAGGTATGATTTGGTATTGATGCCCATGATTTCAAGCGCATCGATCTGTTCGCTCACCCTCATATTTCCGAGTTCACTTGCGATCTTACTGCCCACAACACCGGCAAGCACAATACAAACCAGTGTGGGTGCGAATTCAAGGATCACCGTATCGCGAACGATCTGCGCGATGGTGCTTTTGGGGATCAGCGGGCTGACCAGTTGATAGGCCGTTTGAATGGCGCTTACCGCACCTATGAACACGGAAATGATGGATGCGATACCCAGTGAACCGATGCCGATTTCATTACATTGATGCATGAATTCTTTCCAGTACAGCTTGCCGTTTTCAGGCTTGCTGAACATTCCTTTGAGCATCAGCAGGTATTTTCCGAAATGCGTGAAAAAATTCATGATTTAGTATTTCGTTTCCACCAGCGGCTTTTTTTGACCTCTTCGGGTGTGTTGGATTTTGTTTTGCTTTGCGCGTCAACCACGGCGATCACGCACATGTTAAAAATGGAGCGGACGGAACTGCCCAACTGCAATACATGCACCGGCTTGTTCAGTCCAAGCAGGATGGGCCCGATGCTATCGGCGCCGCCCACTTCCTGGAGCAGGTTATACGCGATATTGCCTGCGGCGAGGTTGGGGAATATCAATGTGTTCACTTCACCATTGAGTAATTCCGTGAATGGGTAATTATCTTTCAGGATCTCTTTGTTAAAGGCCAATATGCCCTGGATTTCGCCATCGCAGATCAGGCTATTATCTTTTTGCTTCACGATCTCTCGGGCCTGCCTTACCAATTTTGCTTCCGGCGAATCGCTGCTGCCGAAGTTGGAATAGCTTAACATGGCAACCCTTGGTGTGATGTTGAAATGGCGCACTTCTTTGGCTACCATTAAAGTGATGTCTGCCAGTTCTTCCGAGGTTGGATTGAAGTTGACGGTGGTATCCGCGAGGAACAAGGGCCCGCGCCTGGTGAACAGGAGGTACATGCCAGCGATCTTTTTCACTCCCGGTTCCGTGCCAATGATTTCGATGGCAGGCTTAATGGTTTCGGGATAGTTGCGGCTTAGCCCGCTGATCATACAATCCACTTCACCGGTTTCGAGCATCATACAGCCAAAGTGGATCCGGTCTTTCATCACTTTGTACGCTTCGTATTTATTTACGCCGCGGCGTTGCCTTTTTTCGAAATAACGGTCACCGAATTGGCGGCGCACTTCTTCCATATCGTCCGCTTTCGGGTTAATAATGGGCATATCATCGAGGTCAATGCCATTCATGTCGGCTATCTTCCTGATTTTCGCTTCATCACCTAACAGTATGGGGTACCCGACTTTTTCGTCGTACACCAATTGGGCTGTCTTCAGGATCTTCACATTTTCCGCGTCGGCGAAAAGGATGCGTTTCGGATCTTTACGGGCTTTATTGCCAATGACGCGGCTCAACTGGTTATCGAGGCCAAGCCTGCGGTTCAGTTCAATGGTATACGCGTCCCAATCCTTGATGCTGGTACGTGCCACCTGGCTTTCGATAGCCGCTTTTGCAACAGCCGGCGCAACGGTTGCGAGTAACCTTGGGTCGATGGGTTTCGGGATGATGTAAGTGGGCCCGAAAGTGATGGTTTTTTCGTTGTATGCGAGGTTAACGATATCGGGTACGGGCGATTTGGCCAATTCGGCCAAAGCGTGTACGGCGGCCAGTTTCATCTCTTCATTGATATGTTTGGCCCTGACGTCAAGGGCGCCCCTGAATATATAAGGGAACCCCAAAACGTTATTAACCTGGTTTGGATAATCGCTCCTTCCCGTAGCCATGATCAGGTCTTTGCGCACTGCCGTTGCTTCCGGGTATGTGATTTCAGGATCCGGGTTGGCCAGCGCGAAAACAATCGGGTTTCGGGCCATGGTCTTGATCATGTCGGGTGTGACCACATTGCCTACGCTGAGCCCTATAAAGACATCAGCGTCTTTCATGGCTTTGGCAAGCGTATAATCTTTAAGTTTTGCATCTACGCAAAACCTATGTTTGAGTTCATCGATATCGGGCCTGCCCTGGAACAGGATGCCGTCTTTATCGAAGACCATAAAATTGGAAGGCCTAGCGCCCAGCCTCTCATAGAGTTTGATGCAGGCCATAGCTGCCGCTCCCGCGCCGTTCACGACAAAACGGACTTTATCAATTTTTTTTCTTTGTAACTCTAGTGCATTCAGAAGGGCGGCTGAAGAAATGATGGCTGTGCCGTGCTGGTCGTCGTGCATGACCGGAATGTTGCACTTTTCTTTCAGCTTGCGTTCGATGTAAAAACATTCCGGCGCTTTGATGTCTTCGAGGTTGATGCCGCCGAATGTGGGCTCGAGCGATTTTACAATTTCCACAAATTTATCGGGGTCCGTTTCGTCAATTTCAATGTCAAACACATCAATATCCGCGAATATCTTAAAGAGAACCCCTTTTCCTTCCATGACGGGTTTGCTGGCATGCGGGCCTATATTGCCCAATCCCAATACCGCCGTACCATTGCTGATCACGGCTACAAGGTTGCCTTTAGATGTGTACTTGTAGATATCATCCGGGTTAGCCGCGATTTCTTTGCAGGGTTCTGCTACTCCCGGTGAATAAGCGAGTGAAAGGTCGCGCTGCGTTTTTGCCTCCTTGGTGGGTACCACTTCAATTTTCCCGGGCCTTCCCTTGGCGTGATATTCCAGCGCTTCCTGTTTACGAAGTTCTTTTGCCATATGTTTGGTGGTTGGCCGGAAGCTTACTGTCTGCACAAAATCCCATCATCTTTTGCCCGGCCTGATTTAGCTCTTTTATTAGCGTTGCAAAATACTAAATATGCGTGTTATGGCAGGGGATTACATGCCGGGCGGTATGGCTTTTTGTTTAAAGGACCATGTAATATTGAATTCCGCCACAACTTCCCCTGCTTCATTGCGCCCAACGGTGCGAGCACTTATGGTAACAGATTTGCCGGAAGCGCATGCCTCCCGTACCGCCTGTTCAAAGAGAACACCGTCTTCGCAGGTAAAAGTTGTTTTTCCTGTCGCTTTCTTCATAAAGCCCGCTTCCAGGTTTACCACGAGCATGCTAACAGATGGTTTTGTTTTATAGGTATGGGCCATAGCCAGGATGCCCGTACTCATTTCGGCAGCCATGCTGAGACAGGCAAAATAGGTGCTTCGGAAGGGGTTTGTCGAAAACCATTTATAAGGAACTGTTACCACCGCTTTTTGCAGGTCTGCATATCTGACCCTGACCCCTGAAAAATAGGCGCTGGGCAGTTTTTTTAACAGGAATAACCGGTATTTAAGCGGATGATGAATCAGGTCGATAAATTGTTCTGCAGGCGACATGCTGTAAAAATACAATATCCGGTGCCAGCATACATTATTCTTTATCCAGTACGGTAAAGTTTGTTTGCACCCTGAATCCCTGTTCGTCTGTCAGCGTCAACCGGTGCAGGCCGGGTACAGGGTTAAGTGCCAGTTGGTGTTTCATCTGGGTTTGCCCGATATACTGGTCATCCAGGAACCAATACACAATGCTTTGCGGGTTTCGGTGGGTAGCGGTAAAAATGGTGCGGCCTTTTTCCCCATCGAGTTCCACCGGTACAAATATCCTTGAACCCGGGCGAGGGTAAATGAGTTCCATAGGCTTTTGCTGGTCATCCTGTTCACAGCCTTCTTTGTATGGGGGCATGCTTTGATAATCCGCATTCAGTTTTTTGTAATAAAATTCCATGGCCGGCGGCAACGTGAACCAGGGGCGGTTTTGCATCTCTTGCGTGGGGTAACAGCCGGCATGCACCCGGAATGAACCATTGGCATCGAGGTGGATGATTTTATGATATGGGCATTGGGGCGACCTTTCGCCCATGGCAGGCATGTATAGTGTATCCGCCTGTCCGCAATCAATCCCGGCCCTGAACCCGGATGTCCGGCATACCGGTATATAACGGTAACGGGTAGATGGTTTTTGAAATGTTCTGACAGCAGGTAAGAGCCTGAAAATATCGAACATGGCAGGCGCGGCCGATTTAATGCCCGTCAGGTCGCTTTTGCCTTCACCATTGGCATTGCCCGCCCAAACGGCAACAACAAATTCCGGGCTGACGCCGATGGCCCAGGCATCCCTGAACCCGAAGCTGGTGCCTGTTTTCCACGCGATGGATTGTGAGGAACTGAACATTTCCCAAAGCGCTTCCTCCCCGGGCCTCATCACTTCCTGCATAGCCATGAAGCTGAAATAGATTGAACCCGCATCAACCTGCGGCGCGGTTTTTTTTGATGGATCACGGTTACGGGTATCCGCATATTGGTATGTGGGCGGATGAAAGTCATTGGCGTTGATTTCCCCTTTGCTGGCTGCGTCATGGTTCAATGAACGGGCAAGGGAAGCGTAGACGCCGGCCAGTTCCCACATCGTGACTTCGGCGCCGCCCAATACCAGGCTAAGCCCATAATGGCCAGCTGGTTTGGTTAATGTTTGAATGCCCGATAATTTGAGCCATTCGTGGAAGCGTTGGTATTTATACATCCTGAGCAGGTAAACGGCTGGGATGTTTAAGCTTCGCGCCAGCGCCCTTGATGCGGGTACGGCGCCATCGTAGCTCATATCGAAATTTTTGGGAGTGTAGCCATTGATGTCCATCGGAATATCCGGCATCAAGGCATGCGGCAGGATGATGCCATCGCTGAGCGAAGCGGCGTACAGTAAGGGTTTGAGCGTGCTGCCCGGGCTCCTGGGGGCGTTGATGATGTCTACTTCCGACTCTAATTCCTTCAGGTTTGGTTGATAGATATTTCCGGCGTAAGCCAGTGCTTCACCGGTCTCCACATCAAGCACCAATGCGCACATATTGTTGATGCCTTGCGCCTTTAAACTTGAATGGTGACGGAATAAAATATCATTTACCTGTTGCTGTAAGCCCAGTTTTATGGTTGATTGTAAACGGGGTTGCGCACCCTGATCCCTGGATTCTTTGCGGTACCGTTGCAGGAGATGCGGCGCTTGTTGAGGTAAAGGATGGGGTTTGTCGGGCAAAGGTTCCATCTTGGATAATTCGGCGTCTGCCGCATCCAGGTATCCCTGTGCCTGCAGGTCATCGATCAGCCTGTTTCTTTTTGCCAGGAGCCAGTCACGGTTTTTACCAGGATGTATCAGTGAAGGCGCATTGGGTAAAACGGCCAATGCGGCCATTTCGCCCCAACTTAATTTTTCGGGGCTTCGGCCATAATATCGCCAGGATGCGGCTTCCAAGCCTACCACATTACTGCCGAAAGGCGCATGTTCGGCATACAGCGAAATGATTTCTTTCTTGCTATAACTTATTTCAAGCCTGAGCGCAAGTATCGCTTCCTTGCATTTGTTGAAGATGTTGCGCTCCGGGTTTTTACCGGAGAGCCTGATCACCTGCATGCTCAGTGTGCTGCCACCCTGTGGCCGCCCGGTACTTCGCATATTGTGCCTGATGGCCCGTAAGAGGGCTTTTGCGTCAACACCGGGATGATCGAAAAACCTTTTGTCTTCAAAACTCGTTATGCAGGCAATGAATTTTTCGGGCACATCATGGCCACCCGGAAACCGCCATTGCCCATCAGGGGCAATGGATGCATTTAACAGGTAGCCGTCACGGTCTTCAAGCACCAGGCTATATGGATCGCTAAAGAGCGGCTTAGGCAACGAAAACCAAAACATCAGCAACCCCATACCTATGGCCAGGTAGCCCGCGAAATGCAGTTTTCGTGTATGCCTTATCGTTGGCACAGACATAGCGTATTTGTTACCTGTTCAATACTTCCACCCAACGGCCGCCGGATGCGGCTTGGATGCGGTTATCGTACATGGCTTCACAAGTGGTGGCAGGCAGGTAATACCTTCCCGCGTAACTCGCGTTCAACTGGATGCTGTATTGCAGGGTTTCATTTTCTCTGATGTTGAAGTATGTATGAACCCTGTCGTCACGGATATCCTGGTAGGTCATGGGTGATGATTTATATCCTGGTTCTGCATCCGCCAGCCGCGCGTTGAGTATTTCCCATCCTGAAGGGAACACCTGCGTCAGCGCCATTTGCTGGTATGTGCCCTGTTTGCCGGTGTTACGAACCGTAACTTTTGCAATAAAATCCGTGCCTTGGGCCATTTTGCTGATATCTATGGGTTTGCCATCGGTTCCCATGTATGTTACCGTCATACTGAGCATGGAAGGGTTGCCTGTTGGCCTGATACTGTCGCCTGTCAATGGCTGCCCCGTAGTGATCAGCCTCGCGTAAACGGTATTGTTGCCTTTATTGGATACCTGCACAGGAACTTCACCCTGTATAAATGTAACGGGGATTTGCGTGAGATACTTCGTGCTGTTGATTTGAACCGGTTTTCCTCCAACCTGTACAGTTGCGATGATCTTATCCTTGCCCGGGTTCTTGCCGCAATATTTGGCAATGGCCAGCAGGGCGTAGGATGTAGTTTGTGTGCTGTACCAATTGTCTTCGGATAAACGGGCCGCGACTGTACCAACGAGTTGCTGCGCTTTATCGCGTTTACCCATAATCGTTAGTGTTTCCAGCGCCATGGCCTGGTCGCGCAGGTCTGATCCGAATGTCATGCCCGGATGCTGCCTCGCCGGGAATTCAAGGGGCAATCCGCTGACCAGGTCTAACGCCGCATTGGCATAGCCTGCCAGTGCATAAGCTGCAGCAAGGCGCCATTTGGCTTCAGGAGAAATATACTTGAATTCGCGCAGGCGGTTCATAGCACCCAGTTCAGGCGCTTTGGCTAGTGCCAGGGTATAAAGCCTGTAAGCCTGCTGAAGGTCGCCGCCGTAAAAATTATTGGTTGCGGGCACCCATTGATTGGCTTTTGTTCGTTGGAACGATTTCCAGGATTGTATGGCCGATTCATTTACCAGGTAACCCTGCAACCTGGCTTCGAGCAAGAAATGCCCGGCATAGCTGCTTCCCCATTCGTCGCTATCCGGAGCGCCTGGCCAGTACCCGAAACCACCGTCACGGTTTTGGAAATTAGTGAGCCTTGGAATGACGGCTCTGATGTTCCTGTCTGTTTCAGCCTGTTGCGCATCAGACAAATCAGTGAGTTGTTTCAAAACCAGTTGCGGGAATGCGCCGGATGTTGTTTGTTCAATGCAACCATGTGGATAACGAATCAGGTATTGCAACCTCTTTTGCAGGTTCATAGGTGGCAAAGATGAAAGTTCTAACGACGCGGTACTCGCGGATGGTATGCCGATTGCTTTCGCAGAAGCATTCCACTGTTGTCCGGGAGATAAAACCATTTGCATGGACCGGGTGATGAAAGGGTTCGGGTTCCTGATATCTATTTCCGTTTCATCAGCTGCTTTTTCAGATCCTGATTGCGCTGTGATGCGCAATTTTCCCACACCCTGCACATCTTTTACTTTCACATTAAAATAAACAACCTGGTCGCCGGGTTTGTCGAATGTGATGTTTTGCGCCGGGCTGCTGCTGATATCAAAAAACGGGTTTTGTTGCAGGTTCACGCTTACCTGTCGAACGCTGGGTTCCATGGCGAAAACAGTGACTGGTAGCATGAACTGATCGCCCGGGGAAAGCGCCCTTGGGATAGTGGGCAGGATCATCAATGGTTTTCTGACAGCTGATGTTTTTTCTGTTGAGCCATAAGCGCCTTTCCCGGCAGCTACAACCATGGTCCGTACCGACCCAACATAAGCAGGCATGTCAAAGCTGTGTTGCCTGGTTTGCCCGGCCTTTAATTCAAATGGCCCCAGGTATTTTACCACCGGCTTGAAACGATTGGCCCTTTTTTGTTTGCCTGCAGTGGATGATTCGTCGCCACCAATGCTCAATATCCTTTCGAGTTTTCCGCCCCATGCGCCAATCACATCATCAAACAGGTCGAAGCTCCTCACGCCGAGCGCTTCCCTTGCATAAAAAGCGCTGTGCGGGTCTGGGGTCTTAAACCTGGTGAGGTCGAGCAGCCCTTCATCCACTACGGCTACGCAATAGCTCATGGCTTTGCCCTGTTGTTCACTAACGGATAAGGTGACACGCTGTTCGGGCCTGATCACAGCGGGGATCGAAACGCTGGGTTTGAGGATGCTGTTTTCATCTTCCACCAAAACCGGGATCGAACCATAGAGCCTGATGGGCGCGTCGTTGACGGTTTGGTTATGCGGTTGCAGGAGGCTGACGGTCGCGTAGATATTCGGCGCCATACCGGCCTCTGCTTTGAAACGTACGATGGTCTGGCCCTGCGCGGTTTCCTGCCAGAAATGCCGGATAACCCTGCTGCCGTTCTCCAATGATACAAGCAAACGGCCCCCGCTGGATGATGGAATGGATAAAGACACTTCTTCGCCAACGCGATATTTTTCTTTATTGCTGCTGAATGAAAGCATGGTCGCGGCGGATTGGTCATCCTGGCCTGACCTGCTCTGCCATCCGGGTTCATCTATAAATAAAGTGGATCCTGTGATATGCCCGCTCGACAGGTCCCTCACCAGAACCAGGTAACGGCCCCATTCATGTTCGCGGGTTCCGAAGTTCCAGCGTCCACGCCCTCCCGTTAGTGTCACGGTATCCTTGCGCAGGAGTTTGTTATAATTGTCTTGTGTGAAATTGCTGAGGTTATCATAGCTGTCGTCCCACCACCATCTCCATTGAATGCGGTAGAACTGCACTTCCAGTTTCGATTGCTGGTTGAGCAGGTTGCCCCTTGGGTCAACATTCACCATTTGCAGGCTATGGGTTTTACCGGTCAACAGGTAATTAAACGGCTTTTCGCCATCTGGTAATTTAATGCCCGCGTATGAATGAAAGGGGCTGTAAGGGATGCTCATGTTGTCGATGCTGAAGCTGCCGCCGGGTTCAAACACTTTCACCAGCAGGTTTGCCTGCAGCATACCCGGAGCTTCCTCTTCAATACTAAATGCCGTATTTACCGGCGCCTTGCCGGATGCATCAAGCGTGCCGTCAAAAATTGTTTTTTGCGCCGTACTGTAATCAGACGCAGGGTTGTGAAAGATGAAGCCTGAAAATGACTGGAATGGTTTTTTGGAAGGGCTGAGAGACGCGTCGATCCTGGCTTTCAGGTTGGAAGCAGGCGTACCAAACAGCCAGTTGGATTGTAATATGCCCTGGTTGCTTCCGTTTTTGCCAAGCAATGGGTTTGCGCCAAAATCCAGGTTGATTTTTAAGCGGTTGGGCATAATGGTTTCAATCTTGATTTTTTTATCAAACACAGCACCCCCCACTTTCACCCGAGCCGTCCAGTTGCCTGTTGGCGCAGCGGCGTCAGTTGCAGTTTTGAATACATAGAATCCATTGGCAGCGCCGGTTTGCACAGCTCTCTGGTACACTTGTCCTTTAGGGTTGATCAGGCTGAAATCCACCGGATGTTCGGCAGGCAGGGTTCCATTTTTATCTTCAATGATGCAGTTGATAAACAAGCTGTCGCCCGGGCGCCACACGCCCCGCTCTCCAAAAACAAACCCTTTGATGCCGTTCCTGATTTCTTCCCCGCCCACATTAAAGCGGCTCATAGATAATGATAACCCGTCATTCAGTTTCAAATAACTTTTCTCCCGGCCATTTTGCGCAACCAGCAGGTATGGCTTATGTTTCAGCGGTATTCGTGCAAATCCGTCAGATCCGCTTTTACCGCTGGCAACAACCTGTAATTGATAATCGAGCACTTTCAGCTCCACATCCTGTAATGGTTCCGTGCTGAGGATATTCGTTACCGCTACCAGCAAATCTTTATCATTCCCTTTTTTTGCCGTTAACCCGATATTGGTCGCGAGGATATTGCGCATCGCCCATTTGTCTTTATTAAAGTATGACCTGCTGGTTGGGTCGTTGCGCCTGCTCCAGCTATACCCATAAGGATAATACGTGTCGTAGCTGTTCCAGAATCCTTCATCGTCATCAGATGCGTATTGATTATTTCCATCACCATATCCTTCATCATATTCTTCATCATCTTCAGAAGCATCATCATCCTGTGATTGGCTTGCCCCACCCACATATAATGAATACTCGGGCCTGAACCCAAGAATGACGCGGTAAATGGCGCCGGGTTCTGTTTGAATGAATTTATCGATGTCGAGGTTGAAACGCTGTTTGCGGCGCAGGTCGAGGGTTTGGTCAGCATCAAGCCTCAATGTTTTTTGCACCACGGGTTTGCCTACACGGCGCAATTCATTGGATCCCCCGATTTCGTTTTCCTGGAGAAATTGCGGCACATTATTTTCAAAAATTTTGATGATGCTGACGTCAACCGCATTTAAGTTCACAGCGTCAAATGGAACCACCAGCTTTCCTGATGAGGGTAGGATATTTCCCTTGCCAATGATATTCACCGATGGCAGCCTGCTTTCAAAAACAATATTGGCGCTATAATCTTGTTGAATGACATCACCCCAAATATTGCTGATGCCGCTATTGACCTGAATGGATTTATTGCCATCCAATGTGCTGCTTGCAAAAATCCTGATTTCGCTGCCTTGTATGCTGTAAGACAAATCCTCTTCGTTGCTGATGCCCAGGAGTCCGGTTAAGTCTTGCGCCGCTGAAATGGGATCGCTGAATTGAACGGATGCGTACTGCTGTCCTTCATTCATGGCTTGTACCTGCAAAACCCTGAAAGAGCCTTTTGCCGGAACGGTTTCTGTTGTTTTCCCTTCCCGCTTGCTCCTGATAGGAGATCCGTTCCAAACAATGTCGAGCTTGCTGTCTGTTGATGATCGTTCAATCCCTGTAACCTGGAATTCATGTACTTTGCCCCCTCCGCCATGCGTCCAGGTAATTTTTTTTGCATTACCGGTTTGGGATGCGCTTAGTATTTGCTCTACTTTTTTTGCATCTTCCACATCAGCAGTTAGCAATTGGCCGATCAGGTACATGCCGGTTTTGTCGCCGTTGCTGCGCAAGCCTTGCAGTTCTACATTGAAATCGGGTTTGATGGTTTGGAAAGAGAACCTGAATTCCCTGAATTTTTCCGGAACCTTTGCCGCTTTACCCAGTGCGAAACTCACCTGGTATGCCAGGTTTGGCTCAAGTTCTTTTTCCGGCCTGAATTCAATGGTGCGCGCATCTGTCCAAACCGTTTTTCCTTTTACAGAAGGTGTTATGCTGAAGAAGGTTTCTTTCAGTTCTTCCCCAATGCTGTGCGTGGTATTCACCGTGCTGCTGAGTTGCACACGTATGGCGCTGGTTCGCGAAATCTGCCCTGTCGTGTACGCTTCCACGTAAGGGGCAAACGCGGGGTCGGCTTCTACATGTGATGGTTTGTCTTTACAGGACAATAAACTGATTGTTGTGAAAGCAAGAAACGCCAGGCACAGGTATGCGCTATACCTAAGCGAGGTAACTGGAGAACCCGGTTGCATAAGGATGATTTATTGGTGAGGGTGTAAAGGGTACGTAAATGTTGAAATAAATTTTCATTCCAGCAATATTTATTTTTTGCTGAAATGTTAAAGTATAAAAAAACACCGGCGGGCGGTGTTTGATCGCATTTACAGCATTTGGTTCGATAGCAGGTCTTCTATTGTTTCCCGTTTGCGGATCAGTGTCACTTCTTTTTTATTCACCATCACTTCGGCAGGCCTGGGCCTTGAGTTGAACCTCGAAGACATTTCAAATCCGTAGGCGCCGGCATTGTAAAAAGCGAGGATATCGCCTTCACGTACTTCCGGCAGGGAACGGTCCCAGGCAAAAGTGTCCGTCTCACAAATATTTCCCACCACGGTATAGATCCTTTTTGTGCCTTTAGGGTTGCTGATATTTTCTATCTGGTGGTAAGCGTCGTAAAACATGGGCCTGATCAGGTGGTTAAACCCGCTGTTTACGCCAACAAACACCGTGGAAGGCGTTTGCTTCACCACATTTGTTTTCACCAGGAAATAACCACTCTGGCTCACCAGGTACTTGCCGGGTTCGAAGCAAACCTGCAATTTCCTGCCGGTTTCCTGTTGAAATGCCTGCATCCTTTCCGCAACCATTTTGCCAAGTGTTTGCACATCCGTTTCTGTTTCACCCGGTTGATACGGCACTTTGAAACCGCTGCCCATATCGATGTATTCCAGGTTGGGAAAATGGGTGGCCATATCGAGCATCACATCCAATCCCATCAGGAAAACATCAATGTCTTTTATCTCGCTTCCTGTATGCATGTGAAGCCCTTTAACATTAATATGCATGCTTTTAACCACTCTTTCGATGTGGCGGAGCTGGTGAATGGAAATGCCGAATTTGCTGTCGACATGCCCGGTGGAAATTTTCATGTTGCCACCAGCCAGTATATGCGGGTTGATGCGGATGCACACTGGGTAGCTGTCGCCAAACTCGTGGCCGAATTGCTCGAGGATGGAGATATTGTCGATATTAATCCGAACGCCCAGCGCCTTTGCTTCCTTGATTTCTTCGATGTCAACACAATTGGGCGTAAACAAAATATCATCTGCCGCGAAACCGGCCATGAGGCCAAGTTTTACTTCATAAATACTGACACAATCGAGTGATGCCCCCAGCTTGCGTATAAACGACAGGATGTGAATATTGCTCAAAGCCTTGCAGGCATAATACAGGCGTGCATCAACAGATTCAAATGCTTTTTTCAATTTATCATATTGGTGCGCGATGCGGTCTGCATGATATACGTACAAAGGGGTGCCGAACTGCTCCGCGAGTTCCAGCAATTGCCCTACCGGTAAATGAACTGGCATAAAATTTTACATGAAATTTCCCGCAATTGATGGGGTATTGCAGGAGGGTAGAAGGTATGGTTCAGCGGATCAGGCTTCTGCCGGCGCCGCTTCATTATCCTGTTCTGCAGACAGCTCCACAGATTCAACCGCCCATTCGGTGATCTCCGGGCTGTCGTCCTGTTTTCGCTCTTCATTAGATCCGGGTTCTGCATGCGCTTCAGCTTCTGCCGTAAGGTCCGCTACAGACGTGGCTTTCACCAGTTCTTCCATCAGCACTTCGTTGATTTTTGGCAATTCATCAGGCGAGTTGATGCCGAAATAATCCATGAATGACTTGGATGTAGCGTAAATCAGTGGTTTGCCTACCGCGTCTTCGTTTCGGCCTGATATAATAATGAGGTCTTTTTCGAGTAATTTCTGCACGGCATAATCGCAGTTCACGCCCCTGATGGCCTCAATTTCACTCTTGGTGATGGGCTGTTTGTACGCGATGATGGCCAGGGTTTCGAGGGCCGCGGTAGAGAGGCGTTTGATGAACTTATCGCCGTTTAACAAAGCGACCGTTTTATGGTAATCAACTTTGGTCAGGAATTGCCAGCCGCCTCCGCTCTGCCTCAGTTCAAAGGCATAGAATTCGGCCGCGTATTTTTCCCTGATCCCTTCGATGGCTGCGTCAATCTGCTCCTGGCTGGCGCGGTCTTCAATAAAGCCCAGCGCGTTGTTCACGAGTTCGGTGATTTCCGCGGATGTCAGCGGTTTATCGCTGGCAAAAATCAAAGCTTCCACATGGGGTATGATGTGCGAAATTTCCATATTAGCTGAATAATAGGGTATTTGAAACCCGAAAGTTACAATGATCACATCAATAACCCGGCCAGGTTATTGACATTGTTCTCCACATTTAAGTTTGGGTAAATTAACCCTGCAGTGCAGCGGCGCCGCTCACAATTTCGGTGAGTTCGGTGGTGATGGCCGCCTGCCTTGCCCTGTTGTAACTGATCTTCAGCGACTTCAGGAGTTCGTTGGCGTTATCACTGGCCTTGTCCATGGCTGTCATCCGGGCGCCATGTTCGCTCGCATTGGCATCCAACACAGCTTTATATAATTGTGTGTTGAGGATTTTGGGCATCAATTCGGCAATAAGGGTTGCCTGGTCGGGTTCAAAAATGAAGTCAGACTTTTTCTTACTGGTTTGGTTGGTCACTTTTGGAACGGGCAGGAAAGGTTCGGCGATAAAACGCTGGCTGGCCGCATTTTTGAATTCGCTGTAGATGATCTCCACCGCATCCACTTCCTTATTCGCAAATGCCTGCATGGCGTAAGTAGCGGCTGCCTGCACCCTTTCGAAACTCAGGTTCTGGAATGTGTCCCAGTATTGGTCAACCAGTTTAAAACCGGCTTTGGTAAAGTGTTCGTATCCTTTTTTACCGATTGGCAGGATGCGCACCTGGCCTTTTTGGTGCTGCGTTGCATATTTTTCGCGGATGAGTTGCTTCGCAAGTTTAATCAGGTTGCTGTTATAACCACCGCATAAGCCCCTGTCGCTGGTTACCAGGATGATCAATACCTGCTCTACAGGCCTTTCCACCGCCAGGTCCATTTTCACGTCCCCTTCGCTGCTGCTGACAATATTTCCCAGCATTTCCTGCAATTTCTGGGCGTATGGGCGCATCTGGGTGATGGCGTCCTGGGCCCGGCGCAGTTTGGCGGCGCTCACCATTTTCATCGCTTTGGTGATCTGTTGCGTACTTTGAACACTCTTGATCCTGTTCCTGACTTCTTTTAATGCACCGCTCATAAAGCTGATTCTGGTTTAAGCAAATGAAGGTTTAAGAAAGCCCTCCGGCTGACCATCGGGTTTTCAGGCCGCAAAGGTAGTGGAAATGGTATAATCTGCCAATCAAAACTGGCAGTTGGTGGATATGTTTCATGTAAAAACGGGCTCCCGGGGTTTGTCCGCCATTTTGACGACAGCCTGCGGCGGGATTTTAGCGGTGGCCTTCGGCCATTTATCCTTTATGACGTGGAAACTCTGGCGGAAAAACGTACCTTTGACGCCCTGTCAATTTGGCCCAATGCCATTTGTAGCATTGAATTTGACCGGAATGCTTTTTTAAATAAACATCCTGTACAGGAATAATATTATGTTTGGACTCCTCTCAAAACTGTTTGGCGGAAGCAAAAGCGAAAAAGACGTCAAAAAGATCCTACCGATTGTTCAGCAAATCAACCAGCATTTTACATCGTTTCAGTCATTAACCAACGACCAGCTCCGGAATAAAACCCAGGAGTTCCGCCAGCGGATCAGGGAACACCTGTCCGGGATTGATGAACAGATCCGCGCAAAAAATGAGGAAGCGGAATCACTGCCTGCGGATGATATCAGCGGACGGGATGCCATTTATAAAGAAGTGGATGACCTCAAAAAAGACAGGGATAAGCAAATTGAGGAAGTGCTGGAAAAAATCCTGCCGGAAGCCTTTGCCGTGGTGAAAGAGACCAGCCGTCGTTTTTCACAAAACAGCCAGGTTGCATCCGCTGCAACAGCACTTGATAAGGAACTGGCTGTTAAAAAGAATTATATCAGCATCGAAGGCGAACAAGCTATTTATAATAACAGTTGGGAGGCCGCGGGAAATACCGTTACCTGGAACATGGTGCATTATGATGTACAGTTGATTGGCGGTACCGTGCTGCATTCCGGAAAGATTTCCGAAATGGCCACAGGTGAGGGTAAAACCCTGGTAAGTACATTGCCCGCCTACCTGAATGCATTAGCTGGTGAAGGGGTGCATGTGGTAACGGTCAACGATTACCTGGCACGAAGGGATAGCGAGTGGAACGGTCCCATTTTTGAATGGCTGGGGTTGACCGTGGATTGCATCGATAAGCACCAACCCAATAGCGATGCCCGCCGTAAAGCCTATCATGCCGACATTACCTATGGTACCAATAACGAATTCGGTTTCGATTACCTGCGCGATAATATGGTGCATTCACCCGAAGAAATGGTGCAACGCAAACATCATTTCGCCATGGTTGATGAGGTGGACAGCGTTTTGATTGATGATGCCAGGACACCATTGATCATCAGTGGCCCGGTTGGTCATAGCGATAACACACAACAATTCTTCGACCTGAAACCCAGGATCGAAAAACTGCTGGAAGCCCAACGCAAAGCAGTTAACCAGTTCCTCATCGAAGCAAAGAAAAAAATCGCGGAAGGCAACGACGACGCTAAAGACGGCGGACTCGCCCTGATGCGCGCATACCGGGGCCTGCCAAAGAACAGCGCCCTGATCAAATACCTGAGTGAGCCGGGCATTAAAGTGAAATTGCAGAAATCCGAGAATTATTACCTGGCCGACCAGCAAAAAGAAATGCCAAAGGTTGACAAGGAATTGTTCTTCACCATTGATGAGAAAAACAACCAGGTTGAATTAACCGAGCAAGGCATCAACTTGATTACCCGTGCCGGAGAAGATCCTGAGTTCTTCATCCTTCCCGACATCGCGATCAAGCTTAACGATATTGAAAAAACCGACCTGACCGCGGAAGAGAAACTTCAGCGCAAGGAAAATCTCTTGTCGGAATACTCATTAAAGGCCGACCGTATCCACACGGTGCAGCAATTGCTGAAAGCCTACACGCTGTTTGAAAAAGATGTGGAGTATGTGGTGCTCGATGGCGCGGTGAAAATTGTGGATGAACAAACCGGCCGTATCATGGAAGGGCGCCGCTATTCCGACGGCCTGCACCAGGCGCTCGAAGCAAAAGAGAATGTGAAGATCGAAGCCTCCACACAAACTTATGCCACCATCACCCTGCAGAACTATTTCAGGATGTACCATAAGCTGGCGGGCATGACCGGTACGGCCGAAACGGAAGCAGGTGAGTTCTGGAGCATATACAAGCTGGATGTGGTGACCATTCCAACGAATGTGCCCATTACCCGTAAGGATGGCCAGGACCTTGTGTTTAAGACCAAGCGAGAGAAATATAAAGCGGTGATTGATGAAATCGAAAACCTGCGCAACGCCGGACGGCCGGTGCTGGTGGGTACTACATCGGTTGAAGTGAGTGAATTACTGAGCCGCATGCTCAAACAAAAGGGCATTCCGCACAACGTACTCAACGCGAAGCAGCACTCGCGTGAAGCGCAGGTGGTAGCCGAAGCCGGTATGGCCGGTGCGGTAACCATTGCCACCAATATGGCCGGCCGTGGTACCGATATCAAACTGGGTGCAGGCGTACGTGAATCAGGTGGCTTGGCTATCCTCGGTACGGAGCGCCACGAAAGCCGACGGGTTGACCGTCAGCTCAGGGGACGTGCCGGTCGCCAGGGTGATCCCGGTACATCCAGTTTCTTCGTGTCTCTGGAAGATGACCTGATGCGCATGTTTGGCAGTGAGCGCATCGCCAGCCTCATGGACCGCATGGGCTATAAGGAAGGCGAAGTGATCCAGCACAGCATGATCACCAAGAGCATCGAACGTGCACAGAAGAAAGTGGAAGAAAATAATTTCGGCATCCGCAAACGCCTGCTCGAGTATGATGATGTGATGAACAAGCAGCGCCAGGTGGTTTACGGAAGGCGCAGCCATGCATTGTTCGGGGAAAGGCTGGCACTTGATATTGATAACGCGTTTTATTCCGTTGCGGAAGGCCTGGTAGCATCGTTTAAGGAAACAAACGATATCGAAGGTTTCAAGTTGGCCGCGATCATGCATTTTGGCATCGATACTTCCATTACGGCGGATGCACTCGATAAAGAAGATGCACCGGCACTGACAGAAAAACTGTATCACGAGAGCATGCAACGTTTCCAGCAAAAGAAGGGTATGCTGGCAGAGCAAACTTTGCCCATCATCAGCAATATCCGCAAAGAGCAGGGCAACCATATTGAAAATGTGATTGTACCATTTACCGATGGCCGCAGGGGCATCCAGGTGCTGACCAACCTCGACAAATACCTGGAAACTTCCGGACGCGATTTGTCGAACTCACTGGAGAAAACCATCACCCTGGCCATCATTGATGATGCCTGGAAGGAACACCTCCGTTCGATGGATGACCTGAGGCACAGTGTGCAAACCGCGGGATATGAACAAAAAGACCCGTTGGTGATATACAAGATTGAAGCGTATAACGCTTTCAAGCAAATGAACGACCAGGTGAATAAAGATATCGTCAGCTTCCTGGCACATGCGGGCATACCGATGGAACAAACCCAGGCCGGGCGCATAAAAGAAGGGCATGAGGAGAAGACAGACATGAGTAAGATGAATATCAACAAAGCGGAGATTGATGAAGCAGGATCCGATTATGCCGCCAATGAAAATGATTATTTCGACCCATCAACAGCGGTTAAACAACAACCGGTAAGGGTGGATCCTAAAATTGGCCGGAATGACCCTTGCCCCTGCGGAAGCGGAAAGAAATTCAAGCAGTGCCACGGAAAAGACCTGTAATGGATTTCGTTTATACGTTTCCGTTATCAATAACGCGGGTAGATGTGTACAGGATAATTTAACATTTGATTGCGGTTATCGGAATGATTTTTGTCTTGCAATAAGCAAGTCATAGTACATGAAGAACTTGTTAACCATATTGTTTTTGTTTGGCGCCGCGGCATTGAAAGCGCAGGCTGTTTCGCAGGATACCCTGGTGAAGGGCTATGCTACTATTCAAAAAGATAGCCGGATTGACGTGTTGGGCAAAAAAATGGCCGAGTACAACGAGAACCTGTCCAGCAAGTTGAAAATGGTAAAGGGTTACCGCTTAATGCTGCTCAGCACCAACGATCGAGCCCAGGCGATGCAGGTACGGTCACAGTTATTGCAGCAATACCCCGAACATAAAGTGTATATGGTATTTCAGACGCCTTACATTAAATTGAAAATGGGAAATTTTACCGATAAATCAGAAGCCGAGAAACTGAGAAAGGCTTTATTAAAGTCTGAAATTGTATCGGGTAATATATACCTCTTGCCCGAAATGGTGGAGTCAAGACAGGATAAACCTGCGCTCACGGAAGAATAAACATTCGCAAATGATTGACATAAAGGGTTTCTGTACAGAAACTCTTTTTTATTTTTGGAGAGACCTTCACATAAACACTGCATCATGTTGGATCAAATCCGCACATTAGCCCGACAGTATAGCCAAACGTATATCGACATCAGGCGCCATTTGCATCAGCACCCTGAAATGAGTTACGAAGAATACCAGACATCCGCATACATCCGGGAGCACCTCACACAGATCGGTATCCCATTCGCTGTGATGGCTGGCACAGGTGTGGTGGGGATGATTGAGGGAAGAAATCCAGAGAGCCGGGTGCTTGCCCTGCGCGCCGATATGGACGCCTTGCCCATCACTGAGAAAAATGAGGTGCCATATAAATCAAAAATGGAAGGCCTGATGCATGCCTGCGGCCATGATGTGCACAGCAGTTGTTTGCTTGGCGCAGCACGGATATTATTTGAACTCCGTCATCATTGGGAGGGTACGGTAAAACTGGTATTTCAACCTGGTGAGGAAAGGAACCCCGGGGGCGCGAGCCTCATGATTAAAGAAGGCGTACTGGAAAACCCGGCGCCTCAAAAGATTTTCGCGTTGCACGTACATCCGGGATTGGAAACCGGAAAATTCAGTTTCAGGGGAGGTAAAGTGATGGCCAGCGCAGATGAATTATATATTACGGTAAAGGCCAGGGGCGGACATGCCGCCGCTCCGCATTTCACGGCAGACAGTATTTTGGCCGCATCACAAATTGTGGTTGCCTTGCAGCAATTGGTGAGCCGCCGCAGCAACCCTTTTGACCCATCAGTATTATCCATTACATCGATCCAGGGAGGGCATACCACCAACGTATTGCCATCGGAAGTAAAGATGATGGGCACTTTCAGGGCGATGGACGAAACATGGAGGTTCAAGGCGCATGACATGATTCAACAGATTGTAAAGGATACCGCATTGGCTTATGGCGCGGAGGCAGAAGCAAGGATAGATGTAGGATATCCTTTTGTATGGAACGATCCCGATTTGTCGGAGCAGGCCATGACACTGGCCAAATTATATGCAGGGCAGGACCAGGTGGAGGAAACGGAACTCAGGATGGGCGCTGAAGATTTCGCGTTTTATGCGCACCGCATTCCCGCCTGTTTTTTCAGGCTGGGTACCGGCAATGTGGCAAAAGGCATTACTCATAATGTGCACACGCCACATTTTGACATTGACGAACAGGCCATCGAAAACGGGATGGGCATGATGGCCTGGTTGGCCGTATCGGCATAAGGGTTATCTTTAATACACATCAATTAACCTTTCAGTATGAAAATTTCATTTCATGGCGCAGCCAGAACGGTAACGGGTTCGAAACATTTGTTGACCTTAAGCAGTGGCAAAACCCTCCTGCTCGATTGCGGCATGTTCCAGGGAATGGGATCATTAACGGATGAATTGAACCGGGATTTTGGATTTGACCCGGCATCTGTGGATTATATGATATTATCTCATGCGCACATTGATCACTGTGGCCTTATCCCCAAACTCATTACGGATGGTTACCACGGCAAAATTTATTGCACACCCGCAACGCGCGACCTGGCCGCGGTATTGCTTGAAGATTCCGCCGGTATTCAGGAAGGCGATGTAAAATATGAAAACAAACGCAGGGCCCTGGCCGGCTTGCCATACCTGAAACCTTTGTATACCACAGAAGAAGCCCTGGATGCGGTTCAGTATTTTGAGATGGTGGATTATAACCAATGGACGCGCATCAGCGATGAACTGGAATTCATGTTTACAGATGCCGGCCATATCATTGGCAGCGCCTGTGTGCACCTCCGCATCCTGGATAAGGGTAAAACAAGGACGTTGACTTTCACCGGTGATGTTGGCCGTTACCGCGATATCATCCTGAAATCACCAGCTACATTCCCGCAGGCTGATTACATCATCATTGAATCAACGTATGGCAACAGCCTGCACGATGAACACTCGCCTTCAGTGGATGTGCTTCACCACTGGATTGAGCATACATGCCTGAAGAAGAAAGGCAAACTCATCATACCCGCATTCAGTGTGGGCCGGACACAGGAAATCCTGTATTCACTGAACCAGCTTGAGATTGAAAACCGTTTGCCAGAGTTGGAGTATTTTGTTGACAGCCCTCTCAGTACCAAAGCGACCAAGATCGTTAAAAACTATCCGCAATATTTCAACAACCGAATTCAGAAAGTGTTGTTGAACGACAGTGACCCGTTTCATTTCCAGGGACTGAAATTTATTAAGTCGGTGGAAGAATCAAAATTGTTGAATTACCGCAATTCACCCTGCGTCATCATTTCCGCCAGCGGCATGGCCGAAGCGGGCAGGGTCAAGCACCATATCAGCAACAATATCGAGAACAGCCGGAATACCATCCTGTTCACGGGATATTGTGAGCCGAATTCATTGGGTGGCCGCCTGATGCACCGGCCAAAGGAAGTAACCATTTTTGGCCAGCCGCATGAAGTGAATGCTGAAATTGCAGAGATGCGGAGCATGAGCGCGCACGGCGACTATGATGATTTGTCGCAATTCCTTTCCTGCCAGGACCCTTCAGCGGTTGATAAGGTTTTTATTGTACACGGCGAATACCCGGTGCAGTTAGATTTTAAGCAAAGGCTTATCCGCAAAGGGTTCAGGGACGTGGAAATCCCTGAAAGGCACGAAACGTTAGGTTTAGGGTAGGCGCTTCCGTTAGTTTAATCCATTTTCTTCCCGGGTGTCTCTTGTCCGTTCTGGTGCAGGATCATGGATGTTACATCGCCTTTGTCGTTCCTGATGAATTGCAGTTTTGCCTGTATAATCGGTACCGAGAACCAGTCGGTTTTTTCAGGAACCAGTTCGAATGAATCTTGCCCGGTGGCCTGGGCGTTTAAGGTTCCTTTTTCCAGCCAGACCTTAATGACGAAATCTGGGGTGATCGCGTATTTACCTTCATATTGCCTGAGGGAATCGGCGCTGACTTTAAAATTGTTTCCTGGTTTTGGTTTGATATCATAGAGAATGTTTCTCACAGCGACATATGGCATATTTCCATTTCCCAAATTGCTCAGGATGATAAAACATTTATTATGATCGATATGTCTTTCAATGAATGTTATGTACCCGGGCCAGCCCCCGCTATGGTTCATCAATCGTCCGAATATTTTACTCGAATCAAGCATCCATCCAAATCCGTAATTTGACTTTTTGTTGTTTTGAAAAATCGGTGTTTCAAGGGATGCCTCCCATTCTGCTTTGCTGATCAGTTTTTCGGTGTACAGCGCCCTGTCCCATGTAAAGAGGTCTTCAATGCTTGCGTTAACAGTACCATCGCCCTGGATGCCATCCAGCGTATATACTAGCCTGCGGATATCCGGATCTTCATCGGGCAGTATAAATTTGTTTTCCTTATTTTTCCCATAACCATAAGCATAGTTTTCTATTTTTCGGTTTTCCAGCCTGCGGCTGTATACCGTGCTTCTTGCCATGCCCAGCGGCTTAAATATTTCTTTTTCGAGAAATTCTTTGAATGATACGCCGGATTGTTTTTCGATGATGGATGCGAGGAGCGCATAGCCGGTGTTGGAGTATTCGAATTTGGTACCCGGTGGGAACAATATTTTGGGTTGATGCGTAGCCAGTAGCCTGATCATATCCTTGTTAACGGCGATTTTACTGCTGTCCCAGTGTTCCTGGAATAATTCCATGTAATCAGGTAAACCGGATGTATGCTGGATAAGATGTTTTACGGTTATGTTATGATAGGGTAGTTCCGGAAAGAAATGCCGCAGGCTGTCGGAATAAGCTATCAGCCCTTTCTTTTTCAGGATCATGATGCCCATGGCGGTGAACTGTTTGGAAACGGATGCCAGTTCAAAAACGGTTTGGCTGTTTAAAGGCTTATTCTCCTTGATATTGGCAAGCCCGAATGATTTATTGTAGATGATTTGGCCGCTGTCGACCACCAACACATTGCCATTGAATTTCTCGTTCGCATACAGGCTGTTGAACAGGCTGTCGAGTTTCCGGGCTTTTTCCTGTCCTTGCATCACCGTGCAAAAAAGCATGAACAGGATGGTAGAGAATATTTTCATGTATTAAAGATAAGCCTGATATTAATTATGTTATCCTTTTGATTCATGTAAAAAAATTAATTTCAGCCTGTGGAAACATATGGAAAGATATTATTGGTGGCGATGCCGGTATTTTTATTGCTGGTCTTGTTTGAAAAGTGGTATGGCTGGAGGAAGGGTTTTGATACGGTCAGGCCCATGGATATGATCAGCAGTCTTTGTTCCGGCATTACCAATGTCACCAAGGATGTATTGGGGTTGAGCGTAGCCATCATCAGTTACGAATGGATGTACAGGCATTGGGCGTTGATGCATTGGCAAACCAACTGGCTGACGTACCTGGTTGTTTTTATCGTGCTTGATTTTGCGGGTTACGTGGTGCATGCCATCGACCATAAAATCAATTTTTTCTGGAATGCGCACCTGGTGCATCATAGCAGCGAAGAGTTTAACCTGGCCTGTGCCCTTCGGCAAAGCATTTCCGTATTTGTACGGCTCTTTGTGTTGTTGCTATTACCCGCTGCTTTGTTGGGCATCGAGCCATCAGTGATAGCCGTAGTGGGGCCCCTGCACCTGTTCGCTCAGTTCTGGTACCATACGCGCCATATTGGCAAGATGGGTGTTTTAGAAAAGGTCATTGTTACCCCATCACACCACCGGGTGCATCATGCCATCAACCCGGAGTATTTGGATAAAAATTACAGCCAGATTTTTATTATTTGGGATAAACTATTTGGCACATTCCAGGAAGAATTGCCCGGTGTGCCGCCTGTGTATGGGATCACAAGGCCTGTCCGCACTTGGAATCCCATTAAGATTAATTTTCAACATTTCTGGCTACTGGTCAAGGACGCGTGGCGCACGCGGAACTGGAAAGACAAATTCAGGATATGGTTTATGCCTACGGGTTGGCGCCCTTCGGATGTGGCGGAATCTTACCCCGTGGAAAAAATTAACGACGTGTACCAGTTCGAAAAATATGATACACCATATAGTAAACCTTTCCTGGCCTGGACATGGTTTCAATTGCTGATGTTGCTTGTATGCATCAGTTACCTGTTTGGCCAGATCGCGGACATTGGCATGCCGGGGATGTTGTATTACGGGCTCTTTGTTTTTTTATCGGTGTATGCATTAACGGACCTAATGGACAGGCAGGCTTCATCATTGTTCACAGGCATTATACGCGATTTAACAGGCATAATCTTAGTATATTTTCAGTCTGACTGGCTGGCAGGCGCGCAACTCGGGCAGCCGGTACAGATGTATATGTACGCGTATTTTATACTATCTCTTTCAGGGACTATTTATTTTTACCTTGAACACCGTAAAGGGCAATGAGCGTCTATGCATCTGCGTTAGGGTTAGTCCAATTGCCTTTAACCATTCTCCGATAGTTCATTGGGTTGCTGTTTTGTAAAGCCCCAGGCAACAAATGTTCGGGCCAGTTTTGGAAACAAAGCGGCCGCGTAAATCTTTTAATGGCATCGGGGCCAACAGCCGTGAAGCGGCTGTCTGTTGTGGCTGGGTAAGGGCCGCCATGATGCATGGCATGACAAACCGATACACCGGTTGGTACACCGTTTATGATCAACCTTCCACAATGCAGACTGATTTCATCCAGTAGGTCCCTGTAAGCGTCAAGTTCCGAATCTTCAGCCAGGATACTGCAGGTGAGCTGGCCTTTTAGTGAACGTGCAACATCAAGCATTTCTTCCATATCCCTGCATTCGACCAAAAGGGCAAAGGGCCCAAAAACTTCTTCATGCAGGTTTGGGTTCGTCAGGAAATAACGGGCATCTGTACACGCAATGGAAGCGCTCGCGTAGCCTTCAGGAATATTTGTCGGCATATCATTGAGGAGCCGCACGCCGGGTTGATGGAGAGCTTCTGACCTGTTCTGAATAAAATTCCTGTAGATGCCTTCATGCAGCATGGGTGCGGGATTGGATGCCGATGCGCATTGCGCGAGCTGTTCGCGGAAAACATCGAGGTCATCGTTTTTGATGCCAATGATGATACCCGGGCTGGTACAGAATTGTCCAACCCCTAACTGAATGGAATCAGCGAGCATGTCTGCCATTTGCCTGGCAGCTTGTTTGGCTTTGGATGGGAATAAGAATACCGGGTTCACGCTGCCCATTTCCGCAAATACAGGTATGGGTTCAGGTCGTTGGTTTGCCCAATCAAACAACTGTTTACCACCCGTGTAAGAACCTGTAAAACCAACGGCTTTGCATAAAGGGTGTTTGACCAGGGTTTCTCCAACGCTGTGTGCGTTCCCAAATAATTGCTGAAAAACGCCATCCGGAAAACCGGTTTTTGCTACAGCCAATTGAATGGCATCAGCCAGCAATTGGCAGGTTTTTGGATGCGCGGGGTGGGCTTTTACAACCACGGTGCACCCGGCCATAAGGGCTGAGGCGGTATCGCCGCCTGCGGTGGAATATGCGAACGGGAAATTACTGGCTCCGAAAATGACGACAGGTCCTAGCGGTATGTTCATTTTTCGGATATCGGGTTGTGTAGGGTTTTTATGCGTTTGGGCATGGTCGATGCGGAGGTCTAAAAAGCTGCCATCCTGTGCAACATCCGCATAGAAACGAAGTTGGAAAAGCATCCTGTTTTTCTCGGCTACCAGGCGGGAATGGGGAAGATGGGTTTCTGAAGCCGCAATATCAATCAGTACATCATGCAATGCTTCAACTTGCGCGGCGATTTCATACAGAAGTGCATGGCGTTCTCGAAGGCTGCTTTGCCTGTACCGCATAAAGGCAGACCATGATTTGGACATGGCTATATGTATGTCGTCTGCCTGTGCATCCGGAGTACTCATGCGATGAAATTAAATAAAAAAAAGCCCATCAAAATGATAGGCTTTCTAGTACCACGTACGGGAATCGAACCCGTGATTCCTCCGTGAAAGGGAGGCGTCTTAACCCCTTGACCAACGCGGCATTTAATTTTCGGAGGGCAAAGATAGGCAGGAAATGCATTTTCACCAAATTTTTTGGAAAAATGAAAGGGATTCTAATAGTACAGGCCCCATCCCGTCCGTCAAAATTAATCCCACCGTTTACCGGGCATTCCTGTAATTTTGCCTCGCAAAAATCAATCTCACATTTCAATTTTCAATTATGAGCACAGTTAAAGTTGCAATCAATGGTTTTGGCCGCATCGGCCGCCTGGTATTCCGCCAAATCTATGACATGAAAGGCATCGACGTGGTTGCCATCAACGACCTGACAAGCCCGGCCGTACTCGCGCACCTGTTGAAGTACGATACCGCCCAGGGCCGTTTTGGTCAGACTGTAACTTCAACTGACAACTCAATCCTGGTGAATGGCCATGAGATTAAAATTTACGCCCAAAAAGACCCGGCTCAAATTCCATGGGGACAGCACGATGTTGACGTGGTGATCGAGAGCACCGGCTTTTTTACTGATAAAGACAAAGCCGCCGCGCACCTGGCCGCCGGAGCCAAACGCGTTGTGATTTCAGCGCCCGCTACCGGCGACCTGAAGACCATCGTGTTTAATGTAAACCATCAAATCCTCGATGGCTCTGAAACAATCATTTCCTGCGCCAGTTGCACCACCAACTGCCTCGCCCCCATGGCCAAAGCCCTGAACGATAACTTTGGTATCGTAACCGGCCTGATGAGCACCATCCATGCATACACCAACGATCAGAATACGCTGGACGCGCCACATGCCAAAGGCGACCTGCGCAGGGCGCGTGCGGCTGCATCCAACATCGTTCCGAACAGCACCGGCGCCGCCAAAGCCATCGGGCTTGTACTTCCTGAATTGAAAGGAAAACTCGATGGTGGTGCACAACGTGTTCCGGTAATCACTGGTTCCGTAACGGAACTCTATTCTATCCTCGCCAAAAAAACCACTGCCGAAGAAGTGAATGCGGCTATGAAGGCAGCCAGCAATGAAAGCTTTGGTTATACAGAAGATGAAATTGTGAGCAGCGATGTGATCGGCATCAACTTTGGTTCATTGTTTGACGCTACACAAACCAGGGTCATGACCATAGGCGATCAGCAAATGGTTAAAACCGTGAGTTGGTATGATAATGAAATGAGTTATGTATCGCAATTGGTGCGCACCGTGCATCATTTTGCCGGCCTCATTTCGAAGTAATCTAATCAGTAAAAGGTTTCAGCAGGTTCATGGGTATTACAGTTTGTGATACTGATGGAACTGATGAAACCTTTTCAGTTTTTCACCGTTCAAAAAATTCCATATGTCTGCATTCAGCCAGTTTAATTTTTCCGGAAAAAAAGCATTGGTCAGGGTGGATTTTAATGTACCACTCGACGAAAATTTTCACATCACCGATGATACCCGCATGAGGGCCACTTTACCCAGCATCATGAAAATATTGTCGGATGGCGGTTCCGTAATCCTGATGAGCCACCTGGGAAGGCCAAAGGAAGGCCCGACGGATAAATATTCCCTCAAACACCTGGTGCCTCATTTACAATCATTACTTGGTGATTCACACACGGTGAAGTTCGCGGATGATTGTATCGGGCAATCTGCCATCGACGCGTCGTCGGGGTTAAAGCAGGGCGAAGTGTTGCTGCTCGAAAACCTTCGCTTTTATAAAGAAGAAGAAAAGGGCGACACGGCATTCGCGGAAAAGCTCAGTAAACTGGGTGATGTGTATGTGAACGACGCGTTTGGAACGGCACATAGGGCGCACGCTTCCACAGCGGTGATCGCGCAATATTTTCCGGCGGGCCATAAAATGTTTGGTTTGCTGATGGAGGGTGAAGTGAGCAGCGCGGAACGTGTATTGCATAAAGCTAAAAAGCCTTTCACTGCCATCATCGGTGGCGCCAAAGTTTCTGATAAAATCCTGATCATCGAAAACCTCCTGCAACGTGCCGATCAAATCATTATCGGGGGTGGCATGGCATATACTTTCTTCAAGGCCCAGGGCGGTGTTATCGGTAATTCGCTTTGCGAAGACGACAGGCTCGACACGGCCCGCGAGATCATTCAAAAAGCCAAAGAGAAAGGCGTTAAAATACTCCTGCCCGTTGATTCTGTGATTGCCGACAAGTTTGACGCGCAGGCCCAGACCACAACCAGCGAAAGCAATGGGATCCCTTCCGGCTGGATGGGGCTCGATATTGGCCCTGCCGCTGTTGCCCATTTCAAAGAGGCCATCCTGAACAGCAAAACCATTTTATGGAACGGCCCTATGGGTGTGTTTGAAATGGAGAAATTTCAAAATGGAACCAAGTCCATCGCGCTGGCTGTTGCGGAAGCTACCGGTAAAGGAGCATTCAGCCTGGTTGGCGGCGGCGACAGCGTAGCTGCCGTGAACAAGTTCAACCTCGCGGACCAGGTCAGTTATGTATCAACCGGCGGCGGCGCCATGCTGGAATATTTTGAAGGCAAAGTATTGCCGGGTATTGCTGCTATCAGGAACGTGTAAACGAAAATACTATTTTATCAAAGCGGCCACAGAGCCGCTTTTCTTTTTTTTGCAAAGCCTGGTATATTTTTTGCAAGACCGGCTAATCCGCTAATTTTATTTGATGATCGTTTCATACGAAGGCCCCTGCATCCGCATAATTTGTATATTTATCACCTTATTTTATCAGCCATGTCAAAAATAGCCGAATCAGAACTCATCATTACCGGGCGCGGCGCCATTTACCACCTCGACCTCAGGCCTGAAGAACTGGCCGAAACCGTTATTTTGGTGGGCGACCCCGATCGGGTAAAAAAAGTCAGTAAACATTTCGACCGCATCGAAGTCCAGTGCCAGCATCGCGAATTCATCACGCATACAGGCTATATTGGAAAAAAAAGGTTATCGGTTTTGTCAACCGGGATCGGCCCGGATAATATCGATATCGCACTGAATGAACTCGATGCCCTGGTCAATATCGATTTCAACAGCCGGGAGGTTAAGGCAGAAAAAAAATCATTGCAGATCATCCGTTTTGGCACTTCAGGCGCATTGCAGGCGGATATCCCCGTGGATGGTTTCGTGGCTTCATCGCATGGCATCGGCCTGGATAATTTATTAAATTATTACCGGTACGAAAAATCCCATGATGAAAATGCCATCGCGGAAGCATTCACCAAACAAACCGGTTTGGATACGGATATCACCAGGCCCTACGCGTTTGCAGGGAGCTCCCTTTTGCTGTCAAAGTTCAATAGTGGGTATCACCAGGGCATGACGGTGACCTGTCCGGGCTTTTATGGTCCGCAGGGCCGCATTCTAAGACTGGAAGTTAGCAGTCCGGGCCTGATCAACAAGCTCACAGATTTCCGGTACGGAAACCACAGGATCACTAACTTTGAAATGGAAACATCCGCTATTTACGGTTTGGGGCGATTGCTGGGCCATCATTGCATGAGCGTGAATGTGATTGTGGCGAACCGGGTGCTGCAAGCTTTTTCAAAAGACAGCAACGCGGCGGTTGAACAAATGATCCGTCATTCACTTGAAGCCCTCACAGCGGGCGATTGACCATTTAATTAAAGACAATGACCAAGATACAAATACCTGATTTTAGCCTTACCCCGCATATCGACCAGGTGGGAGTGGAGGAAAGGGCGTCCCGCGTTACCAAGCGCAGCATTAAGAATGAAACCAAAATCAATGGACTGAAGCTGGCTTTGAATATGATTGACCTTACCACTCTCGAAGGCAAGGATACGGATGGCAAAGTCAAACAAATGTGCTACAAGGCACAGCACCTGCATGATGTGTACCCGGGTTTACCAACTGTAGCGGCTGTCTGCGTCTACCCGTCAATGGTAGCCGTGGCCAAAAAAGCCGTGGGTAACTCGGGTGTGAAAGTGGCGGCGGTGGCAACAGCGTTTCCCAGCGGACAAGCGCCCCGCGATGTTAAAATCAGGGACACCAAATTCGCGGTAGAACAGGGTGCCGATGAAATTGATATGGTGATTTCCCGCGGGAAGTTCCACCAGGGCGAATACAATTTTGTGTTTGATGAAATCGCCGCGGTGAAGGAAGCATGCGGACAGGCCAGGCTGAAAGTGATACTGGAAACCGGCGAACTCGTTACCTACGACAATGTGCGCAGGGCCAGTGATATTGCCATGTATGCCGGTGCCGATTTCATAAAAACATCAACAGGGAAAATTTCTCCCGCGGCTACGTTGCCGGTAACGCTGGTGATGCTGGAAGCCATCCGTGATTTTTATTACAAAACAGGAAAGAAGATCGCGATGAAGCCTGCCGGCGGCATTTCGAAAGCCAAGCTGGCATTGCATTACCTCGTACTCCTTCAGGAAGTATTGGGTGAGGATTGGATGAATAATGAATGGTTCAGGTTTGGCGCCAGCAGCCTGGCAAACGATATCCTGATGCAGTTGATGAAACAACGTACAGGTGTCTATCAGTCGGCAGATTATTTTTCGATAGACTAAATTAATTTCATAAGGAATTATAAGTCCTTAAGGTTTCATAGGTTTACCTGTTCCAGAAAAAACAGGATTATGGCAACAATACAAAAGTTTGAAGATCTCATTTGCTGGAAAGAAGCGAGGATTTTATGTAAAGAGGTCGGGTTATTGGTCAGGAAGAAAAAGTTTGGAAATAATTTCAGGTTAATTCACCAGATTGAAGGATCGTCGGGTTCAATCATGGATAATATAGCAGAAGGATTTGAGAGAGGAGGCAACAAGGAATTGATTCAGTTTCTTTACATTGCCAAAGCTTCATGTGGTGAACTGAGGGCGCAATTATACAGGGCATTAGACCTTGAATATTTGACCCATACAGAGTTTAGTGAGTTGCGTGAAAAGGCGAATAAATTAAGTTGGTTGATTCAAAAATTTATTAATGCCGTAAGTGCATCCGCCCTTAAAGGGTATAAGTATAAATAAACTGAACGCTTTAATGATTAAATTTATACATATGTAACATCTAAAACCTATACAACCAATCCAACCTCTGAAACTCATGAAACTTATCCATCCTATTAAACTCATGAAACATATCTAACCTATAC
>DDTB01000028.1 GCA_002343985.1 Chitinophagaceae bacterium UBA2375 | reverse complement strand
GCCTCTGCGAGTAATCCCCCTGCGCCTCTGCGAGTAATCCCCCTGCGCCTCTGCGCCTTTACATGCTATATCATTGCGTCTCCGCGCCTTTGCGTGCTATAATTTTGCGTCTTTGCGCCTTCGCGAGAAACGTACATCTAGAATAGTAATCCTTTTAATAAAACGTCTTCACCAACAAAATAAATGATCCATAAACTAAAGTAGTCACAAATATCCCTTTTGCAGTTTTATCTTTAGCTGCATTTATATAAAAGGTGAACAGGGCTGCATTAAGCAGGAGGGAAAGGCTGAGGCCAACAGATAAAGTTTTAAAACCGGGTTCCAGGAACATAAACTGAAAAGTTTCCTTAAAAGTAAATACCCCAAACTTATACACCTTAAATAAAATTAAACCAAGCACAGGCGCCAGCATGCCGAGGATCAGTCCCAGCCAGAAATTATCCTTTTTGAAAATCATGAAAACAGCTTTGTTTTTTCGAGTTGTTTTTTGAGGGTATAATTCGTCAGGTCAAATTGAACAGGTACCACGCTCACATAATTTCTTTGCAATGCCCAAACATCCGTGTCTTTGCCCTTATCAAAGTTTTTGAATTCCCCGGTCAGCCAGTAATATTTTTTTCCGTGAGGGTCTGTACGTTCATCAAAATCCTCATCATATTTCGCGTAAGCCTGCCTGCAAACTTTGATGCCCTTTATTTCATCCATCGGCACCGAAGGGATATTTACATTCAGCAGCAGGTGCTTGTCTAATTTCTTTTTCAAAATCTTGCTGACTATTGTCCGGACAATATGCCTTGATGCGGTAAAATCCGCCTCGTATCTGTAATCAAGCAATGAAAAGCCAATGCTGGGGATACCTTCAATGGAAGCTTCCATCGCGGCAGACATCGTGCCACTATAAATGACATTAATCGAGTGGTTTGCGCCATGGTTAATGCCGCTCAGACAAAGGTCCGGCTTTCGGTGCAGGATTTTATCGACCGCCAGTTTTACACAATCCACCGGGGTGCCCGTGGTTTGCCAGGCTTCCACTTCTCCAAACAAATTCATCTTATTCATGCGCAGGGGAGAGCCAATGGTGATAGCATGGCCCATGCCGCTTTGCGGGCTATCCGGGGCAACCACCACTACTTTGCCAAGGTCTTTAACGGCCTCAACCAGGTTTTTAATACCCGGTGAAGTAATGTCATCATCATTAGTAACCAAAATGATAGGTTCCTTAGTTTTACGAACAGCCATGGGTTATGTATTTGTCAAGTACGGAAATCTGGATGAAGAGATCAGTTGAACCAACGGAAAAGCGGGCGCGCGATTTCCTCACGGAATGGCCAGGGTATACTGGCAATGATTAAAACAAATGCGATTCCGAAAAATACCAGCATTTTTGAATGTTTGGCGGAATCAGTCGATGCGCGTTTTACGGCCGAACGCCCTACGTGAACCAGTATCCAGGCTATGAGCATCATGCTCAGGTGCTCTACCGTAAAAAAGCGGTCATATTTATTTTTCATCACTTCAGCCATGCCTCCTCCCTTCATCTTCTCAAACCAAATGCCTGAAAAGTATAAGATCAAACCCAACAATAGCTGTATATCGCAGGAAATCATGAACAGTAAATTGCTCCGATTATCATTGCCGCTATAAGAGCGGTTACCAAATTTACCGGTCAGTGCATTCAGAACCGTCCATGCGCCAAATATCAAAACGGCCCAACGAAGAAGGTTATGCAGGATCAGGGTTATTTCCATAAAGGTGATTTTCAACAAAAATACATTGTTCAACCTAAACCATGCCCCTTTGGCCAGCGGCAAAAAAATAAATTTTGAAAAGCTAATAAATTTAGTATATTTGTGCTAATCAAATTAGTTCACCATGTCAAAAGCCGGATTAAACCTCAAGTACCTGCGCAAGCTGCGCGGCTGGACGCAGGAAGAATTCGCCGCCAGGCTCAATATCAAACGATCCCTCCTTGGAGCTTATGAAGAGGAGAGGGCCGACCCCAGGCTGGATGTCCTGGAAATTGTGGCGGACATGTTTAAACTTTCCCTCGACGAGTTGCTACTTAAAGATGTTGGTTCAATGGGGAATTCAGGGTCTTACCTGCAAAAAAGGCGACAGCAAAAAATGGCTTCGGCCGACAGGAATGTTATCCATTTCGTGCCCGTTAAAGCCGCCGCCGGTTACCTCACCGGGTATGCGGATACCGAGTTTTTAGATGAACTCAACACGTTTACCCTCCCCATGCTGACCGGTGGAAACTACCGCGCCTTTGAAATCATTGGCGACAGTATGCTTCCCACCCCAAGTGGCAGCATTATCGTTGGCGAAAAGGTTGATAGCATGGATGATGTCAAAAACAACCATGCCTACATTGTAGTCAGCCGCAGCGAAGGCATCGTATATAAAAGAATTGTCAGGAACAACAGGGCCAAAAATAAAATCACATTGGTAAGCGATAACCCTACCTACCAGCCTTACCAGGTTAATACAGAAGATGTAGTGGAACTTTGGCAAGCCCAGGTGGTGATCAATAAGGTTACAACACAACAACGATGGGATGTAAATGCCCTCGCCAACCTTGTCAGCAACCTGCAGGACCAGGTGAGTACCCTGAAAAAGAAAATGAATTAATAAAGCCGTGTACGGACAACTTGTGCATAACTGTCCGGCCGTTTGATTTTGTACATACTACCTTTAAGTATTCAGATACATCGATTAACACTAAAAAAAGAAATCATGATCAAACTACAAATCATCGGCAACCTGGGAAAGGATTGCAATGTCCGGGAAGTGAATGGACGGAAAGTCATTAATTTCAGTGTGGCGCATACCGATAAATATCGCGACGCGCAGGGAAATCCAAAAGAGCGGACAACCTGGGTAGAGTGTTCATACTGGACCGACAAAACAGCCGTGGCCGATTATCTCCTCAAAGGAAGAACGGTTTACGCAGAAGGAGCGCCTGAAGCGGATGCCTATACCAATAAGGATAACCAACCGGCCGCGACACTAAGGATGAGGGTTCAGAACATTCAGCTCCTGGGTGGAAATACAGAAGCACAAGGGGCAAACCAGGGTAATGTATCGCACATGGGTGCAAGCCCCGCACCGGCTATGAGGACTTCCATACCTGAGCCGGCAACTTCCATGGCCAACGACGACCTTCCCTTTTAATCAGCGGATGGCCTCTTTGAACTAACTTAGCTTCTCCTCGGAGAAGCTTTTTTTATTAAATTAATATCATGCGAGTCATTTTTTTAATAACTGCCGGATTAGTTTTTTCTGCGCTGGCAAAATCTCAATCAACAAATTACACCCGGTATGTAAATCCCTTTATCGGAACAGGCGGACATGGCCATACATACCCCGGCGCCACGATGCCACACGGTATGGTTCAACTAAGCCCCGATACCAGGCTCGAAGGCTGGGATGGTTGCAGCGGATATCATTATTCAGACAGTTTTATTTATGGGTTTTCTCATACACACCTCAGCGGTACGGGTGTCAGTGATTATGGCGATATCCTGCTTATGCCCATGCAGGGACAAGTATCGCCTGATCAAAAAATATATGGCTCGGCATTCTCTCATAACAAGGAATCGGCTTCACCGGGGTATTATGAAGTGTTCCTCGAGGATGATGGCATCCTGGCTTCACTGACCGTGACTCCCAGGGTTGGCTTTCATAAATACCTTTATGCGAAGGATGAAAACCAGTACCTGGTACTCGACCTGAAGCACCGGGATGAAGTACTCCGCTCTTCTATTCGTATAGAAGATAGTGTAACGGTAACGGGTATGCGATTAAGTAAGTCCTGGGCAACCAGGCAGTATGTATTTTTCGTCATGAAGTTTTCATCTCCCATTACAAATTATGGCATTTGGGAAAACGATCAGTTGATAGGCAATAACCTGCAAGCAGTAGAGGAGTCAAAAAACCTCAAGGCATTCTTCAGTTTTGAATTAGGCGGTGCAAAGGAATTACAGGTTAAACTCGCCATTTCGCCCGTCAGTGTGGAAGGTGCGAAAAAAAACCTCATGGCCGAATTGCCGGGATGGGATTTTAACGCTGCGAAAGCGGAAGCATCCAGGGTTTGGAATGAAGAACTGGGTAGGATTGATGTAAAGGATACCGATGTAATTAAACTTACTAACTTTTATACCGCCTTATATCATACTGCTATTGTTCCAAATATTAATATGGATGTCGACCGCAAATACCGGGGCATGGATGACAAGATTCATACCGCTGAGGATTTTGATTATTACTCCGTGTTTTCATTGTGGGACACATACCGGGCTGCGCATCCCTTATATACCATCATCGATCAAAAGCGTACCCTCGATTATATCAAAACATTTCTGGCACATTACAGACAGGGCGGGCGTTTGCCGGTTTGGGAACTGGCTTCCTGCGAAACGGATTGCATGATTGGTTACCATAGCATACCAGTGATTGTGGACGCATACATGAAGGGTATCCGCGATTTTGATGCAAACCTGGCATTAGAAGCTATGAAGATAAGTGCCAACTGGAACCACCTCGGCCTGCCCGCATATATCAGCAATGGAGTGATTGCAGTGGAAGATGAACATGAAAGCGTGAGTAAAACGCTTGAGTATGCCTATGACGACTGGTGTATCGCAATTTTTGCCAGGGAGTTGGGTAAGCTCGATGATTATAACGTATACATGCAAAGGGCACAGTACTATAGAAATCTGTACGACAAAAAAACGGGTTTCATGAGGCCCAGGAAAAATGGTGGCTGGTTAAGCCCTTTTGAACCCAGGGAAGTGAACAACCATTTTACGGAAGCCAATAGCTGGCAGTATTCTTTCTACATGCCCCATGACATCAATGGATATATGCGCATGATTGGCGGGCCCAAAAAACTTGAATCCAAACTCGATGCGCTTTTCTCCGCGCCTGCGCAAACCACAGGCCGTGACCAAAGCGACATTACAGGCCTGATCGGGCAATATGCCCACGGTAATGAACCCAGCCATCATGTCATTTACCTGTATAATTTCGCGGGGGCACCGCAAAAAACACAATCACTGGCTCGAAAAGTCATGCGGGAAATGTACCATAATGCACCCGATGGGTTGATAGGCAATGAAGACTGTGGTCAGATGAGCGCCTGGTATGTCATGAGCGCGCTTGGTTTTTACCCGGTTACGCCCGGCAGCGATCATTATGTCATAGGGTCTCCCTTGTTTAACCTGGCGGAGATCAACCTCGAAGATGGACGTTCATTTGTGGTCAACGCGCCCGGAGCTGCAACTAACGGTAACGACTATGTGCAAAATATCCTGATCAGCACCACAAAATCTCTCAGGCCAACAAACTGGCCGAATGGTTACCTCAGGCATTCCGATATCATTGGGGGCGGACTTGTTACCATGATGATGGGTAACAAGCCGTCAAACGCACTTAAGAACATGCCAAAGCTGGATATTGCGGCAGACAACCCTGACCTTGCCATTGTTCAAAACCCGGTGATACATGGCGGGGATATTTCGTTTAAAAATGTCAAGACAGTGAGGGTCGAAGCCCCAACCAAAGGTTCTAAGGTTTACATTACCACCGATGGGACAACGCCTTCAGCATCGTCTATTCGTTACCGTAAACCTATCAGGGTTGACCGTAGCATGACCTTGAAAGCGGTTGCCATTGATCAAAATGGTAAGTTTAGCAAGGTTAGCACAGCTGTATATCAGAAAATGGAACACGATTGGTCAGTTGCACTTGCTACAGCGTATGAACCTCAGTATGATGCCGGCGGCCCCGACGGGTTGATAGATGGTATTAGAGGATCTGTCAACTGGCGGATGGGTAACTGGCAGGGGTACCAGAAAACGGATATGGATGTTCGGATTGATCTAAAGAAAATCAGTACTGTATCTGCAGTCACGGCAGGCTTTTTACAGGACACCCGTTCTTGGATCGTATTACCAAAAGAAGTTGTGATCTCTGTGTCCGCAGACGGGGTTCAGTTCAAAAATGTCGCTGTCATCGCACCCACTATTCCGGTTCAGGATTTGGTGCCGCAGGTCTGGAACCTTGAAGCAAAATTTGATAAGGAGCAAGCCAGGTTTATCCGTATAGAAGCAAAACAATTTGGCGAGTTGCCTTCCTGGCACGAAGGGGCGGGAGGTGATACGCATATCTTTATCGACGAAGTAAATATCAAATAAAAAAGAGGATGCTTTAGGGCATCCTCTTTCTTTTTCAATGCAACTGATTATTTCTTGCTCTCGAAATCCGATGCATGCGGTAAAATTTCTGAAGGATTCCGGAGTTTACTGTTTTTCTTACTGTACAGGAAGTACACAAGCAAGCCCAGCAACATCCACATAAATGCAGCTTTTAATGTAGTGGTATCTATCGCTACAATCATACCGGTACAAATCAAAGCGCCTAAAATGGGAACAATGGGTACCAATGGAGTTTTAAACGGACGTTCAATGTTCGGGCTTTTCCTGCGCAGCAACCATACACCCAGGCTCACAAGCACAAAAGCAAGGAGTGTACCAAAACTGGTCAGGTCACCGGCAACATGCCCGGGCACGAATGCGGCGAAAAGGCCAACAAACACAAATAAAATCCAGTTTGATTTATAAGGTGTCTTGAATTTCGGGTGCAATTCACCAAATGCTTTAGGGATCAATCCATCATTACTCATGGTGTAAAAAATCCGGCTTTGTCCCATCAGCATAACCAGGATCACCGAACTGAAACCGGCAAGGATTGCTACAGTTACACCAGTAGCCAGCCATTCATATCCTTTCATATATTCCGAGATGGTGTATGCTACCGAAGCTTCACGGCCTTTTTCAGGATCAACAAATTCCTGCCAGTTGGCTACGCCGGTTAAAACATGTCCGAATAATATATATAAAACAGTACACACTGCCAGTGAACCCAGGATACCTATGGGCATGTCGCGCTTGGGGTTTTTGGCTTCCTGGGCAGCCGTACTCACGGCATCAAACCCAATAAATGCGAAGAATACAATGGCGGCTCCACCGAGTACACCGCCCCATCCATGTTTAAAGAACCCATCATAATTCACGATTTCCTTTCCGGCGGCATCCAATACCGGCGCTGTGCCTTGCGGGATCATGTATGGGGTATGGTTTTCAGGCTTGATGAACTGCCAGCCCACGGCAATAAATATCAATACAATCGCTACCTTGATGAATACGATGATCATATTCACCAATGCGCTTTCCTGTGTGCCCTTGATCAGCAACATGGTCAGCAATAAAAGGATGATAAGTGCAGGTGCGTTCATGATGCCCTGGTGAACCACGCCATTTGAATCAGTAAACTGCTCAAAAGGGGAGTGGCACCATTCATATGGTATAGCTCCCCCCAACAGCTTATTCAGGTATTCGCTCCAGGCTATACTAACTGTAGCCGCACCCAATGCATATTCCATAATCAGGGCCCAGCCTATGATCCAGGCAATCAATTCACCCATGGTTACATAACTGTAAGCATAAGCACTACCGGCAATGGGGATCATCGATGCAAATTCGGCGTAACAAAGTCCGGCGAATGCGCAACCAATGGCAGCAATAATAAATGAAATGGTAACTGCGGGCCCCGCGGCTTGACCGGCAGCGGCGGCGGTCCGTACAAACAATCCCGCGCCGATAATGGCTCCGATACCGAGGGCGATCAGGTTTCCTGCCCCCAGTGTTCTCTTTAGTCCTTTCTCAGAATCAGCTGCCTGTGCCAGGAGCTGGTCCAGTGGTTTTTTGGCGAATAAACTCATACAGTTTTTTGCTTTTTGGTATTTTGATCTGGAAAAATAAGGAATAAATCATAAACATATCCGCCGCCCGTAATTTTCTGCCTTCGGGAGCCTGAAGGAATTTTTAATCCTATATTGCAGCACTAATAGGCATTTATGAATCCACATACGCATGCGTCAGGCAGCGCGAACAGGTTGACTTTATATATTGTCATTGCGATGGTACTCGGTATTTTCACCGGTTATATCGTTCACATCAACAGTTCCCCTGAATTTATACAGTCTTTTGCTCCTAAGGTAAAACTCCTGGCAACCATCTTCCTCCGGTTGGTTCAAATGATTATCGCTCCACTGGTTTTCGCAACCCTGGTGGTGGGAATTGCCAAGTTGGGCGACCTGAAATCGGTGGGCCGTGTCGGCGGTAAAGCCATGATCTGGTTTATTTCGGCATCGCTTGTCAGCCTGGCCCTGGGGTTGATCCTGGTTAATATCACCAAACCCGGGGTAGGTGTCAACCTTTCCAATGTCGACCAGGAAGGGGCTAAAGAATTAATGGGCAAAACGCAGGAATTCTCCCTGAATAAATTCATTGAACATGTATTTCCCCGCTCAGTGATAGAAGCGATGGCAACCAATGAAATTTTGCAACTGGTAGTCTTCTCCATCTTTTTTGGCGTGGCTTTAACCGCTATCGGGCAAAAAGGGGAGCGGATTATGCATGCGTTAGACGACCTCACCCATGTGATCCTTAAAATGGTGACCTATGTGATGAACCTCGCCCCCATTGGCGTTTTCGGCGCAATGGCGGCAGTGATCGCGGTTAAAGGTCTTGGTATCCTGAAAACATATGCCTACTACATCGGTTCCTTCTATCTCGGGCTCGCAGTTCTTTGGTTACTGCTTTTATTTGTGGGGTACCTGGTGCTTGGGCGAAGGCTTAAAGTATTGATGCGCAGGCTGGTCAGCCCAATGACCATCGCATTCAACACGGCCAGCAGCGAAGCGGTTTTCCCAAAAATGGTGGAAGAAATGGAAAGGTTTGGTTGCAAGGATAAGATCGTATCATTTACGCTGCCCCTGGGTTATTCATTTAACCTCGATGGCAGTATGATGTACATGACTTTTGCCAGTATGTTTATCGCGCAGGCATATAATATTACATCAGTTACAGATAACATTGGTACGCAGATTGCCATGTTGTTGGTTTTCCTGCTTACCAGTAAAGGCATTGCCGGTGTACCCCGCGCTTCATTAGTGGTCGTGTTGGCCACGGGAGGTATGTTTGGTATCCCACCCGAAGGGATCGGCTTGGTATTGGCCATTGACACTTTTTGTGATATGGGCCGAAGTATGACCAATGTGCTGGGCAATGCGCTGGCAACAGCCGCTGTAAGCAAATGGGAGGGCGCGCTCGAACATCATTGATTATCATCCTGACCAATAAAAAACACATTTCCCAATCATGTTAGAATTTATCCTGCTGCAATTTCACTGGACCAATCTCTTACAACCCCAATGGTATATTGAGAACGGGGGTTTATGGTTCATCGTTTTTGCTGTTTTTGCCGAAACAGGATTATTCGCCGGTTTTTTCCTGCCCGGCGATTCGCTGCTTTTCGTTACGGGTATTTACAGCGACGACCTGGTAAAATCAGGTTTGAAGATCAATATTGACAGCTCTTTTGTTAACCTGCTGATCCTTGGTTCTGTGATTTCCGCTGCTGGTATTTTGGGCAATTATGTTGGTTATTGGTTTGGAAGAAAGAGTGGCCCTTTTTTATTTGAACGTAAGGATACATTCTTTTTTAAAAAGAAGTACCTCTACCAGGCCAAAGAATTTTATGATAAGCATGGCGGCGGCGCAATTGTAATGGCACGCTTCCTGCCCATCGTCCGCACTTTCGCGCCGATCATTGCCGGCATTGTACAAATGGATTATAAAAAATTTACTTTTTACAATATAATTGGTTGTATTGCCTGGGTTTTCTCCATGACATTCGCCGGGCACTACCTGCAGCAAATCATCCTGAAAGAATTTAATTTCGACCTGAAAGACCATCTCGAAGTCATTGTCATTGGCATTGTATTGGTGACGACCGCTCCTGTTATCATCAAACTACTTTCCGGAAAATCTAAAAAAGGAGGATCATCTCAAACAGAAGGAAAGTCCTGATTCAACCAGTTTCACATGCAGCAGCATACAACCAGGAATCAATCGATTTTCAATACAGCCGTTGTGGTGGCTGCCCTTGGATATTTCGTAGATATTTATGATCTCCTGTTGTTCAGCATCATTCGGGTGCCCAGCCTTGTTGACCTGGGTTTATCTAAAGAACAGATTCTTCTCGACGGAGAAGGTATTATTATGTGGCAGATGGCGGGCTTGTTGATCGGGGGTATTATTTGGGGGATCATGGGCGACAAAAAGGGCAGGCTCAGTGTTTTGTTTGGGTCCATCCTTCTATACTCCCTGGCTAATATTGCCAATGGATTTGTGGAAACGGTTTTTCAGTATAAGATGATTCGGTTTATTGCCGGACTAGGCCTGGCAGGTGAACTTGGCGCGGGCATAACATTGGTATCGGAACTGGTATCGAAAGAGAAAAGGGGTGTTGCCACTTCACTTGTTGCGGGGATTGGATTAACAGGTGCCGTTGCGGCTTTCATCATCAAGGAAAATTTTCATTGGAGGGTTTGTTATTTTATAGGAGGGGGGCTCGGGTTGCTCCTCTTACTGTTACGCGTGTCCGTTTTTGAGTCGGGTATGTTCCATGCAGTAAAAGAAACGGGCGCGAAGCGAGGCCATTTCTTCATGTTGTTCAATAATGCTGATAGGCTCAGGCGTTATGTCCTGAATATCCTGATTGGATTGCCGACATGGTTTGTGATAGGTGTGCTAGTTACTTTCTCCGGTGAGTTCGGGGAAAAAATGGGCATCACCGAAAAAATTGATCCCGGTAAAGCCATCATGTTTGCTTACGCGGCAATTTCATTGGGTGATATCCTGATCGGGTTACTCAGCCAATGGTTGAAGAGCCGTAAAAAATCTTTATTCGTGTTTTATGCCATCACGGCAATTTTTATGCTCTTGTTTTTCACGGTGCAGTGGAACGGTACTGCGAATACCATGTATTGGATTTGCGCGGGACTTGGCTTTGGTACAGGTTTTTGGGCCATTTTTGTTACCATGGCGGCCGAACAGTTTGGCACCAACCTGCGGGCAACCGCCGCTACTACCGTTCCAAATATGGTACGCGGTATGCTGGCGGTATTCATCCTTCCTTTGTTCCAGGGCTTGCGGCAAATTACGGATTATGTAACGGCTGGCTGGATTACCGGAGCAATCATCATGCTGATCACAGTGATAGCGGCATATTTTATTGAAGAGACTTTCGGCAAAGACCTGAACTTTACTGAACATTAATAAATACTTTTTTATTGCCCAAAATACTGGTTATACGGTTTTCATCCATTGGCGATATCGTACTCGCCAGCCCGGTGTTTCGGTGCCTCAAACAGCAAATGCCCGAATGTGAATTACATTTTCTAACTAAGGCATCTTTTGCGCCGGTTACGGAAGCTAATCCATACATAGATAAGTTTCATTATTATAAGGATGACCTGCCATCAGTCATCAAATCTTTGCAGCAGGAGAACTTCGATTATGTGGTTGACCTGCATAGCAACATGCGCAGCCTTTCCGTAAAAAAGGCTTTGAAGAAAAAAACATTCACCATCCGGAAATTAACTGTCCAAAAATTCCTGCTCACAGAGTTTGGGATCAATATTATGCCAGGCAGGCATATCACCCAACGCAGCCTCGACACTATTGCGCCGCTTGGTGTTAAAGATGATGGCTTCGGACTTGATTATTTTATTCCTGAGAAAGACAGGGTAACGGTGAAAGATATCCCAATGTCGCATTCCGCGGGATATGTTGCCCTGGTCATTGGCGCCAATCATTATACAAAGCGTTTGCCAACAGAAAAGCTGGCGGAATTATGCAGGTTGATTGATTATCCCATTATGTTGCTTGGTGGAAAGGAAGAGCGGGAGACAGGGGCTTCCCTGGCAAAAATTGATGATGTGCGTATTTATAATGCCTGCGGGAAATTCAACATAAACGAGTCGGCTGACCTGGTACGAAAAGCAAAACTCGTGGTTTCTCACGATACAGGTTTGCTTTACATCGCTTGCGCATTCCGGCAGCCCAGCATAGCCATATGGGGCGGCACTTCGCCCAAACTTGATGTGGAACCCTATTATGGCAGCAACTTCGTGCATGCTCAACGGGAACCCATATACGAAAATGTATTGATGGGGTTGCATTGTCAACCTTGTAGCAAGTATGGAACATCAACTTGCCCATTGGGACATTTCAACTGTATGAACAAACTTGACATGAAATCGCTTGCGGGCAATATAAATAAGCGATTGTTAAAATAGTCTATACCTAACCGTTATATATGAAATCATTAGCCGGGATATCTTTCTTTTTGATGATTATGGCATTGAAGGCATGCTCGGTGAAGCAGCATAGCGATCTTGAAGAGGCGGGTTTTCACGGACCGGTGTCTGTTATCAATGAGGTAAATTATGTGAATGGGAACCCGGATGATAAACCTGTCAGGCATGTATATTATTATAACCCGCAGGGACAGCTCACTAAACTGGAAAAGTATAATTTCTTTGATAATGATATTCCTAAAATTAACCATACTGCGAATTATCATTTCACAGAAGGCCGTAAAAAAGGATTCACTGCTGTTGACAGGCATGGAAAAATTATCGAGACAGGTGAATTTTCCTGGGTATCCGATCATGAATATCAAACCCGGATCAACTTCCGCGATGGTTATGAAATCAGGTATACTACAAGACTGGATGAAAAAGGCAGGCTGAAACAAAAGAAATCAGTTGTAGAAAACCCGGAAAAAATCATGGTTAATAAAACCACGGATTTTTCCTTTAATGGGAAAGGCGATATAGCATCGTCAAAAATACAGGATCATTTTACCGGTATCAATAAGGACTTGTTGTGGAAAGCTTTCCGCTTTGATTCAAATATGAATATAACGGAAATGTATTTTATTGAGGCCTTGTCAGGTGATACCAGCGGAAAGATCACACGAACGTTTACATACAGGTGACAGCCCTCCAATTATTTGTTAAAGCCTCCTGACGGATATTTCTGCTTTCATTTTTTTTTTAATTTGGGACGTACACGTTAATATGAAAACAATCATTTTTGGCTTCCTGTTATTAGTTTCCCTGCCCGGAATTTCTCAGCTAAAGTCAGATATACGTTGGGTGCAAACTTCTCCTATGCCTGCGGCGCAGGTAATCTATTATGACGTGCAGAAACCGTTGGTATGGCCTGATTTCAAAGGTAAGCCGGAACTGGAAGGGCCCACAGCCGCGCTCACGGTGTCGGGTTTTGGATATCAGTCTAATGTATTGTATAACGGTGAGGAGGGTACGGTACGTGTCCAGGTTTACTGCTATTTTGACAAAACAAAATCCTGGGTGAAGCCGGATAAGAAAAATGCGTACATACTGAAGCATGAACAAATGCATTACGATATCAGTTTCCTGGCGGCACATCGCTTCATCAGCAAACTCAGGGCTGCTGAGTTACATTGGGAGAATGTTACAAAGGAATTGGAAGCAGCTTATAACGAATCGTCTGCATGGATGAACCGATTGCAGGAACAATATGATTCGGAAACACGCAACGGGTTGAACCGCGCGAAACAGGATGAATGGGATGCATGGCTCGAAGCCCAGGTGAAAAAGGTTACACATTGATCACCAAAACCGGGATCGACAGTTCGTGCCTGACGGTATTGATCGTAGTGCCATAAAAGAAATCCCTGAATCCTGTATGGCCATGGGTGCCAAGCACCAACAGGTCGGCATCTTCTTCTTTTACAATCCTGATGATTTCAGTGGCGCTGTTTTTAAATCCCAGCACGGCTTTTGCCCTGAATCCACGTTTTTGCATTTGTTCCACATATTCGTTCAACCTAGCCCTGTCTTTTTCCGTTTCAGCGTCTGCGGTTTCGTGGCCATGTATGATCGCGGATGGGCTTTCCACAATATGTATCAAAATGAATTCGGTATCTGTACCGGCTTGCCCAATAGCTGCGCCCAATAATTTATGGTCATTCGTGCCAAAATCAAGCCCAATAGCCACTTTACGATACACTGGAATGCTGAGTTCAGATGCTGATGAACTGTCGGGGTGCATGTGATAAGCTCCTGCATCGTGTTGTTTCTTCCATGCCGGGAAGAATATTGAATACAAAAGCAAACCCAGGAAGAATAATCCAAGGAGGATGATCAGCACTTTTACCATCCAATGGCCGCTTTCCTGGAAATAATCCCATGCAGATTCACCAACCATACGTGCATTTAGGTACACCAAAATAGATGCAATCAGCCAGGCTAAAATTTTTATAGGGGATGAAATTACAAAACGTCCCATCCGTTCTTTGTCGGATACAAAATGAATGAGTGGGATGATGGCAAAACCCAATTGCAGGCTCAGCAACACCTGGCTGAAAATAAGCAGGCGGTCCACGCTGTCTTCGCCGCTGATGGCGATCACGATCACGGCAGGTATCACGGCGAGCAACCTGGTAATCAACCTGCGCATGACAGGGTTAATGCGCAGCCTGAGGTAACCCTCCATCACAATTTGCCCTGCCAGGGTACCGGTTACGGTGGAACTTTGCCCGGCCGCGATCAATGCCACTGCAAAAAGGGTAGAAGCAATGCTGCTCCCAAGCATTGGGGAGAGGAGTTCATGGGCCTGCCTGATTTCACCTACATCTGTTCTGCCCGTTTGGAAAAACACGGTTGCTGCCAATATCAGGATGGCCGCGTTGATCAGGAATGCGAGGTTGAGCGCGATGGCGGAATCTACAAAACTCCATTTCAATGCCTGCCTGATGCCTTCCGCGGTTTGCCTGATTTTACGGGTTTGCACTAATGCTGAATGGAGGTAGAGGTTGTGTGGCATCACTGTGGCCCCGATGATACCAATCGCCAGGTACAATGCTGTTTCTGATGGGATTGCCCCCGAAATGCCCTTCGTTGCATATAATTCACCGGCTTCGGGAAGTGATGGTATAAAGCCTCTGACTATTTCCGAAAAGTCAGGACTGGCCAGTACGATATTGATCAGAAAACAAAAGCCGATAATACCGATCAGCGCGATGATAAAGGCTTCCATCTTACGCATTCCCAGCTTTTGCAGATAAAGCAGGAGGAAAGTGTCGAGCACTGTAATACCCACGCCGGCCAGCAGGGGCAAACCTGTCAATAACTGAATGCCAATCGCCATCCCCAATACTTCAGCAAGGTCTGTAGCAGCTATGGCGATTTCTGCCAGCACCCAATAAATGTAGTTGATATAATTCGGGTATGCTTCCCTGTTAGCCTGTGCCAGGTCAATGCCACGCACAATGCCCAGCCTGGCGCTCAGGCTTTGGAGCAACAGGGCCATCAAATTGCTCATCAGGAGTACCCAGATGAGCGAGTATCCATATTTGCTTCCCCCTGCGAGGTCGGTAGCCCAGTTGCCTGGGTCCATATAACCCACACTCACCAGGTAGGCTGGCCCCAGGAATGACAATGCCTTGCGCCAACCCTTACCGGGTTTGGTGGTATCTATGCTGCCATGAACATCACCCAGCGAAGGGTCGTGCGGTATGTGATTTTTCATATGCAGCAGTACACATTTTGCGCAACCTGGTTGCTGATGATGGTGATCGGTTGTTTGTCAACCTTGATTTCGGCAGATCCGTCGAACGCGAAGCGCCGCAATACTTTCAACTTGGTACCAATGCCAATATGGTAGTGATTGAGCAATTCGAGCATGTCGGCACTTTGGTTACGGACGGATTGTACCACCAGTATTTTTTTCAAAGGCAGGGTCATCAGGTTCATTTGCCTGATTGTTTTTAACCTGCCTTTACCATCCGGGATTGGGTCGCCATGAGGATCAAACGCGGGCTTCCCAAGGAATTGATCTAACCTGGTGATCAGTTCCCTGCTCGAAATATGTTCCAGCTCCTCGGCCATATAGTGCACTTCGTCCCAGTTAAAGCCAAGTTTATGAACTAAAAAATATTCCCACAACCGGTGTTTCCGGATGATCAGCAACGCCAGCCTGTTACCGGATTCCGTTAAACTAAAACCTTTATACCTTCGGTAGTGCAACAGTTTTTTTGCTTCCAGTTTTTTCAACATATCCGTTACCGTGGCCGGCCTGGTTTGCATGGCTTCCGCCAATACAGTGGTACCAGCCTTACCCAGGCGTTGCTGCAAATGGTATATCGCCTTAATGTAATTTTCTTCTGTAGCGGTAAACGACATATCCATAAAATTTAGACTAATCTAAAAATATGTTTACCAAATATCTAATAATTATTGTTTTTACCCAAAAGATATGCACAATCCGGGAATTTAATATGTACGTTATACACATTGCTTTTCAGAAATTCAGTCATATATTGCAGCATCAAAAATCCAACGCATGAATTTTTCGAAGTTTGAAGTACCGTATCATATTGATCCTGAGTATCAAAAACGGGTCGCGTACTTTTCTATGGAATTTGCCATACATCAGCCCCTGAAGATATACAGCGGGGGCCTTGGCTTCCTGAGCGGCTCCCATTTGCGCAGCGCCTATGAATTAAGGCAGAACCTGATAGGCATCGGCATTTTATGGAAGTATGGTTATTACGACCAGGCCCGCAACCAGGACCAAACCCTGATGGTGCAATGGAATGAGAAAGTGTATAATTTCCTCGAAGACACAGGTGTCAAATTTAAAATAGATATCCACGACCACCCGGTTTGGGTAAAGGCATATTACCTGAACCCGGAAACTTTTAAATCGGCCCCATTATTTCTCCTGTCGACCGACCTCCCCGAGAATGATTATGTTTCCCAGACCATTTGCCACCGTCTGTATGATGCGAATGTAGCCACTAAAGTCGCGCAATTTATCTTGTTGGGCGTAGGCGGTGCAAAACTGATTGATGAACTGAATTTCCATCCGGATGTGTATCACCTGAATGAAGCCCATGGCTTCAGTTCAGCGTTTTATCTCTACCGGAAATTCGGTGATGTGGAAGATGTTCGCAAGCGCCTGGTTTTTACCACCCATACCCCCGAAGAAGCCGGAAATGAAAAACATGATATTTATCTCTGTGAAAAGATGGGTTATTTCTGCGGCACCCCACTTGATGAAGTGCGTAAACTGACAAGGATGGAAGACGACCAATTCAATCATTCGCTGGGAGCGCTCAGGATGGCGCGACTGGCCAATGGCGTTAGCCAGTTGCATGGAGAAGTGAGCCGAAGGATGTGGAATAAGTTTGACGGCATTAGTGAAATAAAGGCCATAACCAACGCGCAAAACTGGCATTATTGGGCCGATAAACAATTATACCGGTTTCTTGAAAGCCATGATGATGACGGATTTGCAGACCGCAAGTGGTATTTGAAAAAAAGGGCGATGGACCTGGTGGCGGATCAAACCGGAAAGTTGTTCAAACCCGAAATCCTCACCATTGTATGGGCCCGTCGCTTCGCGAGTTATAAAAGAGCGGAACTGCTAACGCGCGATGAGCAACGTTTTGAGAAACTGATGACGAACAAGCGTTATCCTGTGCAGATGATTTGGGCGGGAAAACCTTACCCGGTCGATTACCCGGCCATCAGCGATTTCAACAACCTGATCAACCTGAGTAAGAAATACAATAACATGGCTGTTTGCGTGGGTTACGAACTCGCCCTGAGTAAACGCCTGAAACAAGCGGCTGATGTTTGGTTGAACAACCCCCGTGTACCCCGTGAAGCCAGCGGTACCAGTGGCATGACGGCCGCCATGAATGGGGCAGTGAATTTCAGTACCAATGACGGTTGGATCTGCGAATTCATCAATCATGGCAATAATGGATTTGTTGTGCCCATGGTTGATTATGATAAAATGACCGTGCACGAACAAGATGAATATGATCTCGAGAAATTGTATGAGATCCTCGAAAACCAGATCCTGCCTATGTATTACGAGAATCAACAGGTATGGCGACAAATCGTGAAAAATGGCATGCGTGATGTACGCTGGCAGTTCGACAGCAACCGCATGGCAAAAGAATATTATGATATCATGTATAAATAATATCGCAAAATTAGCATAGCTCAAATCCTTCACTCCGGCAAGTGAAGGATTTTTTTTACCCATAATCAAGTCATTCTTCCACAAGTCAAATTACTTTACCTTAAGGTTTTAGCAAACACCGAACTTTGATATATATGTTGCAGCCAGTTGCAAAACTTTATAAGGATTCATACGCGGGTTTGTCGCGCGAGATTTGGCTGCTCAGTCTCGTCATGCTCATTAACCGAAGCGGCACCATGGTGCTGGCGTTCATGACTTTGTATTGCAGGCACCTGGGGTTCAGCACCGCAGAAGCAGGTTGGGTGGTTTCTGTGTATGGACTGGGTAGCATTGCAGGTGCATACCTGGGCGGTAAATTAAGTGACCGCATTGGGTTTTATCCCATCCAGTTTTCTGCCTTGTTCCTGGGAGGGATTTGCTTTATCCTGCTTGGCCAGATGGAATCGTACTCTAACATCCTCATCATGACCTTTCTCCTAAGCATGGTGAATGAATCATTTCGTCCTGCCAATGCCACGGCAATCGCACAATATAGCACTGCTCAAAACCGGACGCAGGCTTTCTCCCTGGTGAGGCTGGCGATCAACCTGGGATGGGGTGTAGGCAGCGCCATAGGTGGGATTCTGGCTTCCCTCGATTACCATTGGTTATTCCTGACCGATGGCATCACAAGTATGTTCGCATCGTTTCTCCTCCTGTTTTTATTGCCCCGACCTAAACGGATCGGACATGAGGAACCAGGGCTTAACGTACAGGCAGAACCTACTCAAAAAGCACATCACGATAAAATCTTTATGCGTTTTCTTGGGCTTCAAGTCTTGTTCGCTTTGTGCTTTTTCCAACTGTTTACAACCGTACCCATGTATCTCAAAGAAGGGCTGCACCTTACAGAATATAATATCGGCGTTCTTATGGCCCTGAATGGACTGATGATCGCGTTGATGGAAATGATACTGGTATTTCGCCTCGAAGGCCGGTATTCTTACCTTCGGTTGATGGCCTTTGGTACTGGCATGATGGCCGCATCATATTTCCTCTTAAACCTGACTCTGATTCCTTCCTTTATCCTGGCCCTGCTCTTCATCATCATTATTACAATTGCTGAAATGATTGCCATGCCATTTATGAATACATATTATATTTCAAGGAGTACGGCCCAGAACCGCGGGGAGTATGCAGGCTTGTATACCATGGCCTGGAGCCTGGCACAAGTCATTGGATCGGGTTCGGGAGCATGGCTGGCGCTTTTATTGGGATTTAAAGGCTTGTGGATTTTTCTTACGGCAATTTGTATCATTACCGCTTTTGGCTACCTGAAACTCGGCGCCCTGAAGAAATAAAAATGCCGGTCGTGCAAACCGGCATCATAACAATATTGGTTAAACGAAAATTACAGTACGGTTTTTTCCGACTTGCTCTTAGAACTGATATTCTGGGATTGGCCCATGACTTCTATTGTTCCGGTAACGTCTGAATACATTGTTTTTTTGATGGTGAGGCCGGTTTTCACATCTACAGTTAGTGAGTATTTATTGTTTCCCGACATGTTCACCTGCATAGCCATTCCCTGTACTTCTGACTCAGTACTGATATTTGATTGCTCATTTACCAATACTGTGGCTTTGTCACCTTCAATATCCTGCAATGTATACGTCAGGTATTTCTTCATGCTTTTGTCAATCAGGGAATCTTTCCAGGTATCTCCGGTTTTGATGTCTTTTGGGATCATGAAAAACATATCGGCAACGGTTTCTCCCTGATCGGCATTGCCAATACCGCTCATCATGCCGGCCATGGGGTTTTCATTTGCGTCAGATTGTTCCGCGTTTTTCTTTTTCCGGTCAATCAGTTTTCCAGTTAACCTGCTGATTCGGACAGTATCGGTTTTATACATGTCTTCCGGAATGGATTTGCCAACTTCCGACTGTCGGTCGCTTTCTTTATCGGAATCATAAGTTACCTGCTGGCCCATCGCGTCAATATCCATCGTCAACTTTTTCAACCTGAACTGAAGACTTAAAGTAGTTTCATTTATGTCGATGACCTCAATATCAAATATCTGGTTGGAATTGTTTTTCATTTCCATACCCATGCCAAGGTCTGCATTGGTGCTGCTATTGTTTTGCAGGGTCAGTTTCCTGCCTTTTTCGAGTTGAAGGGATGTGGGTGTCTGCGCAAAACTGCTAAAGCTACAAAGCAGGGAGCCTGCCAGTAAAAAACGTGCAATATTCATGGATGTGATTTGTGTGCAATATAGTAAATGGTGAAAACAAAAAAGGCTGTCGTTGAACCGACAGCCTTTTTCGCATGTTGAAAGTTATTATCCAACTACAGTGACATTCACTGCGTTCATTCCTTTCTTTCCGTTTTGCAGATCGAATTCTACCTGGTCACCTTCCCTGATCTCGTTGATCAGCCCGCTCACGTGCACAAATGTTTCTTTGTCTGAATCATTGTGGCGAATGAATCCGAATCCTTTTTCAGTGTTAAAGAACTTTACAGTTCCCTGATTTTTTGTGTTCATTTTGTTGTATTGTATTTTAATAAAGCGCGAAGATAGGCTTAATATATCGTAAAACTGCAATTTATCTGCATTTGAGCCAATTTTAACACCCAACGCATTGATACATAACAAAAGAACAGCTCCATTTAGCAATTGAAAATCAAGATTCCTGTTCCGCGTAACTGCTGACAGGTTCGCAGGTGCAAACCAGGTTCCTGTCTCCATAAGTGTTATTCACCCTTTTCACCGAAGGCCAGAACTTATTCATCTGTACGTATGGTAAAGGGTAGGCCGCGGTCATGCGGTCGTAAGAATGTGTCCAGTCTGATACAAAGCACTCCAGCGCTGTGTGTGGCGCGTTTTTCAACGGGTTATCCATTTTATCTGACCTGCCTTCCTCAATCGCCCTGATCTCTTCACGGATTTGCAACAAGGCATCACAGAAGCGGTCAAGCTCCGATTTGTCTTCACTTTCCGTGGGTTCAATCATGATGGTGCCCGCAACGGGGAAACTAAGGGTGGGGGCGTGGAAATTATAATCCATCAAACGCTTGGCCACATCTTCCGCTTCAATGCCTGCCGATTGTTTGAACGGCCTTAAGTCAACAATAAATTCATGCGCGCAGGTACCATTGGCTCCTGTATACAAGATTTTATACGCCTCCGCTAACCTTGCCCTCATGTAATTAGCATTCAAAATGGCATATTCTGTACTTTTCCTGAGGCCTTCTGCTCCCAGCATTTTAATGTATGCATAACTGATCAGCAAAATGCTTGCGCTACCATAAGGAGCCGCGCTAACAGACTGAATGGCTTTTGCAGGATTATTTAACACATGATGCCCGGGCAAGTATGGTGCAAGCTTTTCGTTTACGCAAATGGGACCCATGCCGGGGCCACCGCCACCATGCGGAATGGCAAATGTTTTATGCAGGTTCAGGTGACAAACATCCGCGCCAATATAGCCGGGGCTTGTCAATCCCACCTGGGCATTCATATTCGCTCCATCCATATAAACCAACCCGCCATGTTCGTGGATCAAAGCGCAGATTTCCTGGATGCTTTCTTCAAATACTCCATGCGTGCTGGGATAGGTAACCATCAATCCGGCCAGTTGATCCGAATATTTTTCAGCATTTGCCCTGAGGTCGGCCACATCAATATTGCCATGTTCATCACATTTGGTTACCACCACTTTAAACCCTGCCATTACGGCGGATGCGGGGTTTGTTCCATGCGCTGAAATGGGGATCAAAATCACATTCCGGTGCGATTCGTTGCGGTCTGCATGGTATGCCCTGATCGTCAATAAGCCAGTGTATTCGCCTTGTGCGCCGCTGTTGGGCTGCAGTGAAGTGGCTGCGAAACCGGTTATATTGCTTAACCATGATTCAAGTTCACGGATGATCTGCGCATAACCCTTCCATTGGTCTGCAGGTGCAAATGGGTGTACCTGGTTAAATTCCGGCCATGACACTGGTATGAGTTCGGAAGCGGCGTTCAGTTTCATGGTACAACTGCCCAATGATATCATCGATGTATTCAGGCTCAGGTCCTTATTTTCAAGGTACTTGATGTACCTCATCATTTCCGTCTCGCTGCGGTGCGCGCTGAACACGGGATGTGTGAGGTATGAAGAAGTTCGGGTAAGCGTTGACGGTATATTGTGCAACAGCATGTCTGCATCAAAATGCGCTATCGCGGTATCTTCTCCTTTATATGCGGCAAACACATGGAGTACTTCCAGAACATCCTGTTGAGAAGTGGTTTCATCCAATGCAATCTGCACCGTATTGCCATCAAACCAGAAATTCATCTGACGCGCTTCCGCGATTGCTTTCAGTTTTGATGGCTCCTCAACCTCCAACCTGACCGTATCAAAATAATGGCTGTTCAGGTTCATGAATCCCAAATCCTTTAACTCATTGCTCAATGTGAGCGCGAGTAAACTGGTACGTTTCGCGATCAGTTTAATGCCTTCAGCGCCATGGTAAACAGCGTACATGGCCGACATATTGGCCAGCAAGGCCTGTGCAGTGCAAATATTGCTGGTGGCTTTCTCGCGGCGTATGTGCTGCTCCCTTGTTTGCAACGCCATACGGAGGCAGCGGTTGCCGTGCGCATCCACACTCACGCCAATGATCCGGCCGGGAATATTGCGTTTGAATTCATCCCTGGTGGCAAAGAATGCTGAATGAGGCCCGCCAAATCCAAGCGGTACGCCAAATCGCTGCGCGTTGCCCACTGCCACATCTGCGCCAAGTTCGCCCGGAGAGGTCAGTAACGACAAAGCCAGTAAATCGGTTGCCATCACAACGCGTGCATTGACCGATTGCGCCTGGCTGATGAATGAACGGTAATCTGATATCTGTCCGTTGGCATCCGGGTATTGCAATAATGCGCCGAAATAAGATTCATCCAAATTCGATTTCGCGAAATCTCCAAAAACCAGTTCCACTTGAATGGGTTTCGCGCGGGTAGCGAGGATCTCTTTCGTCTGCGCGTAAACGTTATGATCGACAAAAAATTTTGGAGACGTAATGTGGTCGGTGTCCTTGTTCTTGTGATTGAACAACATGGCCATGGCTTCAGCGGCTGCTGTGCCTTCATCCAACAGGCTTGCGTTGGCAATGGGCAAACCCGTCATGTCGCTCACCATGGTTTGGAAATTCAACAGGCTTTCCAGCCTTCCCTGCGCGATTTCAGCCTGGTAAGGCGTGTATTGTGTGTACCATCCGGGGTTTTCAAATACATTTCTTAATATCACGCTCGGCGTTATGCAATTGTAGTAACCTTGCCCGATATATGATTTAAAGACTTTATTCATAGATGCTATGCCCCTCAGTTCCTGCAGGTAAGCAAACTCGCTCATTGGCCCGCCAGTTTCAATGGGTTTGGGTAGCAGGATAGATGCCGGCACGGTTTGCCGGATGAGTTCATCTATGGAAGATACGCCTATGCGTTTCAGCATCTCCCTGGTTTCCTGGTCATTTGGGCCGATATGCCTTTGTGTAAATTCCTGGTTTTGCGATTCGAAAAGATTCATAATGAGTTTATTTAACTGGAGAGGCGTTTAAAGCATGTCAAGACCGATTGGGTGTTCCCCGTACAGTAATCACAATACGGCGCAAAATTACACTAACCCGCTTAATTTTGAACCGGTTTATGGGTTCCTCCCTTAGCTGTGGATAAATGACAGGTGCAGGCCCGGCCAAACTATTTTTATGACTGATCAACCATTTCCCCATTGGCAGAAAATAGCCTCGGAACATCAGAAAGCGTATGCCCGTTTGTTGCAAAAAGCCAACCAGTCAAAACTGCTGAAACGCTTGCCTGATCTGCATGAACAGGCTACAGGTCAGATCGATTGCCTGTCTTGTGCCGCCTGTTGCAAGAATTATTCCCCAAGGTTTAAGACCCCCGATATCAAACGCATTGCGAAATTTTTGCAGATGAAGGAAGGCGTTTTTATTGATACTTACCTGCGGATTGATGAGGACGGCGATTATGTCCTGAAATCAAAACCATGCCCATTCCTCGAAGTGGACAATCGTTGCCGGATATATGATGCCAGGCCATCAGATTGCGCAAGGTTCCCTTATACCGACGAAGATGTGTTGCTGAAACGTGCAAAACTCACTCTGAAAAATGCCAGCTTTTGCCCGATTGTATTTGTGGTGATGGAAAAACTGTTGGAAGAATCTGATTGATTTTACGGAAAATCTCCCACAAAGCGGAATCCCGTGTTTGTTTAGTATTCCATTTTGCGAAGGGATGGCGCTTTGAACCAGGTGATCAACACCACTGCTATCGTCATGCAACCCCCAAAAACCACGGATGTTACCGTGCCCATCAGCCTGGCCGCGACACCGCTTTCAAATTGTCCAAGTTCATTGGATGAGTTGATGAACATACTGCTGACAGACATCACCCGGCCCCTCAATTCATCCGGTGTTTTTAATTGAAGGATGGTGCTTCGGATGATGACGCTTACACCATCCATGCACCCGCTTAACAGGAGCGCGAGAAAAGATAGCCAGAACATGTTTGATAATGCGAAGAAGATGATGCAGACGCCATATCCCGCAACCGCGTAAAATAAAATGCGGCCCTGTTTGCTGCGAAGCGGTTTAATGGTTAACAGGGTTACGGTGATGATGGAACCTATGTCCATTGCGGCGTTCAGCCAGCCAAAGCCAATGGGGCCAACTTGCAAAATGTCTTTAGCGAAGACCGGCACAAGCGCCACCGCGCCACCAAAGAGTACGGCAAAAAGGTCTAACGTCATCGCCCCAAGCAATTCTTTTGTATGAAACACATATTGCAGGCCTTCTTTAACCCTTATCCAGGTATTCGCCTTACCCGTCACCAATACCGGTTTTGGCTGGATCCTGCTCAGCAGTATATACCCAAGGCCGGTGAATAATAAAACCACGAAAAAACTATCATGTATGCCAATCCAGGCGATCAGGAATCCCGCTAAAGCATGTCCGCAGATTGAGCCTACTAGCCAGGTGGCAGAACTGATGGCCGCGGCGGAAGGAAGGTTTTCCCTTGGTACAATATGGGCGATCAGGGATGAAAATGTGGGCCCTGAAAACGACCTGATCGCACCCGTGGCAGCAATAACCCCGAATATGATCAAACTCGTTGTCCATGGATCCAGTTTTTGATTCATGGATGGGGATGATAAAAAAATAAATAAGCCGATGCAACAGAGGTACAGGAGGATGCAACGCAGCAATAATTGCCTTTTCTCATTCCTGTCGATGTATTGACCCGCATACAATGCAAGGGAAACGGCGGGTATTACTTCCGATAAGCCAACAAGGCCCAGTGCCAATGGGCTTCCTGTGAGCAGGTAGACCCACCATCCAATAACGGTGCCGGTCATACGAAGGCCCATGATGAATACAAATCGCCCGGCTATAAAATACCTGAATTCAGGCAGGCGTAAGGCCGCGTAGGGATCATGCCGTTGCGACTGTTCACTCACGATTTCATTTTTTAAGGTAAGCTGAGGTAATACTGGCCGGTTTCATATTCCTTGTCAAGCGCTTCAAGGATAATTTCCATGTGTTTTTCGTTCTCCAGGAAATCGGCGTTGCTCGCATCTACAAACAATGTTTTGATATTATGTTGTTTGATATATTGCGTATAAGTTTCCTGGAGGTTAAACAAGTAATCGTTTGGGATGTTTTGTTCGTAGCCCCGGTTCCTTTTTTTGATGTTCTCCTGCAATTTCTGAACAGGGGCATGCAGGTAAATCAGGATATCGGGCTGAACAATCTGCGGGTTGATGATCTCAAACAGTTTTTGGTACAGCCTGAATTCTTCCTCCGGCAAATTAACTTTCGCGAACAAAAGGCATTTGGTAAACAGGTAATCCGAAATGGTGACCGATTGAAAAAGGTCTTTCGTTTGCAACAACTCTTTTAGTTGTTTATACCTTTCCGCCATAAAAAACAGCTCCAACGGAAACGCGTACTGGTCAGGGTTTTCGTAAAATTTAGGCAGAAAGGGATTGTCTGCAAATTCCTCAAGGATCAGGCGCGCGTTATAATGTTTGCTGAGCAGGTTGGCCAGGGTTGTTTTGCCAGCTCCTATATTTCCTTCAATGGTAACAAAATTGTATTTCATCCGGGCTGCAAAATAAAGGGAAAGCGGGTTTAAGGAAATCAAATTTTTTGCACAGGCAGCGGATCCGTGCATGCTTCCAGCAACTCCTGCATGGTTTTACCCGAAACGGGGTGCTTCAGCATAGGGGCGATTTCAACCAATGGGATTAAGGTAAAACGCCTCATTTCGATGCGGGGGTGCGGTATTTGTAAACGGGGCTCCCGGCTGATTATGTCATCGTAAAAAAGAATATCTATGTCAATCACCCGGGCTGCATTTCGGGTTGTACGCACTCGACCCATATCCGATTCAATCATTAAAATTTTTTCCATACAAGTCGGGGCGTCCAAACTGGTTTCCAGCAGGATCACCTGGTTGATAAAGTCGGGTTGGTCGGTTTTACCCCATGCGGCCGTTTGATATAGTGAGGATTTACGGGTGACTTTTCCAAGGGCATGTTCAAGCCTTTTCCCCGCTTCAGATAATTGCCTGGCCGGTTCTCCAAGGTTACTGCCCAGTAAAATGTATACCTGGTGCACCATAATCGCTGATTTCTCTTGCATTACTTGGCATAATAAGATTTTTTATCCAGCTAAACCCGCCAACGGTTGAATTTTTGTATAGATTTACGCCTTAATCAGGAATCAGGCATGTCGTACAGCCAAATCAGGGCCATGTTGGCCATCACCAAAGCCAGCCTCAGGTCCATATCACGTAGCCCGAGCGCCATTGTGTTCAGTTTTATATTTCCATTCATATTTATCCTTGTGTTTGGGTTTATAGGCCGGAGTGGAGGCATGCAGGTATACAAACTTGCGGTCGACAACAGGTCAGATACATCAAACGCTTTTTACCAGGCTTTACAGCAAAACAATTCCATCCGGCTCCTGCGCTTTAATACGGAAGAAGATATGATCAGCAACCTGCATAAAGGCGCCATTGCAGGTGTTATATATATAAAAGCAACTGCAGGGGAAACGGTACCGTACAAAGTGAGTTTGCAAAGCACAACGGCCAGCAACAACCAATGGCCACAGGTTAGGTCATTTATCGAAAGTGTGATCAATAGCATCAGCAATAAAATCTATACTAACAGGCCCGCGTACGCGATCTTTGATTTTGACCCTGCCAGGGATGTACGCGAAATCAGGCAGTACAAAACCATTGATTTTATCCTGCCGGGGCAATTGGGCTTTTCCTTGTTGAGCTCCGGTGTTTTTGGCGTGGCATTTATGTTCTTCAACCTGCGCAATACACTGGTACTGAAACGCTTTTTCGCGACACCCATTAACCGTACTTTTATCATATTGGGAGAGGGGCTGAGCCGGGTGATATTTCAAATGATCACGGCGGTTGTAATTATTGGGGTTGGTTATTTCTTTTTTGGATTTACGTTAATACATCATGTACGCACTTTCCTCGATATGCTGGTATTGAGCTTTATCGGTCTGCTGGTGTTCATGGGCTTTGGATTCATCATCAGTGGTACGGCTCGCAACGACAGTTCCATACCGCCTTTTGCAAACCTGATCACATTGCCCCAGTTCCTGCTTGGAGGTACATTCTTTTCCATAGAAGCTTTTCCCAACTGGCTGCAGCCCATTTCGAGGGCACTGCCCCTCACACACCTGAATGCCGCTATGCGAAAAGTGGCTTTCGAAGGACAAACATTGTGGCAGGTGAAAGCGGAAATCGCGATACTCATAGCCTGGGGGATTCTGGTCTATGCCATCGCGGTTAAAGTGTTTAAATGGGAATAAATCAAATGCACAACATGAAATTTGCAAAGGGGATCGCATTAACGCTAATGGGTTTGTTTGGTTTGGTAACATTGATTTCACTATTGATGCCTTCAAGGGTCGTCATGGTGAGGCAGCAGGGTATGGCAGCGCCTGTTGATACTGTGTATTCATATATTTCTGATCTCTCTAAATGGGCATACTGGCACCCTTTATTTCAAAGCCCCGGCCTGAATATTCAAATGGATAAATCCGGTAGTGGAAAAGTATATTCTGCCCGTTGGATGATAAACCAGAAAGAAAATGTACTGGCCATAACTAATGATTCCGCAAATGTTTGCCAGGCATCACTGTCGCGCATAGACGAAAAACCGGTGCAGTATATCATATCCGTTATGCCCGGAGCCGGTCCGGCTTCATCGGAAGTGGAGTGGAAAGTGGTGATGGACCTGAAATGGTACCCCTGGGAAAAATTCTCCGGCATTTTTGCGGAACAGGCCACAGGCCCGGGTTATGAAGAAGCGCTCAGGAATCTTAAATCTTTCTGCGAAAGAAAATGATATGCATCCGTTAATAAGGGAAACTGATTTTGCCCATGCTGATGGCAGGCATATTTGTTGATCCCGGACCTAATGCCCCCATATCCCCGGCAATTGTTTCATTGGCCAGTAAAGCAAATAATACAGCTTCTTTGGCATCGGGAGGAATGTTTTTTTCTTCGGTGCTCATTGTTTTGTATCCGGTCAGGCGCTCAATTTTTGACAACAGGAATTTGTTTTTCGCGCCACCCCCGCTTACATAGAACAATGGACTTTCAGCTAATGGCAGCTTCAGGATTTCATGGGAAATACTGTTAGCTGTTAAGGCGGATAATGTGGCCAATACATCTTCTGTAGACAAATACCGGCAATTGCTTTTATCCATCGCCCGCAATAAATAATCTAGGTTGAATAATTCAGGCCCCGTTGTTTTAGGGTAGGGGGCTGCAAAAAATGGATCATCACTCAATGCGTCCAGCAGCGTTTGATGCAATTCGCCGGCGGCTGCCAATCTGCCATCTTCATCAAAGAAAACATCTTCCATACGGCTACGGATAAACGCATCCATCATGCGGTTCCCAGGGCCCGTATCAGTTGCCATCACATCCCCAAAACCAGCTTCTGCGGGAATATAAGTCAGGTTGGCTATGCCGCCAATATTGAGCAGGACCACCGGGTTTTCCGGTTCCGCGAATAGCAGGTAATCGCCGTAAGAGACCAAGGGGGCTCCTTGTCCGCCCGCCGCAATATGCTTTTGCCTGAAATCACTCAGGCAGATAATGCCCGTATGAACCGAAAGCAAGTCGCCATCACCGAGTTGCAGTGTGGAATGTCCTACCGGGTCGGTCACAGGGTCATTGGCAGGAATATGCATGACAGTCTGCCCATGGCTGGCCATCAGGTCTATATCTTCCGGGTCAACCTTCCATGATTGAAGGCAGGCTTTCAGCATTTTTGCATGGGTTTGCGCGATGAATTTATTCAAGCGGCATACTTCTGATAATGGCGCGTTTTCCTGGAAGGCCACAGGGCGCAGGGCTTCGAGGTAAGCATCCTCATATGGCATACAATCATATGCGAGCACCTGTACTTTGCTGTCACGTCCAAATCCCTCAAACCTGCAGAGGGCCAGGTCAAGCCCATCCATGGAAGTGCCGCTCATCAGGCCAAGGATGATGCGGGAATCTTTTCCTGCTGTGTGATACAATCTTTTTATGGTTTCATTCATGCGGGATGTCCTTTTGAATAAATCGGAGATTGCGCTGAATCCCTGCGAATTTGCTACGCTTCAACGGCGAATGCCTGAATACTTCTTTAAATTTATCTTCTGAGAGTTGCAGCCATTCACCTGTTTTGAGTTCAAGGATTTCAGGTATAGGGTTGAAACGGGGCTCCTGGTGAACTTCCGCGAAGCGGTTCCAGGGGCAAACTTCCTGGCAAGTATCGCAACCAAACATCCAGCCATCAAATTTTCCGGCAAACTCATCCGGTATCATCACTTCCTTTAATTCAATGGTCAGGTATGAAATACAACGGCTGCCGTCAATGACTTTACCGGGTAAAATGGCATTAGTCGGACATGCGTCCACGCAACGGTTACAGGTGCCGCAATAATCCTTCGCATACGCGTCATCGTAAGTTAACTCAAGGTCGGTGATTAAGGTAGCTATAAAAAAATATGAACCTGAATTTTTATTGATCAGGTTGCCGTTTTTCCCCACCCATCCCAGTCCGCTCTTCACAGCCCATGCCCTTTCCAATACCGGGGCGCTGTCAACAAAACCCCGCCCGCTTACTTCGCCAATCTCTAAGCGTATGCGGGCCAGTAAACTGTTTAGTTTTTCGCGGATAACGTCATGATAGTCCTCCCCAAATGCGTAGCGGGCGATTTTTGGCGCCCCTTCATTTTGCACTTCTTCGGGAAAATAATTCATCAGTAGGGTGATGACGGATCGGGCGCCGGGTACCAATTTTCGGGGGTCAACCCTCAGGTCAAAATGGTTGGCCATATACCCCATGTTTCCGTGTAAACCTTTATTCAGCCAGTGTTCCAGCCTGCGTGCATCCTCATCAAGGAATGCCGCCCGGGCAATCCCGCAATACAGAAAACCGAGCGAACTGGCCCAAGACTTTATGAATGAGGTATGTTTGCTTGCTTGCATGAATCTCTGTACAAATTAACCCCTTTATATCTTATGTTATTGAGTGAATCTAAAAATGCGCACACTGAAATTATTGCAGTTTTCCTCAATTTTCACTGTTAAGCAGTCAGTCCCGGCCGGTTTTTCCTGTCATATTTGCCCGTTTTTCCTTTGGTCGGTGATTTGCTGTATATGCTTTGTCTAAAAAAGGCAAAGTACATATGAACCTGAATAATTTTACCATCAAAGCGGCTGAAGCCATACAACAGGCCCAGCAACTGGCGTATAACCAGCGCAATCCCAATATTGAAAACGAGCACCTGCTAAAAGCCCTTCTGAAAATGGAGGACTCCACCGTGGAGTATTTACTCAAAAAAAATAATGTTACAATCAACCTGGTTGAAAACAAATTGGAAGAGTTGATCTCAAAATTGCCAACTACTTCGGCAGAACCCGCTCAATCCGTTGGCCGCGACCTGAACGGCTCTGTGTTGCGCGCAGGTTCATTGTTGAGCAAGTTCCAGGACGAGTTTGTAACCCCCGAGCATCTCTTATTGTCATTGGTGCAGGGTTCGGATACCGTCGCTTCATTGTTGAAAGACGCTGGTCTGACCGAAAAAGGGCTCACACAATCAATTAAGGATTTACGCAAAGGCTCCACCGTTTCATCGCAAACGCAGGAAACCACCGTTAACGCCCTGAATAAGTATGCAAAAAACCTGAATGAACTGGCCCGACAGGGTAAACTTGATCCGGTGATTGGCCGCGATGAAGAAATCCGTCGGACCTTGCACATACTTAGCCGCCGGACCAAAAACAACCCCATACTGGTAGGTGAACCGGGCGTGGGTAAAACAGCCATCGCGGAAGGACTTGCCATGCGCATTGTGAATGGCGATGTGCCTGAAAGCCTGAAATCAAAAATCATTTTCGCCCTCGATATGGGGCAACTAATAGCTGGCGCAAAGTATAAAGGTGAGTTTGAAGAACGCCTCAAATCAGTTGTCAAAGAAGTTACGGGCAGTGAGGGCGAAATCATTTTGTTTATCGATGAGATCCACACCCTTGTTGGAGCAGGTGGAGGCGACGGTGCCATGGATGCCGCCAATATCCTCAAACCGGCACTGGCAAGGGGCGAACTGAGGGCCGTGGGCGCGACAACACTGAATGAATACCAGAAATATTTTGAAAAAGATAAAGCACTCGAGCGCCGCTTCCAGAAAGTGATGATCGATGAACCTTCTATCGAAGATGCCATATCCATTTTACGCGGATTGAAAGACAGGTATGAAACATACCACCATGTCCGTATCAAGGATGAAGCCATCATCGCGGCTGTGGAATTATCACACAGGTATATCACCGACAGGTTCCTTCCGGATAAAGCCATCGACCTGATCGATGAAAGCGCGGCAAAGCTCAGGCTTGAAATGAATTCCATGCCAGAGGAACTCGACAAACTGGAGAGGCAAATCCGCCAATTGGAAATTGAACGCGAAGCCATCAAGCGCGAACAGGATGAAACGAAGTTAAAGGAACTCAACACCGATATCGCCAATTTATCCGTAGAGCGTGATACCTATATGGCTAAATGGAAAGAGGAAAAGGAAATCGTAGAAAAGATACAGCAGGGTAAAGCCGCCATCGAGCAATTGAAACTTGAGGCAGAGCAGGCAGAAAGAAATGGCGATTATGGTAAAGTGGCGGAAATCAGGTACGGAAAAATTAAGGATCAGGAAGCGTCTATCGTTGAGTGGACAAACCAGTTGAATGAATTATCGGAGAAACGCTTGTTGAAGGAAGAAGTGGATGCGGAGGATATCGCGGAAAGTATTGCCAAAGCCACAGGCATTCCGGTGACGAAAATGATGCAATCTGAACGCGACAAATTACTGCATCTCGAAGATGAACTGCATAAGCGTGTGGTTGGACAGGAGGAAGCAATAGAAGCCGTATCCGACGCCATCCGCAGGAGCCGTGCTGGTTTGCAGGATGCACGCCGGCCCATTGGTTCATTCATTTTCCTCGGTACCACAGGTGTGGGAAAAACAGAACTGGCAAAGGCGCTCGCCGAATACCTGTTTGATGACGATAGCATGATGACGAGGATCGACATGAGCGAGTACCAGGAGAAGCATTCCGTCAGCAGGTTGGTTGGCGCGCCCCCGGGTTATGTAGGTTATGATGAAGGCGGTCAACTAACGGAAGCGGTTAGACGTAAACCATATTCCGTGGTGCTGCTCGATGAAATCGAAAAAGCGCATCCCGATGTATTCAATGTATTATTGCAGGTACTCGATGACGGCAGGCTGACCGATAACAAGGGCAGGGTGGTGAATTTTAAGAATACCATCATCATCATGACCAGCAATATGGGCAGCCAGTTGATACAGGATAATTTTGAGCATGTAACGGAAAACAATAAGGAGGAAGTGGTTGAAAAAACCAAACTGGATGTAATGAGCTTGTTGAGACAAACCATCAGGCCCGAGTTCCTGAACAGGATTGACGAAGTGATTATGTTCCAGCCGCTCATGAAGAATGAAATCAGGGGCATCATCCGGATCCAACTGGAAGACCTGCGCAAACTGGTGTCGCAAAATGGAATTGACCTGATGTTCAGTGATTATGCCATCGACTACCTGGCCGAGAATGGTTTTGACCCCCAATTTGGCGCCCGTCCGTTGAAAAGGCTGATCCAAAAAGAAATCGTCAACCAGCTCAGCAAAAAAATCCTGTCTGGGGGCATCGACAAATCAAAGCCGGTGTTGGTTGACGTGTTTGACGGAACAGTGGTATTTCGCAATGAGGCATTACCCAATCCTGTTAGCGTTTAATCGGTAATTGTATGGATATCAGTCGATTAAATATCGAATTGCGGAATTTATGTCGAACGGTTTCCAAGTCAGGAGAAAATAAACTACCTTCATTAGGTATTACTTGGAAAATATATTTAATATTATACGGCCCGGGTATGAAAATATCCGGGTTATTCTTATCAATCAAAAAGCGAGGAAATCATGGCATTTAAGAAGGAAATAGTGGAAGTCATCGAACCAAAAGATGTATTTGTGGGCAACCCGGAAGCAGAAGTAACCCTGGAAGAATTCGGGGAATATGAGAGTGAGGATTGTGCCAAGGCCAATGAAGTAGTAAAGAAATTATTGAAGGATTTTGATGGAAAAATCAGGTTTAATTTCAGGCATTTTCCCCAGACAAAGATCCACCAGCGCAGTTTGAAAGCGGGAGAGGCCGCAGTGGCTACCGCGCAGGAAGGTAAATTCTGGGAGATGCACAATATTATGTTCGCCAACAGGCGCAACCTGGGTACCACCAGCCTCAAACTCCTGTCAAGGGAAGCCGGTGTGTCAAACAAAAAATTCTTAGACGACCTGGTGAATGCCACGTATGGATGGCATATCCAATACGATATACGCGAGGGTTTAAACAGGGGGGTTAAAACAGCTCCGACCTTTTTTGTTAATGGTGATATTGTAAAAGGTAAGCCCACATACGAAACCTTAAGCAAGGCTATCAATGAAGCATTGAAGAAAGTAAAAAAGAAAAAGCCTGCAAAAACCGTTGCCAAACAAAGGGCTTAGGATTCGTACTTGAAATTTATCAATTCATTATCCCGTTAATTCTTCCGACATATGAATTTGCTGAATCTGAGAAAAAAATCCTTTTATTCTTTTCTTTTTTTCTTCTTTACAATACTTCATACCGATATAGTGCATGGCCAGGGTTGCAGTGATGCCGGTTTATGCACGATCGATGGGTTTAAGCCTTCTGTAAAAAGTAATGATCAAGCCAGGTCTTATAAAAATGCTGTAAGGTTTGGGATTGGTTTTGGTAAAGCTGATTTCGATATCAATGTCTTGAATTCCTACATCTCGTATGTACGAAACGTAAACGATAAGTGGGGGATTGAAGCTAAACTTACAGGCATCAGCCAATCAGGAAATGACTTGTCGAATGCAGGGCTTTCTGATATATTTCTGAATGCAACCTATAGGGCGAATAAGAAAATCCGGTTCTTTATTGGAACCAAGTTACCCTTATCAAATGCCGGAAAATCTAAAGATGGTATCGCATTGCCAATGGATTATCAATCCAGTTTGGGTACCGTAGACCTGATGGCAGGTGTTGGGTATGATATCAGGGATTTTCAATTCATGCTCGGGCTTCAACAACCACTGATGAGTGAGAATAGCAATAAATTTCTCTCGTCTGCATTTCCCTCCAATTCTATATTTTCTCAATTTCCCTCTACGCGGAATTTTGTCCGGAAATCGGATGTATTGCTGCGGGCCTCTTATGTTTGGAAAGTTTCAGGTTCCTGGAACATTACACCGGCGGTGTTGGGTATTTATCATTTGGCTGATGATGAGTTTACAAATACGCTTGCGCAAAAAATTCGTTTGGAAGGTAGCCAGGGCCTTACTTGTAACCTGAACCTTTATGCTGATTATATGCTCAATGCGAAAAGCAAATTTCAATTGCAGGTAGCGGCGCCGGTTGTTGTGCGCGATACCAGGCCGGATGGTTTAACAAGAAAATGGGTTGCCGGACTCGAGTATCAACTTTCGTTTTAAGCCCTCCAATTTTCACTCTGCTTTTTATTCAAGAATAAGTTTCAATCCCGGTTGATGTAACCGGACGCGCAACCAGGCTTCCATTTTCTGCGTGTCTAAGCCTGTTGGTTTCTGGGAGAAACGGATAATGGATATCCAGGCATCCTGTTGCACACTGTCTGTCTGCACATACATGGGTTGTGCACTGAATGAAATAATGTCGGGGTATTGCACTTTTAATTCCCTGAAAACCTGGTTGTTTTTTTGTTTCAGGTTTTGCAGGCTGTCGGCCTGGGCTTGCATCAGCCTGAGGCGTTGATTTTCTTTCTCAATGGCTTCATCATTTTCCTGTTGTTCTTCTCCTATTTGCTTTTCCCCGTTCAGGTAAACAAAGCCCTGTTTCACATCTAACGTAAATTTATCAATGCCGTATTTTTTTTGCTCTGACTTTATTTTTTCAATTTCTTTATCATCAATGAATTCGCCGCCATAGAGGAGGCTGATTTTTTTTGCTTTCAGGTCAATATTTTTTCGCAGGAGGTAATTGTTGGGGAATATGGCTTCTTCTTCAATGAATACATTGATTTGGCGCATGAGGTTATTGCGTTGCACAATATCATATCCAAAATATATACTGGGGATTAAAGTGATCATCACCAGCAGCCAGGTAATCCTTTGTACTCGGGCCTGCGCTTTTTTGTCTTCCAGGTGTTTAGTGGGGAACAATAATAACCGTGCGGCAATTAAGGTGGCCAGCGCGATAAAAACGGTATTGATGATGAACAAATAAAATGCGCCGAGGAAAAATTCAGGTTTGAAAGTGGCCAGTCCATAACCTGCCGTGCATAATGGCGGCATCAATGCAGTTGCAATCGCCACACCCGGTAATACATTGCCCTTTTGTTTGCTGGATGTGGCAACCATGCCGGCAAGGCCGCCAAAAAATGCAATTAAAACATCATACACATTAGGAGATGTGCGGGCCAGCAATTCAGAATGTGCGTCGTTGATTGGGGTTAACAAAAAGTATAAAGTACTTGTTGCCAGGCTTACACCTGTGGCAAATGCGAAATTGGTCAACGCTTTTCTTAAGAGCTGCAAATCATTTATGGCCATGCCTAACCCCAATCCCATGATCGGGCCCATCAGCGGCGATACAAGCATCGCGCCAATGATGACGGCAGTGGAGTTGACATTCAGGCCCAGCGAAGCGATGAATATGGCAAACACCAAAACCCACAGGTTGGTGCCCCGAAACACCGTTCCCTTGTCAATTTGCTGGATGACGAGATCGTAATTTTCCTTCTCGTCCTTTAACCTGAAATGATTGAGAAAAGACGCGATTCCCCTGTTCATATTATTCGCTTACTTCTACAATATATTGCAAAACGGTTTTTCCATCAACCTCAATCTTCACCGGGTATGTATCTTCCCGTTTAAACTGGTAACCAAAGCGGATTGTACCCGCGTTATCTGTAAAATTCATGGGTTCCGGTTTCAGTTGCCTGCTGCCTTCGCCTATAATGAGGTTAATGCCCTTGATTTCGGTATAGTTGATATAGTTAAATGAAAACTCCACTTTGTTTTTAATGGAACTCCTGATCATACCTAATATCGGTTGTGGTTTTTTTAAACCAATCTCATATGCCGCATAACTGATCACCGGTAAAGCATAGAAGTCTTTCAGGCCTTTTGGCCCATCGCCAAGCTGCCACGCTTTATTATCCGGGAAATGGTCAAGATTGAAAATTGACCTTTCCGCGAAAAAATAGGCAGAGGTAAAATTGGGGCTGAATTGAATCATCTTTTTATCCAGTTGCCCACTGGCTTTGGCTGCATCCACATAATACCATTCATCCGGGCTCTGCCCTAATTGAACCACATTCCAGGAATGGTTCGGTTCATCGGCGGGGTTAGCGATATCGTCGGTATTATTTTTCACAAATCCATCCACCACCAGGCAACGGATATTGCCCATACTGCACATTTCCTGGAACAATTGCGCGAATCCCAACGGGGTTGTTTTCCGGTTCAGGACCACGTCTTCGGGCTTCGTTTTTTTCTGGTCGTTCGCCCTGATGGCTTTCCCGTCTAAGGCGATGAAATGCGCGATCCATGTAAAATAGGCACGCGCTTTCATTTTTTTGTCTTCAAATGGCCTTCCCAGGCTGTCTGCGATCTGTGCTACGTTTTTGTCGGCCAATGCGCCAAGGTTTATCGCATACTGGTCAACGTTAGTATAGGGTTGTGCATGTTGCCCGGAAGCGCTGATACTGGTGACTATACATGCCAACACGAAAGCGCTGAACAGGTTGATTTTTCGCATCATGGTATAATAGTTAAAAAGCCATACTGTGTTCAGTTTTAACGCTGTTGTCCAGTATGGCTTCCGTAAAAATACGAAACAGGGTGGAATCAATCTGCGGAAAGCGATTCCTGTAATTGTTTTCGTTGTTCCGGTGTCAGTATTTCCCGGATGCGATCCTGCCTCTTTTTATTCAGTTCGCGGAGTTTTTGTTTTTTCTGCTCATCGGTCAGGTTACTGTCCTGGTTGATTTCGGCCTTTTGCTTTTCGTTTTCCTTGCGCATGTCCCTGATTTTTTTCTTTTGTTCCATGCTCAGGTTGAGGTTCTTCAGCGCGTCTTTCATGTTGCCGTTGCGCTCGGCGCTAATGGAACTACTGTCCCTTAATGCTCTTCTGTTTTCGTTTCGCTGGCTGTAAGCTGCGCCTGTTAAGCTGATGAATGCGCACACAAAAATCCATTTTTTCATAATTGATGATTTATCGGCATTAGACGGTCAAAGATAGCAGAGGTTTAATCAGGGGTTCATAATCAAATCATAAATTCTCACAGAAATAAAAAAAAGGCCCCGGAACGAAACCGGGAGCCTTTGTCTTCAAACGAGCGAGCCAAAGTTTATCTTAAAAACAAGATTTCACGGTATTTGGGCAGGAGCCATACGGAATCATCCACAATCAGTTCGAGTTTGTCTACATGATAACGGATCTTATCAAAGTATTTGTTTTTGACTTCCTCACAATAGGCTATGGCTTTTTCGCGGGTATCTGTCAGGTCATTCGCCTTTTTCCTGGCCTCAATCATATGTGTAACATGTTCGCTGATGATGCGGATATGCTCTGATATCTGCGCCAGGATAGTTTTCTGGCTGGCATAAGCCGTTTCAGGCAGGCCGGCTTCTTTCAACCCGCGGATGTTTTCAGCCAGTAGGTTTTGATACTTAACCGCAGCGGGTATGATATGGGTGGTTGCCAGGTCGCCCATGACACGGGCCTCAATCTGTACTTTTTTCACATACGCTTCCAGCATGATTTCATGGCGGGCTTCCAGTTCGAGGTGGTTGTAAATTTTGTGTTCCTCAAACAGTTTTTTCGCTTTATCGCTGCTGTAAGCGTCCAGTGCCAGCGGCGTGGTTTTAACATTGGCGAGTCCGCGTTTGGCGGCTTCTTTTTCCCATTCTTCACTGTATCCGTCGCCTTCGAACAATACTTTCTTGCTGTCCACAATATATTTCTGGATCACTTGCAGGATGGCCACTTCTTTCTTTTCGCCTTTTTCAATCAGGGCATCAACTTCCTGTTTAAAATGCCTGAGTGTTTCAGCCATGACCGTATTCAGGGTTGTCATGGGTATGGCGCAATTGGCAGATGAACCTACAGCACGGAATTCAAATTTATTACCGGTGAATGCAAAAGGGGAAGTCCTGTTACGGTCAGTATTGTCGAGCATCAGTTCAGGGATGCTGCGATGGATGTCGAGTTTCAGGATGGCTTCATCCTGTTCATCAAAATCGCTGCTGACGCGGGTTTCAATCTCGTGCAACACATCAGTCAGGAATTTTCCAATAAATATCGACATAATTGCGGGCGGTGCTTCATTCGCGCCCAGGCGATGGTCGTTGCCCGCGCTGGCAATAGACGCACGGATTAGTTCAGCATAATCATGCACGGCCTTGATGGTGTTCACAAAGAATGTGAGGAACATCAGGTTCGTTTTTGGCGTTTTGCCGGGCGAGAGGAGGTTGACACCCGTATTGGTGCTCATGCTCCAGTTATTATGCTTTCCCGAACCGTTGATGCCTGCAAAAGGTTTTTCATGAAGCAGCACCACCAGGTTGTGCCTTTTGGCAATGCGCGTCATCACATCCATCAACAAGGTGTTATGGTCAACCGCTATATTCAGTTCTTCATAAATAGGGGCGCATTCAAACTGTGCAGGGGCCACTTCATTATGACGGGTGCGCAGGGGGATGCCCAGGCGGTACGATTCCTGTTCGAAATCACGCATGAATGCATAAACCCTTTCCGGGATAGCGCCAAAATAGTGGTCTTCCAATTGCTGTCCTTTCGCCGGTGCATGCCCGAAAATGGTGCGTCCGGTCAGCAGGATATCCGGGCGGGCATTGGCAATGCCTGCATCCACCAGGAAGTACTCCTGTTCCCAGCCAAGGGTGGCATGAACTTTCGTAACATTTTTATCGAAATACTGGCAAACATCCACCGCAGCCTTATCGAGCGCTACAGCTGCTTTTAATAAAGGCGTCTTGGTATCCAGGGATTCACCGGTATACGATACAAAGATGGTGGGGATGCATAAGGTTTTACCCTGGCCAATCTCCATGATGAACGGGGGAGATGAGGGGTCCCAGGCGGTATAGCCACGGGCCTCAAAAGTGGCGCGCAGGCCACCGCTGGGGAATGAAGAGGCATCGGGTTCCTGCTGGATCAAAGCCGCGCCCTCGAATTCTTCAATCGGGGTGCCATCGCCTTTGATCGTAAAAAACGAGTCATGCTTTTCGGCTGATAATCCTGTCAGTGGCTGAAACCAGTGCGTGAAATGGGTCACACCCTTTTCTTCCGCCCATGCCCTTAAACCATTGGCAATATTATTGCCCATGGTACGGTCAATCTTTTTACCTCCTTGTATGGAAGCCAGCAAACTTTTAAAGGCTTCGTCACTCAGGTAATGGCGGGCGGTTTTTAACGTGAATACATTTTCGTTAAAAATACCGGTAATGCGTGCCGATGCATGGTCGCCGGTATCACTGGCCTTCTGCATCAGGTTGTTAATCGCTTGGAATCTTAAGGAACTCATTTTTTGGCTGTTTAGGCCACAAAAGAAATATAAAAAATTAAAATATACAATTTTTTAGGAGAAAATTTATGAAAATATTGATG
>DDTB01000020.1 GCA_002343985.1 Chitinophagaceae bacterium UBA2375 | reverse complement strand
CAGATATTCAACATGAGTTTTGGCTTCTTTGGCATCCAGTTCGGCTTTGAATTGCAGAACTCCAATGTGAGCCGCATTTTTGAAACATTGGGCGCCAATAAAGATGAAATACCCATTCTCTGGATTGCCGCGCCACTAACCGGTTTGCTGGTGCAACCCATCATTGGGTATTTGAGCGACCGCACCTGGCATCCCTGGTGGGGGCGCCGCAGGCCATATTTTTTTATAGGTGCCGTGCTTGCAACCATCGCCTTGTTCATCATGCCCAATTCATCCGCGCTTTGGATGGCCGGAGGTATGCTCTGGATCCTTGATGCTTCCATCAATATCTCCATGGAACCCTTCCGCGCTTTCGTTGGTGATAAACTCCCACCCGATCAGCGCACTTCCGGTTTCGCTATGCAAAGTTTCTTCATCGGCATCGGATCCGTTATCGCCGCGCTCCTGCCCTGGATCTTTACCAATTGGTTCAATGTGAGCAATACCGCTCCCGCCGGACAAATCCCCGATTCGGTCAAATGGTCATTTTACCTGGGTGGCATCGCTTTCCTGGTTTCAGTGTTATACACAGTATTTACCACCAAAGAATTTCCTCCTGAAGACCTGGAGAAATTCAAAAAAGAAAAAAAGGAAACCACTTTTAAAGACGCGCTCAACGAAACATTTGGCGGCATATTCCGCATGCCAAAAACCATGCGCCAGCTCGCTATCGTGCAATTCTTCACCTGGTTTTCCTTATTCGCCATGTGGATTTATACCACCAATGCCGTTACCGCCAACAAATACAATATGAAGGTTGACCAATCCCTGGTGGAGAAAATGGCCGTGGCCGTTGGCAATGATGTGATGAAAGAAGAGAATATCAAAGACGCCGATAAAAAGAAAAACCTCGAATCGTTGAAAAAAGATATCGAAGAGATCAGGAAATACAGGTCTGATAAAAACCCAGTTGCCATTTCCGTCAACCTCGCGAATTATTTCTCAGACAGCCTCAACACGCAGGTTACCGCGGCCGATAAAATAGAACTGGAAAGGGTAAGGCAGGAATATAATGATGGCGCCGATTGGTTAAATGTATGTTCATCCGTACGAAACGGCGTTGCCGCATTATTCGCGTTCCTCATTCCACTCATCGCTTACCGCACAAACCGGAAAATCACGCATATGATTTGCCTGATCATTGGCGGACTTGGATTGTTGTCTATTTATTTCATAGAAAACCCAACCCTGATCGCGGTTTCGATGGCCATGGTTGGCATTGCCTGGGCAAGCATCCTTTCCATGCCATATGCCATGTTGTCGAACGCGCTGCCTGCCCATAAAATGGGATATTATATGGGTGTGTTTAATTTCTTCATTGTGATACCGCAAATTGTAGCGGCCAGTATCCTTGGCTTTTTCACCATGAACCTGTTTCATGCCAATACCCTCAACACAGTTGCACTTGGCGGAGTTTCGATGATACTCGCGGGCCTGCTGACATTAATTGTAAAAGACGAAGACAAAAAATAATCAGATATGACCATCAAAAAAATTTGGGCCGGGTGCCTGTTTACATTTTTTGTGCTGTTTGCCAACGCGCAAACCAAGCCCGCATGCTATCCCACTCACTGGTGGGTTGGAATGAAGTGGAACAAACTGCAAATTATGGTGCAGCACAAGGAAATAGGTAAGGCCGACAGCCTGGCGATGATGCCTTACGATGGCATCAGGCTGGTACAGGTACACAAAGCGGAAAGCCCAAACTATGTTTTCTTAGACCTCGAAATCGGCACAACAGCAAAACCAGGCACATTGGTTTTTCATGAAGTGAAAAAGGGTTCTAAAAAAATGGTAAACCCTTTCTATTTTGAAATCAAACCCAGAAGGGAAGGTAACGGTCGCGCCTATGCGCAGGGGGTGAACAGCCGCGACTTAATCTACCTGATCATGCCCGACCGTTTCAGCAACGGCGATGAAAGCAACGACCGAATACCCGGCATGCGTGATCAAACACTAAGGCGCGATACGGTTTTCAACAGGCATGGCGGCGATTTAAAGGGGATTCAAAACAAACTCGATTACCTTTTCGACATGGGAGTGACCACCCTCTGGCTCAACCCGGTGCTCGAAAACGATATGCCTAACCGCACCGAACATGGTTATGCGTTCACCAACCACTATAAGGTAGACCCGAGGCTGGGCGGTGATAAAGCTTATCACGAGCTGGTAACAGCGGCCCATAAAAAGGGCATGAAAGTTATCCAGGATGCCGTATATAACCACGTAGGCTTGTATCACCACACCGTGCAGGACCAGCCAATGAAAGACTGGCTGCACCAATGGGAAACTTACACCAACACCAGTTACAAAGACCAGGTGTTGTTTGACCCATACGCCAGCAAAAAAGATTATCAGGTGATGGCCGATGGATGGTTCACACCGCAAATGCCTGACCTCAACCAGCACAATCCATTTGTTGCGAACTTCTTAATTCAGCATGCACTGTGGACAGTGGAAGAATTTGGTATTGACGGATGGCGTATTGATACCTACGCATATAACGACCTGGAATTTATGAACCGATGCAACCAGGCTTTGTATGATGAATTCCCTGCCATCACCATGTTCGGCGAAACCTGGGTTCATGGTGTAATCAACCAGGCTTATTTCTGCCAGAGCAAATTTAATATCCCATTCAAAAGCAATTTACAAGCCGTAACTGATTTCCAAACACTTTGGGGAATTACAGACGCGCTGACCAAAGATTTTGGTTGGACAGACGGGGTAAATAAATTATATACAAACCTTAGCTACGACTTTGTATATGAAGACCCCACAAGGAACGTGATATTCCTCGACAACCACGATATATCAAGGTTCTATTCCGTTGTTGGTGAGAACCTAGATAAATACCTCTCCGGTATTTCATGGCTCCTAACCTGCCGTGGCATCCCGCAACTATACTATGGAAATGAAATTGGCATGACCGGTTTCACCAGTCCAAATGACGGATATGTACGCCTCGATTTCCCCGGTGGATGGAAAAACGATTCAATCAACAAATTCAGCATACAAGGAAGGACACAGAGGGACCAGGCCATTTTCCAACACCTGGCCACACTGGCTAATTTCCGTAAAGGCTCCCCAGCCCTTACCGTTGGTAAATTCATGCAATACCTTCCCGAAGATGGCGTGTACACTTATTTCAGGTACACAGCCGGGCAAACCGTGATGGTCGTAATGAACACATCAAAAGAAGAAAAGAAAATCAATGTGGGAAAATACACGGAACGCACCCATGGCTTCAGCAAATACCGTGATGTGATTGAAGACCGCCGCGGCGACCTTGCGGATTTCACCCTTGGCTCATATAAAACTGTCGTGTACGAACTCTTGCCCTGATATTATCATCTGACAAACTAACAATCATGCATAAACGAATTATTGGATTTTTAGCCTTGCTGTTTTTTTCGCTGCAAACCATTGCCCAGTCTGCCGGGAAATTATACGACCACCCGTCCTGGAGCCACCAATCAAATATTTACGAAGTAAACCTTCGTCAATACAGCGCTACAGGCAAGATCAAAGATTTTCAAAAACATTTAACCCGCCTCAGGCAAATGGGTGTTGATGTGCTTTGGTTCATGCCCATCACACCTATTGGGATTGAAGGACGGAAAATGTCCCCTTCGGAACTGGGCAGTTATTATGCAGTACGCAATTACAAAGCTGTCAACGAAGAGTTTGGTACCCTGGCCGATTGGAAAGCGATGGTAAAAAAAGCGCAGTCGATGGGCTTTAAAGTCATCACCGATTGGGTAGCCAACCATTCGGCGCAGGACAACCACTGGGTGCGCACAAACCCTGAATTTTATGTGAAAGATTCATTAGGGAAATTTGTGTCACCATTTGACTGGACAGACGTTTACAAACTGAATTACCAACACCGCAGGTTACGAGACAGCATGATTGATGCCATGCGTTTCTGGGTGAAGGAAACCGGCATTGATGGGTTCCGTTGCGATGTAGCGGAAGAAGTACCTGAAGATTTCTGGAGAGAGTGTATCGCTGAATTGAAAAAAATAAAAAATGTGTACATGCTCGCGGAAGCTGAAAGCCCCAAGCTGCACCAAGTGGGTTTCGATGCCACGTATGGATGGAGCCTAATGGGCATGATGTCGGATGTATATAAAGGTTCGAAAACTGTCGCGCAGTTTGATTCATTGCTGCAACATAATATCCATCGCTTCCCTGAAGACGCGCACCGGATGTTCTTTACCAGCAACCATGACGAAAACAGCTGGAATGGAACCGAATTTGAAAAGTATGGCGATGCGTACAAAACATTCGCGGTATTCACCCAAACCATGTACCAAAGCATCCCCCTGATTTACAATGGACAGGAAGTGCCCAATAAAAAGAGGCTGAAATTTTTTGTGAAAGACCCGATTGAATGGAAGGAATTCAAAATGGCGCCTTTTTACAAAACCCTTTTGCAACTCAGGAAAAAGAACCCTGCCCTTTCCGCAGACGCATCATATGAACGTTTGAAAACAAGCCATGACGAATCCGTGTTTTCGTTTATCCGCGAGAAGAACGGGCGTAAATTATTGGTGGTCCTGAACCTGTCTGCCAAACCGGCCGTATTCAGTATTCAAGACCCAAGGGTAAATGGTAAACCGTACAATGTATTCCTGTATACAAATGAAAGCGTCAGCGATAAGCAGAATATCAGCCTGGAGCCCTGGGGATATATTGTATACGATTACAAGTAAATCAATAGCCTTGCCTGCCCTTGCCAATTTGTGGCAAGTATTGTACTTTTATCTTCATGCCTGAACCAGTTACATCAATCAGGGACCGGTTCCCCGTGTACAGCGGTGACGATCTGGGTGCAACCTATTCCGCGCAACAAACCATATTCAAACTTTGGAGCCCCGGGGCCCTTGCAGCCCAGGTACTGATTTTTGCCGATCCTGTTGGCGGATACCCCATTGAAGTGCTGCAGATGAAAACAGGGGATCATGGAACCTGGACATATGAATGGCCGGGTGATCATGCCGGCGTATTTTATACCTATCGGGTAAAATTAGCATCAGACTGGAGCCTGGATGTGCCAGACCCTTATGCAAAAGCAGTTGTAGTTAATGGGCTCCGGGCAATGGTCATCAACCTGCAGGAAACCAACCCGGATGGATGGGAACATGACAAGAGCCCAGACTTCTCCTATGATAACCAGCCTGAAGATGCGGTCATTTACGAACTGCATGTACGGGACGCGTCCGCAGATGCATCCTCTGGCATCATGCACAAGGCCAAATTCCTGGGATTAACGGAAACGCATACACGAAATGCATCCGGGTTTTCCACCGGCCTCGACTACCTTTCGGAATTAGGCATCACACACCTGCACCTGCTTCCCATAAATGATTTTGATACGGTAGATGAAACAACCTATGACCCGGAAAAATACAATTGGGGATATGATCCCTATAATTATTTTGTACCTGAGGGCTCATACGCGGCCAATCCCCTTGATGGTAAAAGCAGGATCATGGAGTGCAAGAAAATGGTCATGGCCCTGCATCAAAAAGGGATTCGGGTGGTACTCGATGTGGTATTCAATCATACGAGCCAGATACGGAAGAGCATTTTCAATCAATTGGTGCCCGGATATTATTACAGGTTGAACCCGGATGGCAGTTTTTCGGATGGCAGCGGATGCGGTACTGAAACGGCAACTGAGCATCCCATGATGCGGAAATTCATGCTTGATTGCCTGAAATACTGGTTAACGGAATATCATGCAGATGGTTTCAGGTTCGACCTGATGGGTTTGCACGATGTAGAGACCATGCAAATGATCGCTGATGAATTAAAGGCAATTAAACCGGATGTATTATTATACGGCGAAGGATGGGCCGGCGGGCATTCGGTGTTACCAGCGGATCAGCGGGCGGTAAAAGACAATGTAGATAAACTTCATGGCATTTCCGTATTCAGCGATGATATCAGGGACGCGTTAAAAGGAAGGGTCTTTTTCCCCGACCAACCCGGATTCGCAGGTGGGGCCATCCATCTTGAAGAAACCATTAAAGCGGGCATTGTAGCGTCTTGTCCGCATCCGCAGGTCAATTATACCGACAGTAACCTGCCCGGGCGCCCATTTGCACAGTCACCGGTGCAGGTCATCAATTACGCGGATTGCCACGACAACCACTGCCTTTGGGATAAACTGGCTTTATCGAACGCAACAGAAGATGAACCGACAAGAAAAAAAAGGCAATTGCTGGCTTTGTCCATCATACTCACATCCCAGGGCATCCCCTTTCTGCATGCAGGCTCCGAGTTTATGCGGACAAAAAAAGGCGTGGAAAATTCTTACAAAAGCCCGGACAGCATCAACGCCATCAACTGGGATCTCAGGTCAATACACGATGATGCGGTTACCCAAATTAAAACCCTCATCAGGCTCAGGCGCACACATCCGGGCTTTCGCTTAAAAACAGGCAGCCAGGTGGCTGAACTGATCCGTTTTGATGAAGAAAAAATACCCGGATTTATATCGTATACAATTCAATCAGGAAAAGCCGGTGATTCATGGCGGAAGATATGGGTAGGCATCAATGCCAATACTGAAGCGGTTGATGCAAAAATTCCGGATGGATGCTGGACACAGGCCTTCCCGGAAGAACACTCTATTTCGTCTATACGTAATAGTTACAATGTATCGCCATTACAACTGGTCATACTGTATTTGGATTCATAAATATGGACGAACCTGATTAATGGCCAATCAGTTTTTGCAATGCCTGTAAAAAATCATCGCGGCGGATCATGCGTGCGCCAAGGCTTTCCAAATGGCTGCTGTATACCTGGCAGTCAATGAGGGCAAGCCCCATCTCCCGCTCCTTCACCACGAAATCAATAAACGCGTATTTGCTGGCATTAGATATATAACTGAACATACTTTCCCCGAAAAACACATCACCCATTCTTATGCCATAAAAGCCTCCGGCAAGCTTTCCGGATTGCCAGGCTTCTACACTAAAGGCATATCCCATGTCATGCAGGTCTGTATAAACCGATTCAATTTCATCATGTATCCAGGTTCCGTAGCCTTCCTTTCGGCGAATGGTCCTGCATGCATGGATAACATCAGCAAATGCTTTATTGACTGTCACGCTAAACGCATGCTGCCTGAATAATTTCTGCATGCTTTTGCTAACGATTAACTCACCAGGCAATAATATAAAACGTGGATCTGGGCACCACCAGGCTATCGGGTCATCAGATCCATACCAGGGAAAAATCCCTTTCCGGTAAGCGTCGAGTAACCGTTGCGGATGCAAATCACCTCCAATGGCAAGCAAGCCTTCCTCATTGGCAAATGATGGATCTGGCATTGGGTCACCGGGTGATAAAATAATCATGGTGGTTGATTGAAAGGATTATAGCTCCGGGTCAAAAAAGCCCCATTCCTGCCGCAATGCCTTCATTTGGGTTTCGGGCAATGCCGGATGGTCATAATGGCCGGCTGCACGCTTTTGTCGAAACGCTTCATACACGGTTACGGCGCAGGCTACTGATATATTTAAAGACTGTATCATTCCAACCTGCGGGATGATGAAATTTCCATCAGATTTTGCCAGGAGCGAATCGGTAATGCCCGCGTGTTCATTGCCAAAAACAAGCGCTACTGATTCTGTAAGATCAAGCGCGTACAAATCATGGGATTCATGGCTGAGGTGCGTGGTATATATTTTATTGTACTTCGATTTGATCGCATCAAAACAGGCTTCAAGTTCTGTAAACTGATGAACGGTCAGCCATTTGGCAGCGCTGGAACTGCTTCGGGCACCCCATTTCTTGTGCCGCGGGATCATGGTATTCAATACATACATTTCCTGTATGCCCACCGCATCACAGGTACGCATAACCGCAGATATGTTGTGCGGGTCAAATACATTTTCCAATACAACAGTCAGGTTTGGCTGCCGTTTAATCAAAACATCCGTTAATCTCCTTTCCCTTTCTTCTGTCATCGTACAACGTTTTATGATCTCTTCTGAAATCATCGTTTGATCATTGATGCTCCCGTATTGAGTCCCACTGCAAGTCAAGGCCCAACCCGGGCAAATCAGGATAGACAATCCTGCCTGCGTCAAATCCCGCTCCTTTTGCCACGTCTTCAGCCAGCAACAAAGGTCCATCCATATCCAAATAATCACATAATGGCGCCAATTGCGCGATGGCTGCTGAGCCAATGCTGCTCTCGTTCATACAGCCAATCATCACGCGCAGCCCCAGGCTCCTCGCTTCACGGATCATGCGCAATGCCGGTGTGATGCCGCTGCACTTGGTGAGTTTGATATTAATGCCATGAAAACAGGAAGCGCATGCCTGCACATCAGATTCCCTGACACAGGCTTCATCGGCAAATATGGGTAAAGTTGATGATTGATACAAAACCTTCATGCCTTCCCAATCGTCTTTCCTAAGGGGTTGCTCAACCAGTTCCACACCCAGCGATTGCATCACCGGGATTTTTTCCAAGGCCTGCTCCAACGTCCAGGCTTCATTGGCATCCACTCGAAATATGGCATCGGTATGTTTGCGCAACTCAGACAGTATCTCCAAATCGTTCTCCATACCCACTTTGATTTTGTATATCGGCCATGGCTTAGCTTTGATTTTTTCAATCATCTTATCCACGGTATCCATGCCAATCGTATAATCGGTCATAGGTGCCTTTGTGGCATCAAGACCCCACAGCTCATACAAGGGTTTACGTTTGATCTTTCCATAAATATCCCATCCTGCCATGTCAAGTGCGCAAACAAGAAATGGATTATGGGGAAATAGGTGATGCAGGTAATGCCAGTAACGTTCAGGGTCAGAAAAAGCGAAACGGGTGACAAATGCCTTTTTTGCTTCCAGGTCGGCCATCATCTTCTCAACTGGGATCTGGTAATAACTGATGGCTGGCGCTTCCCCGTAACCTGCAATGGAAAAATGACGCAGTTCCACCAACAGTGATGGCTGGTGCGTTTTGCTGCCCTTTGAAATGGTAAACGGATGTATAAAAGGCAGGTTGATGGCTTTATAGCGAATCTCCATAATCTGGTTAACGGCCTGCGTGCACAATCATCTGGCGCAATTCCTGGTTTAATTCATCATGCAGCAATAGGTCTTCCAAACTGCAATGCATGCGGTAATTCCAGTAATGCTCCGGATCTGCCGGAATGTTAATGCGTTCTTCATGCGGGTTTTCCCGGCGCATCTGTGCGTTGATCGCCAGCAGGTCTTGCAACAGGAACACTGCCCACATGGCAGGCGACCTGAGGTGTTGCAACACGATATCACGCGCCACCCAGGGCTCGCAATAGTATGGCGCTTCTCCATAATGACCGAGTATCTGGTTGAAGAATATCTGTGTATTGTTGCGGTCTTCTTCCCACCACTGCCGAACTGTGCTCATGTCGTGCGTAGATGGTGTAACCACCGTCAGGTATTTAGCATTCCCGGGATGCGTGAAATTGTCTGTAGCCACTTTGGGCATCCGCTGCACCTGCAGGGAAAGCATCTCCCTTTCATTCAGCACATCTTCCACCATATCCGGAACCATGCCAAGGTCTTCCGCACAAATCAACATGGTGGAACCCTGCTGAATGGCATTCAGTTTTGGCTGAACTCCCTGGTGCCATAGGCCGTTCTGCTTCTCAAAAAAGTAATCATGATACAAGTTATTCAGTACACCTTGTTCGTAACCCGACAAATGGTTGAACGATGCTGTTGTCTGCATACTGATGCGGAAGTGATAAGCTCCGCTTTGGCGGTCATCACGCAACAAAATCACATTACCCAACAAATCAAACAATGGTTGCCTGAGGTGCTGCTTATTTGGATGTTTTTGTAAAAATTCCTGTAAGCCGCGTTGTGTATGCAAACCCTGCCTAAACCTGAATCCTTCCAGGATGTGCTGTTTCACCCATTGCGCATCTTCTCCGGCAAACTGATAAATCAGGTCATCATTGATGTATGGTTCGCAAAAACGGTACTCATCAAAATGAAGCCCAGCCCTGGCGAAATCGTCGGCATATAAAGGAATGCTCGGAACGAAGCGGCCAAAAATTCCTTCAATGGCATCCATCGGAATGCTCCAAATCCTGAAAAATCCCAAGACATGGTCAATACGGATGGCGTCGAAATAATTGCTCATATGCTCCATCCGCTGGCGCCACCATGCATAATTGTCGGTACTCATCAGGTCCCAGTTGTATGTGGGGAAGCTCCAGTTTTGCCCCTTTGTAGTGAAAGCGTCAGGTGGTGCCCCCGCCTGCATATCCATATGAAACAGGTGTGGGTACATCCAGGTATCTACGCTAAACCGACCAACGCCAATCGGCAAATCACCTTTGATGATCACTTGTTTCTTATGCGCATACTCAACCGCGTCTTTCAATTGCAGGTGCAAATGGTATTGCGTGAAATAATGAATAGCGATCTCATCATACTGTGGTTGATCCGGGCTCACCAATTCCTGGATTTTCTCTTCATCGTACACCGCATACTCACCCCACTGGCTGTAATCGGCCGTTTTATAGGTATCCCTTAAATATGAAAACGCGGCGTATGGAACAAGCCAATGCCGGTTCAGGTCAAAGAAATCGAAATAGGCAAAATCATCTTTAAATGAATGTTTCTGCTTTTCGAACACTTTGGCAATGGCTTCCATTTTCAATGGTGCCACCGATTCGTAATCAAATGTGCTGAGCTCATTTAATGCCTTTACTTCTTCCAACATCTTGTCGGGAAAAACAACTGCAGCTGATTGGGCCAGTTTCTCCACGTTCATAAATACCGGGTGCAGCGCGAAAGCAGACACGGCCGAATATGGATAAGAATCTTTTTTGTTATGCGATGCAATGGTATCGTTGATCGGCAGCAACTGGATCATTTTGATCCCGGTTTTAACCGACCAGTCTGTCAATGTTTTTAAGTCATCAAAATCACCTACGCCCCAACTGCGCTCAGATTTAAGGGATGATAATTGTACATTCACTCCCGCGCCCTTCCAGCTAAATTGCGGAAAGTATGCAATATGGTGAAGGATATATGTATCTGATTTTTTACCAAACAACCGCAATACCCGGTTATTCCCTTCCTCCAGGAATACCGCTTTCTTTTGATGCACGTCATAAACGCCAAACTTGTACTCTAAAGGGAAATTTTCTTTGGAAAGGTTCAACTTAACCGACCAGCCATTTTTTTTCCGCTTCATCAACACTGGCTTCTCAAGGTACCAGTCGTTCAGTTTTTTTCCCGCGCCACAAAGGCACAATACCTTATCGTCGGGCAAATGGGTGGTTTGCACGTCAAAAATATGTGTGGGCTTCTTTGTTGCGGGCTCTTTTACTTTCGGGCCTGTAAACACATCTTCAAATGGCTTGCTATGAAAAACTTGCTGTGTAAACAAATATTCCTGCCAATCGTCAACAACGTAAACCTCATCAGTTTCCAATTTCTTGATGGAGATATGACGGTTCTTGCAATTGTCCCAGGCATCCGGTTTTCCATGCTCCCTGACAACATATTGATATTGCAAATGATCGGTTATGCCGATTGCTGATACATCCACTGCGGCATACCAATACGAATCATCCAGGTATTCCATGCTCAGTTCTGTGGCCTGCTCACTGAAAGGCCCCTTACCTTCGGCTATGCGGATGACCAGGTTTTGGCCATAGTGGGTATTAAATTTTATATGAAAATGACAGATCATGTAAAAAATACATTTTAAACGGCAATTTAATCATATTAGGCTTAAAACAAAGGAATAGGAAACAAGAGCTAAAAAATTGAAAGAGTATTGTTTCCAGGTATTATATTTGCAAAAAATACCTGTTCATGGAAAAAGCCAAAAAATCAACCGCTTTATACTGGATATTATTTTTCATCTCCATTGCAGCCTTTTTTGGCGTTTATGCCGTGGCTGGTGGATATTGCTCAATGATCCTTCCATTCAATGTAACATTCTTTGCAATGGCAATGGACCTGATGTAGACCGTTGCACACATTCTTTATAAGAAAAGTCCCGTCTGTACAGGCGGGACTTTTTATGTATAAACCTAAGGCTGTATCGTTCTCGCCCCGGGCCTTGTAGCCGGTTGTTGCGTGGATGGCCGGGTGGTTGGTTTTATGACCGGCCTTGTATTGGGCTTTGTTGGCGTGGGTTTGGTGGACGGCCTGGTTGGTTTTGTTGGCTTTGTTGGTATTGGCCGGGTTGTAGGCCGGGATGGACTCGGCTTTTTGGAAGGCACCGGTTTCATTTGATCGCCGGTGGGGTCTTCTACAGGCCTGGTGGTTGGCTTGGTTGGACTTGGTTTCACAGGGGCCGGTTTAGTGACCACCGGCTTTTCGGGTGCAGGACGGGTTACAGGTTTAACAAGATCAGGTTTGAAGCCCGGCACTTTCGCTTCCGGTACCGGACGGGCCAATCCGGGTGCTGTAGGATACTTCTTAACAAAGCTGGCCGATCCTTCCAACCTTTTCTCCGGTCTCGAATAAGTTTTGCGGTACAGGCCCTGGTTATATTGGTTATAATAAACAACTGACCTGCGCCTCCAGCCTCCCATTCCATAATACCAGTTATACCAATTGCTGTACCGGTAATAACTCCACCGCCTGTAGTACCTGTAATACCAATAATTCCAGTGATAATGGTATCCGTAATACCAATGCCAGTATTGCGGGCGCCAGGGCCGCCACCAACCCGGATAGTATCCCCAATACCAGGGCGATACCCATGGCCTGTATGAAGACACATATATAAATGAAACGATTGGCCAGTTATATACTTCCACATAAGTGGTGCGCACCGGTTGTGTTTCTGTTTGCGCAACTGCTGCCTGCTCCTGGCCGGCATATCCGGGATTGGGCGTACCGGCATCATCATATTGTGGTTCGATAATATAATCCTTGCCATATAAATCCTCGTCACCGATCACTTGTATGGTTGCCTCCCCGTTCTTTTCACGCGATACCACAAATACGGCTACGCCCTGCTTCTCGTCCTTATTCATGAATACCTCAAGGGCGATGCTGTGTACATCATCTTTTACGTTATCCGTTACCGTTATGTAATCAATTTTTTCATCATTGTCCAAATCGAGGTTATTGATTTTCTCTTCCTCATCATTCAACCGCTTCTCAAACTCTTCAAGTGTTTTACATTCCTGGAAAAGTTTGAGCGCGGCATACAGGTTTAAATTATCTCCCGGCAAACCCAACGACTCCGGTTCTTTGTCTTGAGCCTGTATGGCCTGCATAGCTAACAGGATAGTAAATGCAAATAGCAATATGCGTTTCATGAAAAATATTTGCTTCAAAATACCGCTTTTTTGCATGCCAAAAACTAACCAAAATCATGATGCAACTTTAGATTTTGATTTACGCGAAATGGCCATTCATAATGGTTATAAAAGAAATAAAAAAAACCTCCATACCGGAGGCTTTGCGGCGTGGAACGTACTGGACTCGAACCAGTGACCCCTACTCTGTCAAAGTAATGCTCTAAACCAACTGAGCTAACGTTCCGGGAATGCAAATATAGGGAAACTGCTGAAGGGCCAAAGGTTACTGAATACTATTTGCCTGGCTTCCCTGAAAAGACATCAAACTTCAACCCTAAAAAAAAGCCGCAGTAAAATCACTGCGGCTTGAACTTGTATGTTAACCCTATTACTTCACTTCTTCAAACTCAGCGTCTGTTACATTCTCGGCGTTATTGGCCTGTGATGTGGATGCATTGCCATTGGGAGCCTGCTCACCTGGTTGTTGGGTGGCCTTGTAAATTTCTTCACTGGCTGCTGTCCAGGCTGTATTCATCTCTTCCATGGCGCTGTCGATGCGGGTGCTGTCCTGGCTCTTATGGGCTTCCTTCAGGTTAGTAAGCGCGCTTTCGATGCCAGACTTCTTATCAGCCGGGATCTTATCGCCGTATTCCTTCAATTGCTTTTCTGTCTGGAATATCAGGCTATCGGCCTGGTTGATCTTATCAACCCTTTCACGCTCTGCCTTATCAGTAGCTTCATTGGCTTTGGCTTCGGCCTTCATCTTTTCAATCTCATCCTTGCTCAGTCCGCTGCCCGCTTCGATACGGATTTTTTGCTCCTTGCCGGTGCCTTTGTCTTTGGCGCTTACGTGCAGGATACCATTGGCATCAATATCGAAAGTCACTTCAATTTGTGGTACACCGCGTGGTGCCGGTGGAATGCCATCGAGGTTGAACATCCCCAGGCTTTTATTTTGAGAAGCCATTGGGCGTTCCCCTTGTAAAACATGGATTTGAACTCCGGGCTGGTTGTCGGCTGCCGTACTAAATACTTCAGATTTACGCGTGGGGATGGTTGTATTGCTGTCGATCAGCCTGGTCATCACACCACCCATGGTTTCAATACCCAGGCTCAGCGGGGTAACGTCGAGCAATAGTACATCCTTCACTTCGCCGGTCAATACCGCGCCCTGGATACCCGCACCAATGGCTACAACCTCATCCGGGTTTACGCTCTTATTTGGTTTCTTGCCGAAAAATTTCTCAACAATTTCCTGCACCTTAGGGATACGGGTACTACCTCCCACTAAAATCACTTCATCAACTGACGATGCGGGGATACCGGCATCTTTCAATGCTTGTTCGCAAGGCTTGAGGCAACGCTCGAATAAATTATCGGCCAGGGCTTCAAACTTTGCGCGGCTCAACTTTTTCACCAGGTGCTTGGGCACACCATCCACCGCGGTGATATATGGCAGGTTGATTTCTGTTTCTGAAGAAGAAGATAATTCGATTTTGGCTTTTTCGGCGGCTTCTTTCAAACGCTGCAGGGCCATTGGGTCTTTACGCAGGTCAATGGCCTCGTCTGACTTAAATTCATCAGCCAGCCAATCCATGATCACTTTATCAAAATCGTCACCACCCAGGTGCGTATCTCCATTGGTTGATTTCACTTCAAACACGCCGTCACCCAGTTCGAGCACCGAAATATCAAAAGTACCGCCACCAAGGTCGAACACGGCGATTTTTTGGTCCTTTCCTTTCTTGTCCAAACCATAAGCCAGTGCAGCCGCGGTAGGCTCGTTTACAATACGGCGGACATTTAACCCGGCAATTTCACCGGCTTCCTTTGTGGCCTGGCGCTGTGCATCGTTAAAATATGCAGGAACCGTGATAACGGCCTCGTTAACTTCCTGGCCAAGGTAATCCTCAGCCGTTTTCTTCATTTTTTGCAGCACCATGGCGCTGATCTCCTGGGGGGTATATAACCTTCCGTCGATATCAATGCGCACCGTATTATTGTCACCTTTTACAACTTTATAGCTCCAATGCGTGGTTTCTTCTGTCACTTCGTCAAAACGACGGCCCATGAAACGCTTCACACTGCTGATGGTGTTTTGTGGGTTGGTAATGGCCTGGCGCTTGGCCGGGTCGCCCACTTTACGCTCGCCGTTCTTTAAAAATGCAACGACAGAGGGGGTTGTGCGGCGTCCTTCCTCGTTGGCTATCACAACCGGTTCGTTTCCTTCCATGACGGATACACAACTGTTGGTGGTACCCAGGTCAATGCCTATAATCTTGCCCATGATCTATGATTTTATAAATTATGATTTGATTAGACCTTGGCAATGATTATGCCAGCTGGGTTGAAGTGCAATTTTGGCAGTCTATTTCGCCGTTTTGTGCGATCCGGGCCCCCGGAATGTAAAATGGCGTTGGAGCAGGTAGCTGATGCTTACCACAATAAAAATGGTTAACACCTGGCTGAACAAAGGGTGCCATCCCGCCATTTCCACGAAAACTTTTAAGAGGAAATAGTTCAAAACCAGGTTTGCCAAAAATGTCAGCAGGTACCTGAATAATTGAACCCTGCCCCGCAGGTAAGAAGCTGTAAAAACAACATATTTATTCAATACAAAACCCAAGCTGAAACTCCAGGCGGAAGACAAAAACAAAGCGGCCATATGGGGCTTGAACGCAAAAAAACCTAAGTCAACCAGTTTTTGGGAAAAAAGCTGGTAAAATGATACATAATAAACCAGTAAACCCGTCAGCGTATTGAATCCACCGCAAACCATATACCGGTATGTCTGCAAGGAGAACACCCTCCGAAACAAGGGAAAAAAAATATCAATCAGGCTGGTGAGTAAGGCGCGCATCAGGCCGGCAAAGGTAGGATGAAACCTATGATTTTTTATTCCGAATGCAATTCAAATTGAGTGGATACAGCCACAAAAATAAAAAAGGCCGGAACCGTCCAGCCTTAAATAAAACATTCAATTAATGCTCATAACTTATTTAATAACATACCTTATGGCAAATCCGCCCCAATTTCCGGAGAACCCATTTCCATAGTTGTCGCCAAATTCAAATGAGGGTTGCCAGTCAAGGGAAATATTAATTGGAGCGCTGTTGATTTTATAATCAAGGCCAATCACACCATCAAGTCCCAAGCCCGCACCACCGTAACCGGCCAGGTTTTTCTTTTTATTGTAAAAGCCAAGGTGGGCGCCCGGGCCTACATACCACGACAAGCCAGGAACGTCATTGATGTCCTGGTGAAATTCATACAGTAATGTAAACCTCGCGCCACGCTCCCAGAAATATCCTAATCCTTCCAATGCCCTTCCTTCTTTGATGAAATGCTTAAATGTTACGGCACCGGGATAAAATTTAACACCCAGCGCGGTAGTATAGCTTGAAGATTGATTGCTTTTCTGTGCCTCTGCCACTTGCCAAAAACTGCCCAACAAACAAATTCCGATCATCAGCATTTTTTTCATATCGTCTGTTTTTTCCAACCATAGCCTAAAATCATGCCAAAATGGTCGGATAATTTGCAAAATTATTCACAATGATCTGGTTATCAGGCATACAATGCCGCCCTGCTCTCCTTTACTCTGTCATCTGCCAGGTATTCATCATACGTCATCAGCTTATCAATCATGCCATTCGGGCCAATCTCAATGATCCTGCTGGCTACCGTTTGCATGAACTGGTGGTCATGTGTTGTCAGCAATACAACGCCCGGAAATGTGATCATGCCATCGTTAAACGCGGTAATGCTTTCGAGGTCTAAGTGGTTGGTGGGCTCATCCAGGATCAGCACATTCGGGTTTTGCAACATCATTTTGCTGATCATGCATCGCACCTTCTCACCGCCGCTCAATACATTCGTTTTCTTCATAATTTCATCGCCGCTAAACAGCATCTTACCCAGGAATCCGCGAATAAAATCCTCATCCACATCCTTTGTTCCCGGTGGAACATATTGACGGAGCCAATCCATCAGGTTCAGGCTGCTGCCCTCAAAATACTCCGTGTTATCATTTGGCAAGTAGGCTTTTGTGATGGTGGTACCCCATTCATACGTTCCTTCATCAGGCTGTAATTTCCCATTGATGGTCTCAAAGAAACTGGTCAGCGCCAAAGGGTCGCGACTGATAAAAGCGATCTTATCCCCTTTCTGGATGTCGAAGTTCAATTTCCCGAATAACTTTTTACCGTCGAGGCTCTTACCCAGGTTTTGTACTTTCAGGATTTCATTACCCACTTCACGCTCAGGCTTGAAAATGATACCCGGGTATTTACGGTTGCTCGGTGTGATGTCTTCAAAAACCAGCTTATCCAGGGCTTTCTTTCGGGCAGTGGCCTGTTTAGACTTAGATGCATTCGCGCTAAAACGGGCAATGAATTCCAGCAGGTCTTTCTTCTTCTCTTCCATCTTCTTGTTCTTGTCACTTGCCTGCCTGGCGGCGAGTTGCGAACTTTCGTACCAGAAGCTATAATTACCCGTATAAATCTTGATCTTTTGCTTATCCACATCCGCCACATGCGTACATACGGCATCGAGGAAGTGACGGTCGTGGCTCACCACCAATACGATGTTTTCGTAATCGGCCAGGAAGTTTTCAAGCCAGGCAATGGTTTCTACGTCAAGGTTGTTGGTGGGCTCATCAAGCAGGAGGATGTCGGGGTTGCCAAACAGGGCTTGCGCCAGCAAAACACGTACTTTCAGGTTCGCGCTGATGTCTTTCATCAGCATGCCGTGCAATTCATCGGGCACACCCAGTTCACTTAGCAGGGTGGCCGCATCACTCTCGGAGGTGTACCCACCCATTTCACCGAACTCATGTTCCAGTTCACCGGCCTTGATGCCATCGGCTTCCGAAAAATCTTCCTTGGCATAAATGGCATCGCGCTCCTGCATCACTTTCCACATCTTCTGGTGCCCCATCATGACGGTATGCAAGACGCTGTATTCATCGAATGCAAACTGGTTCTGGTTCAACACAGCCATACGTTCACCGGGCGTGATGTCGACCGTACCTTTATTCGGTTCGATTTCCCCGCTGATGATTTTCAGGAATGTGGATTTACCGGCGCCGTTGGCACCAATGATGCCATAGCAATTGCCTTTTGTAAAATTCAGCTTGACCTCATCAAAGAGCACCCTCTTTCCATAGGCCAGCGTAACGTTATTAACTGATATCATAGTTGCAAAAAAGTGCGCAAAGTTACGATTTGATGGCCGAATAGCCGCATGAAATTATCATCATGCAGGACGGTTGCACCGGAAATCTGTATTTTTACGGCTTCGAAACACCGGATATGTCTATTATAGAACAAGTACAGCAACACGCCATCGAATGCCTGAAAGCCCTGTATCAGGGAGATTTCACGGAAAAAGATTTCCAGGTTAACCAAACCAAACCCGAATTCCGCGGCGATTATACCGTGGTTCTTTTTTCACTGGTGAAAAGCCTCAAACTCTCCCCGGATGAGATCGGCCAAAAGCTGGGTGCTGAGATGGCCCGCAGGCACCCCGACACCTACCTGGGTTTCAATATCATCAAAGGCTTCCTGAACCTCGAAATCAGCGATGCGTATTGGGTACAGGTACTGGAAAAAAATTTCGATGATGTCTGTTTCGGCAAGCACCCCATGAATGGTAAAAAAGTGATGGTGGAATACTCATCGCCGAATACCAACAAACCTTTGCACCTGGGGCATTTGAGGAATAATTTCCTGGGATGGAGCGTGGCGGAGATTTTAAAAGCCAATGGCTACGAGGTATGGAAAAGTTCAATTGTCAACGACAGGGGCATCCATATCTGCAAAAGCATGATTGCCTGGAAATTATTCGCGAACGGCGCCACCCCGGCATCAACCAACACTAAAGGCGATCATTTTGTGGGTGATTATTATGTGCGGTTCAATGATGAATATAAAAAGCAGGTGGCTGAATTGATGGATTCAGGACAAACGGAAGATGACGCGAAGAAGAACGCCCCCATCATGCTGCAGGCTCAGCAAATGCTCGTGGATTGGGAGAAAGGCGATCCCGAAGTGCTTGCCTTATGGAAAACCATGAATCAATGGGTGTACGAAGGTTTCGACATCACCTATAAAAATATCGGTTGCGATTTTGATATCGTGTACTACGAAAGCAATACCTACCTGCTTGGTAAAGACCTGGTGAAAAAAGGGTTGGAGGATGGGGTATTTTACCGCAGGGAAGACGGCAGCGTGTGGATTGACCTGGCCGGCGAAGGCTTGGATGAAAAACTGGTTCAACGAAAAGATGGCACTTCGGTGTACATCACGCAGGACATCGGCCTGGCGCAACAGAAATACGACCAATACAAGATTGATAAGAGCATTTATGTGATAGGCGACGAACAGAACTACCACATGAAAGTGCTGCAAAAAATTTGCGAAAAAATGCGCATGCCATTCGCGGCAGATATGCACCACCTGAGCTATGGCATGGTGGAACTGCCCTCTGGAAAAATGAAAAGCCGGGAAGGCACAGTGGTGGATGCGGATGATATGGTGAAAGAAATGGAACAGGTGGCCGAAAACAAAACCCTCGAACTGGGCAAAGTGGGCGATTTCACGGAATCGGAAAGGCTTGAACTCTACCATACCATCGGTTTGGGTGCGTTGAAATTTTTCCTCCTGCGGGTTGACCCCAAAAAGAAAATGATCTTTAACCCGGAAGAGTCCATCGATTTCCATGGCTTTACGGCACCTTTTATCCAGTTCAATTATGCCAGGATCCGTTCGATCCTCCGGAAAAATGAAATTCCAAAAGCATTCGAACAGCCGGCAACCCTCCTGCCCCTGGAAAGGGAATTGCTCCTTAGCCTGGAAAAATACCCGGTCATCATCCGGCAGTCAGCCCAGGAACTGAACCCCTCCCTGCTGGCGATCTATGCTTACCAACTGGCCAAAACCTTCAGTTCTTTCTACGCCGAACATTCCATTGCTTCTGCCGAAAGCCACGACAAAAAAAGGCTCCGCCTGATGCTGGCTTCAATGACCGCGCAGGTCATTAAAAGCGCCCTGCAATTATTGGGCATTTCGGTTCCGGAACGGATGTGATGGCAAAATTTAACCGACATTTCATCCACATAAGGGGCCTGTGTCATAATAATGTGTACTTTTAACACATTATTGAAGGCTGAACATTTAACAGAATTCATTTGTAGATTCAATATCATGAGCAATAAAAAAGTAACTAAAATTGGCATCCTCTGCAGCGGGGGCGATAGTCCGGGTATGAATGCCGCCATCCGGGCAGCCGTTCGTACCGGTTTACATTATGGACTTGAAGTATTCGGCATCATGCGCGGGTACAGCGGCATGCTGGAGGATGATATATTTAAAATGGAGAGCCGTAGTGTGGCCAATATCATCCAGCGGGGCGGAACAGTACTAAAAACCGCCCGTTGCATGGAATTTTATGAACATGAAGGGCGCAAAAAAGGTTACGAGAACCTGCGGAAAAGGGGTATAGACGGACTGGTGATCATTGGTGGCGACGGCAGTTTCCGCGGCGCGCAAACCTTCAGTAATGAATTCGACATCCCCTGCGTGGGCCTCCCCGGTACGATTGATAAGGACATTGCCGGAACCGACTTTACCATAGGGTTTGACACGGCCGTAAATACGGCAGTGGAAGCCATTGATAAAATCCGCGACACGGCCGATTCGCACGACCGCTTATTTGTGATTGAAGTGATGGGCCGGGATGCGGGGTATATAGCGCTGCATTCGGGTATTGCCACAGGTGCGGAAAACATCCTCATCCCTGAACGTAAAACGTATATAGACGACATCATCCAATCGCTCCAGGAAAAAGAAAAAAGAAAAAAACTGGTGAACCTGATCATCGTAGCCGAAGGTGACGATTTTGGCGGGGGCGATGAGGTGGCCAAATACATCAAACAAAAAATGCCCCAACTTGAAGTCAGGCTTTGCATACTCGGCCATATCCAGCGGGGCGGCACCCCTACCTGCATGGACAGGCTGATCGCATCACGCATGGGCTACCACGCCGTAGAATGCCTGGTGGAAGGCAAACACAATGTATTTGTCGGCATACAGAACAACCGGATGAACTACACGCCACTCAACGAAGCCGTGAAGAAAAAACAACGCATCAACGAAGAATGGCTGAAAATTGTAAAAATCCTGGCCACATAATCAATTACACAGGAATTTCACAAAGTAAAAAATTATAACGGTTACGAATACACGAACAATACCATCATGAGCAAGACGAGCAAGAACATTGAGAAATACCTCCATCAGCAGATGGACAAGGCCGCAGGTATCGCGCATTCACAGAAAAGGACAAAAATTGTAGCAACGATAGGCCCTGCATGCGACAGCTACGAAGGGATTTTGCAATTAGTGAAAGCAGGCGCGAATGTATTCAGGCTGAATTTTTCGCATGGCACACATGAAGACAAGAAAAAAGTCATAGACAATATCCGGCAGATCATTAAAACCGAGCCATACAATATCGCCATCCTCGGCGACCTCCAGGGGCCAAAACTCAGGGTCGGCGAACTGGAACACAGTTTCATCGAACTGAAAGATGGTGAAATGATCACATTCACCACCGAAAAAATGGTGGGCAATAAAGACAAGGTATATGTATCATATCCAAACCTGGCGAAAGACGTAAAAGTGAACGACAGGATTTTCCTCGATGACGGCAAAATGGAAGTGCGCGTGGTAAAAGTGCTGAATGATAAAGAAGTGATGATGAAAGTAACACTTGGCGGTAACCTCTATCCGAAAAAAGGCGTTAACCTGCCCGATTCGGAACTGAGCATGCCTTCGCTCACGGAAAAAGACCTGGCCGACCTGGACTTCCTGATTGAGCAGAAAGTGGATTGGGTGGCTTTATCATTTGTACGCAAAACGGAAGACATCACCGACCTGAAGAAAAGGATCAAAGAAAAGCAATCAAAAATCAAAGTGATTGCCAAAATTGAAATGCCGGAAGCCCTGAATAACCTGCGCGACATCATTGTGGAAAGTGATGGCATCATGATTGCCCGCGGCGACCTCGGCATCGAAACCCCCATCGAAAAAGTACCGCTCCTGCAAAAAGAAATCATCCGCAAATGCATGCGCCGCGCCAAACCTGTGATCGTGGCTACGCAGATGATGGAGAGCATGATTGACAGGACCAAACCCAACCGCAGTGAGGTGAGCGATGTGGCGAATGCCGTGATGGAAGGCGCTGATGCGGTTATGCTCAGTGGTGAAACAGCCACTGGCAATTACCCCACCCTTGTGGTGGAAACCATGAGCAAGATCATCATGGAAGTGGAAAAATCTGGGTACGATTATGACCGTGATGATATCCTGGCACCGCAACCCCACTCCCCTTCTTTTTTAAGCGACGCCATTTGTTACAGTGCCTGTAAACTCGCTCATGATGCTCAGGCCGATGCTTTAATCGGCATGACACAAAGCGGGTATACCGGTTTCATGCTGAGCAGCTACAGGCCTAAAGCCCCACTTTATATATTTAGCAAAGAACGTTCACTAATCAGTCAGCTCAGCCTGAGTTGGGGCGTACGCGCATTTTACTATGCGGAAGAAGAAAGTTTAGATGATATCATGTACGACCAAATTAATATCCTGAAAGAAAGGGGCTTCCTGAAAAAAGGGGATGTGGTCATTAATACAGGCAGCACACCGGTGGCATTGCACCTGCCTACCAACATCATCAAGATTTCTACGGTAGAATAAATAGAAATAGTAAGGTTGGATTTAGCCTTAATTGGAAATAAAAAAGGAAATGAACATGGGCTATGTGCTACATGACCATAGCCCTTGCTTTCGATTGCAGCTTCCTCCTGAAAAAACCTGTCCAGCCCAACCAGTAACCTGTCCATCCAAAAGCCTGGGCAGCCCAACGGTGAAAGCTAAATGCATCGCTGTGTTCCGTAATGCGGCCATTTTGGATTCGCATATGCGCCTTCACTTTATTGACCACAGGTTTACCCGTCATACTGTAGGTGTACCGTGCGGTCCATTCACAGGTCACATACTCATTATCCAACGCATGGATATCCCCTATCACCAGTGAAAAATCGCGTGCACGTTCGCATAACATCTGCCACATCCTTCGCACCTGGTCTCCCTCCAGGTGGCCAAATACCGGATCAAAAAACTGGATATGGTCGCTGTATTGTAATTGCATGGCGCGATGGTCACGACGGGCAAAAGCTTCATAAAAGTTCCGGACTATCTGTATATGCTGTTCCATGCATTAATGGGGGTTTCTGTACTTTTAAGGTTAAATGTACAGAAAAATGCACAGGCCCGGCTTTAAACAACTCTTGAAAGACCTCAAACAAATCATTATTGTTTTTATATTATTCATCCTGGGTTCCTTTCGGGCAAATGCCCAGGAAATACCGGCACTAAGCCCAATGCCTGTTGAATTCCGTTTTGAAAGCGGTGCCTATATACTCGACAGCGCTTCTGTGATTCATTGTTCACCCGAATCGGAAAAAGCCGCTGAACTTTTTGCCGCTTATGTGTTGCAGCACCATGGCATCAGGGTGCAGGTACAAACGGTTATCTCCGGTAACAGGAACAACCCGCTTACAGAAAAAAGCATCCTGCTCGCCTACACCCCCATGCTGCAGAAAAAATCCGCTTACCAGTTATCCGTAACCGGAAACGGTATAACCATTATGGGCGACAGCAGCGGAATTTTTTATGGCTTGCAAACATTGCAGCAACTGATACCTGCAGATATTCAGTACACAAAGCCAATTTCCATCAGGGGATGTGAAGTGAAGGATTATCCCAGGTTTTCATACAGGGGCATGCACCTGGATGTGGGCCGGCACATGTTTTCTATTGATTATATCAAAAAATACATCGACTTCCTCGCCTGGCATAAGTTCAACTATTTTCACTGGCACCTCACCGAAGACCAGGGATGGAGGATCGAGATTGAAAAATATCCGAACCTAACGGTAACGGGCAGCCGAAGAAAGCAAACCCTGGCCGGCAGGTATGGCAGCGACCGGTATGATGGCAAACCTTACGGTGGCTATTACACGAAGCAGGAGATACGCGACATCGTCAGGTACGCGGCAGACAGGCACATCACGGTCATTCCCGAAATCGACATGCCCGGGCACAGCCTCGCGGCGCTGGCTTCATACCCTTACCTCGGTTGCAGTAAAGGGCCTTATGAAGTGATGCAAACATGGGGCGTGTCGCCGGAAGTGCTCTGCGCGGGCAACGACAGCACTTACCAGTTTGTAACGGATGTATTAACGGAGTTGATGGATCTATTCCCTTCTCCCTACATCCACATCGGTGGTGATGAATGTCCGAAAGAACGTTGGAAAAAATGCCCGGATTGCCAGGCAAGGATTAAAAAAGAAGGATTGGCCAATGAGCACGAATTACAAAGTTATTTCATCCGGCGTGTGGAGCGTTATGTAAACAGTAAAGGCCGAACCATCATTGGCTGGGATGAAATTTTGGAAGGCGGATTGGCCCCCAACGCGGTGGTCATGAGTTGGAGGGGCGAACAGGGTGGCATACAGGCCGCGAAGATGAACCACCATGTTATCATGACTCCGGAATCCCCCCTCTACCTGAATCATGCGCAAAGCCTCTATGAAGATTCCATCACCCAGGGCGGCTTCAACCCGATTGAAAAAGTGTACGCGTATGACCCGGTGCCAAATGTATTGACAGAAGATCAATCAACATATATACTTGGGGCACAGGGCAATTTATGGACGGAATATATTTCCAATGAAGCGAAACTCGAATACATGCTCTTTCCAAGGATATCTGCTTTGGCGGAAGCGCTATGGACAGCTAAGGAAAAAAAGGATTGGTCAGGTTTCTCAAAAAGATTGCCGGCAATGTTTAAGAGATATGCTTTATGGAAAGTTCGTTTTAGCACGGCTTATTACGACCTGCAACCAACCATTAAAACCTTACCGGATAAAGCAGTTTTTTGGGATTTGACAACGAACCTGGAAAATGCCAGGATATGGTGGACACCCGATTCCGCTTCAAGCCAAAAACTACCCTATGAAAATATGATCCCGGTTAAAACTTCAGGTACTTACGGTGCATACCTCGACCACCCTGACCTGCCTAAGAAATGGATCTGGCAAACTTTTACCCTGAACAAGGCAACGGCCAAAAAGATCAGCCTGAAACAGGAACCCAATAAAAGCTACAGCCTCGGCGGCGCTTCCACACTGGTAGACGGCATCCAGAATACGCTCGGCATGCTCAAATCTGCCCAGTTCCTCGGTTTTAATGGACGAAATTTTGATGCAACGATTGACCTTGGCAGTATGACACATTGTTCAGAAATCAACCTGCATGCATTTGAACAAACCGGAAGTTGGATCTACCGGCCAAAAGAAGTTCGTTTCTCATTCAGTAAAGATGGAAAGACATTTACCCCGTCGAAAGAAATAATTTTAGTTTCGGGCAACAAAAACCTCTTATACCGGCTCCGGGAATCGGTTTATTGTCGGTTTATACGGATAGAAGCCATAAACCCCGGCATCATTGCTGACGGTTTACCAGGGGCAGGGCATAATGCCTGGATCTTTTTCGACGAAATTTCCGTGTTTTAATGAATTCCGCATTTATACACATGGAAATATAAATGAATATGTATTGAGTTGAAAAAATTAAAGCCTATCCGCGTTAGACCATCTTTTGCCCGCTCCGTTGAAAACTAACCTGGTTAAACTAAAGTTAATTCGGTCAAAATGAATTAACTTCAAGGCTTTAATATACTCACTCACATACCTCATTTGTCATGCTCAGAAAGCTGTTGTTTCTTTTATTCTGTGTTGCAACAATAAACTCGGCGAAAAGCCAGGAATTATCATACACCTGTCCAAGGGATACCGTATTGGGTTGCAGCGCTCCTTGCTTTAGCGTCAATGCCCAATTCCCAGATATCCGTAGCCTGGCATCAGATTATGTAGTAACCAATATCACAAATATTGCGGCATGCCGGCCTTACATCGGTCCCGGTGCCCCCGGCCCATCAACCAGCCTCACCATTGATGACCGTTATTCGTCTGTCATCAATTTGCCATTTAACTTCCCATTCTATGGCACAAACTATAATTCACTGGTTGTAAGTACCAATGGATACATATCATTTGATGCTTCACTGGCTGGCCAGTACTCGGCATGGAGCCTTACCCCCGGTAATGTACCAAATACCTCATACGATGGCGCATTGGTCATGGGTCCATGGCATGACCTGGATCCCAGTGTAACCACTTCTCCAACACAACAAATCAAATACAATGTGGTAGGTAATGCCCCTACCAGGAAATGGGTGCTCAGCTTCTTTAAAGTGCCACAATTCAGTTGCAACTCTTTGATTCAAAACACGCACCAGATTGTATTACATGAAAGCTCAGGTGTTATAGAAGTCTTTGTTTATGACAAAGAAGTATGTGCCACCTGGAACAGCGGACGATCAATGATTGGTTTACAGGATATCACAAAAACAAAAGCCATTATGGCACCCGGCCGTGCCGCCCTCGATCCTTCCTGGGGCTCCATAGGCATGAACGAAGCATGGCGCTTTGTACCAAAAGACGGACCGACCCTTTATACAAAAGTGGAGTTACTTGATGGCGCCGGCGCCCTCGTTGCAACCGGTGATACCGTTCGGGTTGACAGCAAAACATTCCAAACCACATTTGCCAATGTATGCCCGCCTTCCGGTCAATCGATTTACGTGGTGAAAACAACCTATAAGCAAATCACAGACCAGACACAAACGTATTACAGCCTGGATACAATTAATGTAAACCGCTTATCCGGCTTGCCGTTTACTGTTACAACCACACAGTCAACCTGTGGACAAAACACTGGTACCATTACAGTCACTGCACAGGGTGGTACCCCACCCTATCAATATGGTTTGAATGGAGGGCCTCTGCAAAACTCAAACGTATTCACCGGCTTGGCAGCAGGTACGTATACCGTATATATCGTGGATTCCCAGGGTTGCGATAGCACCGGGACTGCCACCATCACCAATACCGGTACGCTCCCCTCAACATTTACAAGCACCAATACGAGTTGTCCCGGCGTGAACAACGGCAGCATAACGGTAACGCCTACACTGGGCACTTCTCCATTCACATATTCGTTGAATGGCGGCACCCCACAAGCCAGCAACACATTTAGCGGACTGGCTGCAGGTTCTTATACAATAACATTTACCGATGCGAACTTGTGTACAGGTACTACAACGGTCACGATCACGGCAGGTAGTAATATCACATCCACTTCAACAACCACTTCATTAACCTGCCCTGGCGCTAATAATGGTACGGCTACCATTACGCCGACCAGTGGCACCTCACCTTATGAGTATTCTATTGATGGAGGTCCATTCCAAAGCAGTAATGTGTTTACCGGCCTCACATCCGGCAGCCATACCATCACCATCCGTGATGCCAATGGTTGTACCGGTACGCGTACCGTATTTATCGGAACAGGTTCAAGCATCAGTTCAACATTTACGACAGTTCCTGTTGCTTGTACCGGGGCAAATAATGGCAGCATTACCATAAATCCCACTACCGGTTCCGCACCATATGAGTTTAATATAAATGGCGGCACTTACGGACCAAGTAATGTTTTCAGCAACCTTACCGCCGGCACATATACCATTGGCATCCGCGACGCGAATGGCTGTTCGGGTACCAGGACAATTACCGTCACTAATGCGAATACAGGCCTGACAGGTTCTGCCACTACCACCGCAACCTCTTGCCCTGGCGTGAATAACGGTACCATTACGGTTACAGTTAATAATGGCTCAGCCCCTTACACTTATTCATTGGACGGCGGGCCGGCCCAAGCCTCTAATGCATTTTCCAATGTTTCAGCAGGTTCACATACGGTTACATTCACCGATGCAAATGGTTGTACAGGCAGCAGTACGGTGAGCATCAGCAGCGGCCCCGGACTGAGCGCTAATATCTCGTTAACATCCACAAGCTGCCCCGGTGTAAGTGATGGAACATTCACCATAACACCCAATAATGGCACCGGGCCATACACTTATTCCATTGACGGCGGCACCGCTCAAAGTTCAAACGTACTCACAGGCGTTGCCGGTGGTTCACATACCATCACATTTACCGATGCCAACGGATGTACCGGAACCATTACAGCTACTATGACGCAAGGTCCGGCCATTACTGCCACTGCAAGCACTACGGCAACCAGTTGCCCCGGTGTAAGTGATGGGACGATTTCCGTAACCCCCACCAGCGGTACGGCGCCATATACCTATTCATTAGACGGTGGCACAGCTCAAAACAGCAACACATTCACAGGCGTTGCCGTGGGCGCTTATACCATTACATTTACAGATGCCAACGGCTGTACCGGGACTGTCAGTGCAACCATTACCGCAGGGCCTGCCATCACTGCTTCCATTAGTACGGTAAGCACCAGTTGCCCTACTGTAAATAATGGTTCACTAACGGTAACGCCTAACAGCGGAACGGCTCCGTACACTTACTCACTAGACGGCGGTACTCCGCAAAACAGCAATACATTCAGCAACCTGGCGCCAGGTTCTTATAATATCACATTCACCGATGCGTCAGGCTGTACCGGAACCATCAGCGGTACCGTTGGCCAGGGCGCATTCCTGCAATCGAATGTGGTCACCAGCAACCCACCTTGCGCGAATATCAACGACGGTGTGATAACCATCAACCCAACGGATGGCACAGGCCCATACACATACTCATTGAACGGCGGTCCTGTTCAAAACAGCAATATGTTCAGCAACCTGGCTCCCGGTGCATACACGATCAGTTTCACGGATGCCATCGGTTGTACCGGCACCAATACCGCAACGCTTGTCACCAATTCACCGTTGGCCACAACAGTAACGCTCACCATGCCATTATGTAACGGCAATGCCGACGGCATTATCAGTTTGGCGGCTTCGGGTGGTGTAGCCGCTTATGAATATTCAAAAGACGGGGGCGCTACCTATCAGTCAAGCGGGACCTTTAATGGTTTAACTGCAGGTACATATACTTTCCGCATCCGTGATAATGTTGGTTGTATCAAGGATACCATCGTAACCTTGACTGAACCAACTTTGTTAACCGCTTCCGCAACCAGTTTGCCTGGTACCTGCAATGGCAACGATGGCACCATAACGGTAACGGGTAGCGGCGGTACAGCGCCATATCAATATTCAGTAGACAACGGGACCACATACCAGAACGGAACAAGTTTCACCGTATCAGGCGGCAACTACCCAAATATCAGGGTGAAAGACGCAAATGGTTGTGTGGCCAATACCAATGTCAACGTTATTTTGATCGACAATATGTTCCTGACCCTTGGCCCCGACTCCACCATTTGTGTGGAATCCACGGTAAGGCTTGAACCTCAAACAAACCCTGAAGTAGGCATATTTATCTGGACTTCTGATATCAATACGCCCATCGCAACGCTGAGTGATGATTCCATAAAGAATCCGATTGCAACGCCTACCGACACAGCCACTTATTACCTGCACGCCATCTGGGGAGTTTGTGAACGCCGAGATACCATTGTGATCAACGTAAAACATAAGCCCATACCGAATGCGGGCCCGGATTTATATGTATGTTTCGACAACCGCATCACCACCATTAATGGTTCAGCGTCCGACACATCCGGGCCAGTAACCTATTCATGGACGCCTGCAGCTACTTTGCAAACACCTGATAACAATGTAACGGTGGCAACCCCGGATTCAACACAACTCTATACCCTTGCAGTCAGCGACCAATATGGATGTAATTTCACGGTGAGGGATAGCATGTTTGTGATTGTGCAACCTCCTGTACCTGCTTTTGCAGGAAATGACACCATCGCCGTATTGGGTGTTCCGCATCAGCTTATGGCCAGCGGAGGCGTGAATTATCAATGGACCCCTGCAGCGCCTTTGAATTTATCAACGGCCCAAAACCCACTGGCAACCTTACAAAACGATCAGCAATTTGTGGTTCGGGTTACGGACATCGGTGGATGTATCGGGTATGATACGGTATTTGTACAAGTATATACCGGCCCTACATATCATGTACCCAATTCATTCACACCAAACAATGATGGATTGAATGATGTATTCCGCGCGATACCTGTGGGCATATCATACACGGAATGGTTCCGGGTATTCAACCGATATGGTGAACTGGTATTCAGTACCAATCAGTGGTTAAAAGGATGGGACGGATTCTTTAAGGGGACAACAGCCCAGGCTGGAACTTATGTATGGATGATTAAAGGGGTTGATAAGAATGGAAAAATCGTGGAAATGAAAGGAACAGTCCTGTTAATCAGGTAATAATATATTGGATTAGTAAGTCGAACAAGCCCTGGCTCAACGCCGGGGCTTTTAATTTAGGGTATCCGTTACCGTTATTATAAGTGATAAGCCTGGTACTCGATAAGCATGTCGGCAAGTACGCAGTTTGTTACCGATTCCAGTACAACGGGTACACGCAAAGCGATACAAAGATCATGCCTCCCCTTAACCTGGATGGCTTCCCGCTCACCGGTAGCCGGGTTGAATGTTAATTGTTCCCTGGGGGTGGATGAAGTGGGTTTCACGGCGACCCTGAAAACGAGTTCATTTCCATTGCTGATGCCACCAGAAATACCGCCTGAATGGTTGGTTGCTGTACGCCCGGTTTCATCAAGATATACATCATTATGCGCAGAGCCTGTCATGCCTGCCGCGGCAAAGCCGGTACCAAACTCTATGCCCCTGATGGCCGGTATGGAAAATACCGCATGGCTGATCACCGATTCCAGCGAATCAAAAAATGGTTCCCCCAAACCCACCGGCAATCCCTGTACGCGGCATTCCACCAGCCCACCTACACTATCTCCCATATCCAGCGCTTTTTGAATACCGGCTTCAGTATCGCGCATACCACCCGCTTCAAGCAAAACGGCTTCACAAGTTATGTTCTTCCCTGCCTGATATGTGTGCATGAGTTTACGGGCCACGACACCTGCTGCCACCAGGCAAAGGGTCAACCTGCCACTGAAATGCCCGCCACCCCTGTAATCCTGGTAGCCTGTAAACTTTTTACCTGCTACAAAATCAGCATGCCCGGGCCTGGGTACCTGCCTGATCTGATCATAATCTTTGCTTCTGATATCGTTGTTTTCAAATACAATCGTAAGCGGTGCCCCTGTGGTATACCCATTGAAAATACCTGATAAAAAAACCGGCAGGTCATCTTCTTTACGGGATGTAGTACCAGCGGCCATACCGCCCCTGCGCCTGTTGATATCATCTGTAAAATCCTGCGCCGACAATGGTATTCCGGGCAATACGCCATCGATGGTAATACCCACAGACGGGCCATGGGATTCCCCGAAAATGTGCAGGCGAAAATTCTTTCCAAAGCGGTTCATATAATTGGTGTTTACTGATGATCAATGATATTTGCGCCCAGTTTGCGCATATCAGCATAGAAATCCGGGTACGATTTACAAACCGATTCCGCCTCTTCCAGCCAAACAGGCCCACGTGCTCCTAAAGCTGCTATGGTAACGGCCATGGCTATCCGATGATCGCCATGCGCATGGAGCCTCGCTCCCCGGAGCGGTACACCGCCCTTTATGACCAGGCTGTCTTCCTCTACGGTGATATCCGATCCCATTTGCTGAAATACATCCAACAGGGTTTTCACCCTGTCGCTTTCCTTATGCGCTAACCTGTGTATGCCCTTGATGACCGATTCGCCGGCGCAACCTGTAGCGAGCGCAGCGAGCGGTGGAAACAGGTCAGGGCTTTGGGTGGCATCGTAAGTAAAGGCATGGAGCCCCGTTGATGGTTGAACAGTCAATGCATCTCCCTTCCATTCCATATGCGCTCCGGCGTATTCAAGTATATCGTAAATGGCCCGGTCTGCCTGAAGCGAATTCCTGTGCAAGCCTTTTACCTGTACGCCATTCCCCGAAAGTGCGGCCGCCACCAAAATAAAAGATGCCCCGCTCCAGTCACCTTCAATGGTAATCTCAATTTTTCCTTTATTTGGTTGATATGGGTGAATAACAAAAATATCATCCTCCGGTTCTTCCACATGGTACCCAAACTGCCGCATCATTGCCAAACTCATGTGAATGTATGGCTTGCTGACCAAATGGCTCACGTGAATGGTTACACGCTTTTTTGCGGCTTTCCCGAACGCAAACAATAGTCCGGTCAGGTATTGTGAGCTCCCGCCCGCATCGACCTGTATATCTATCGGCTCCAATGGGCCTTTCAGGATTGCAGGAAGAAAACCATTACGGAATTGACATTGCACATGTAAGGCGGGAAATATTTTCTGAAAAAAATCCATTGGCCTGTTCAGCAAACTACCAGAACCTTCTACCCGCCACTCCTGGTCAGATAAAGCCAGGATGGGTATGAACATACGTGCAGCAAGCCCGCTTTCCCCGGCATGAATAACCCCACTGCCATTTATCAGCCCTGTACTCTTTACCTGTACGATATCTTCCCTGCATATCAGTTCAGCACCCAGGGAGCGTATAATACCAATAGCAGCCAGATCATCTTTGCTTTTCCCGGGCTTATAAATCCATGTATCTCCCGGATGGAGGAAGGCAAGCGCCAATGCCCGCTGCATCGCGCTTTTAGAGGCCGGGGCCTCTACCATTCCGGCAATCCGGGATTGATGAATCCTCACGATCATGCCATGATATGCTTGAGATGTTCCTGCATAGAGTCTACCGGTAAGGGATACACGAAAGCCTCCCCTATTTTTTTCAACAGTACCAACTGAATAAGGTCCGACTGCCTTTTTTTATCCTGCCGGATGGCCTGGTATACCTGTTGCAGGTCTGTTTCCAGGTCAACCGGCAGATGATATTTGGCCAATAATTTTACAATACGCACCGCTTCCTGCACTTCAAGTATGTTTAATCGAACCGCGAGGTTACATATGGCAACCATACCCATACTAATCGCATGACCATGCGGTATATGGTGCAGGTTCTCAATAGCATGCCCTATGGTATGACCGAAATTTAATAGTTTCCGGTCACCGGCTTCGGCCTCATCGGCTGTTACGATGTTCATCTTGATCCGGATATTTCTTTCCACCAGGGTTTCCACGAGGCTCAGGTCAGTTTGGATATCATGCATATTGTATTGTTCCAGCATGCGAAACAATAACTCGTCTTGTATACAGGCATGCTTGATCACTTCGGCCATGCCATTCACCCATTCTTCAGCGGGCAATGTGCGCAATAATTCAAAATCATACCAGATAAATGAAGGCTGCCGGATGGTACCAACAATATTTTTATATACACCCGTATTGATCCCATTCTTCCCACCTATAGCCGCGTCAACCATGGCCAGTAAACTGGTTGGCACCAGCGCTAACTTTGTTCCCCGCTTATAGAGCACGGATACAAGGCCGGCTATATCCGTAATTACACCCCCGCCCACGGCAACCAGCCAGGTATCTTTACCTGCTTCCAGCTTTAATAATTCTTCAATGATATAATCAACGCTTTGCTGTGTTTTATGCGCTTCACCTGCCGGGATTTTAATCACAGGGTATCCTGCCATGGCTTCGTGATGATGCCTGTACACATGATAATCGGTGATGATCACAGAATCTGCCGGAGCTGTGATTTCACTCAACCGCCTGAATGGCTGGTTCAGGTAACACTGAACTTCTTGTGTGGGAAAGGAAAAACTTATCGGGGTCATGCGATGGGTTTTGTGGGAGTTTCTTCATTCATCACCCGGTTTTGGTGCTGAATGCTTTCAAGGTGCACCGCGTCGAGGTAACGGATGATGAATTCCCTGCTCAATCCAATGGGGAGGCCCTGTGCCAGCGCGCGTTGCATGATATCGTTCCAGCGTTTAGCCTGGAGAATGGTCATATTATGCTCTTTCTTGTATAACCCGATCTGATCAGCCAGTTTCATCCTCCGGCTAAGGAGGTCCATGATTTCATCATCGAGGTGGTCAATTTGCCCGCGCAAAGCCATCAGGGCATTATGTGTTTCAGGCTGGCTCTCTTCCCCAGACCGCCAAACTAAGGCATGCAGGATACCAAGGAATGTCTCAGGAGTTACCTGCTGGCGGGAATCGCTCCAGGCATGGTCCGGATCAATATGGCTTTCGATCATCAAACCGTCGAAGTCAAGATCAATGCTTTTCTGGGCCACCTGCACCAATAATTCCCTGTTCCCGCAGATATGCGATGGGTCGCAGATCATTTTTAAATGCGGGAAGCGGCGTTTCATTTCGATGGGCAGTTGCCACATGGGTGCATTCCGGTAAGGGGTTTGGGCGTATGACGTAAAGCCACGATGGATCAGCCCAATATGCGTGATGCCTGCCTGTTGTACCCTTTCCACCGCCCCGCACCAAAGCTCCAGGTCGGGGTTCACAGGGTTTTTAATGAATACAGGTATATTGACGCCTTTCAGGGCATCGGCCAGTTCCTGAACGCTAAAAGGGTTTACAGTGCTGCGTGCACCGATCCAGACCAAGTCAACCCCATAACGGAGGGCAAGTTCCACATGCTCAGACCGGGCTACCTCAACCATGACGGGTATCCCGGTTTCCTTCCTGGCACGTATTAACCAGGGAAGGGCTTTCTCTCCCATACCTTCAAACATACCGGGTTTGGTTCGGGGCTTCCAAATGCCGGCTCGGAGCAGGTCTACGTGTTGGGTAGCTTTCAGCCGGATTGCGGTTTGCAAAACCTGTTCCTCAGTTTCCGCACTGCAAGGCCCACTGATGATTAATGGCCTTTTAGTCCATACTTTTTCCAAATATTCCTTCATGAATTGTAACACAGCAAAGGGATACAAAAAGTTTGCCGTCGCTGGTAAAATTACAAGTATTTGAGGGGATGTCCGGGGATTTCAGGCATTAAAAAAGCCATTCCGGAGAACCGGAACGGCTGTACGATTGCTTGCCATTAAAAAAAATCTTTATTCGGGGGTTGACAAGCGAACGGGCCCGAATGTATCAGAAATAATGAATTATTTCTTGGTTGTGTCAGCAGCAGCCGGAGCAGCGGCAGGAGCAGCAGCGTTAGCTGAATCGGTTGTTGCAGGAGCAGCAGCCGGAGTTTCAGTTGCAGCTGGAGTTTCAGCAGCTGGAGTTTCAGTTGCAGCTGGAGTTGTTTCTTCAGCTTTCTTTTCACCTTCGTTGCAAGCAGCGAAAGAAACAGCGATCAGAGCGATGGCTAAGAACTTTTTCATTGTTTGTTTTTGTTTAGTTTTAATGAGATTTTGAACATTAATACGGAAACCGAAAAAAGGTAACCCGTTTATGTAAATATTTTTTTTGACTTTTTATTTTTAGTTCTTTTGGGTTACCATTTACCCTAAAACGTATTAATAATACACTGAGTGGATACATCGACGCAGGAAAAAAGCTTATTGGAAGGGTTAGCCCGGGAGGATAAGGTTTCGATTGAAACCATTTACCGGGAGCATTTCAAAGTGGTCCAGGGTTTTATACTGGCCAATAACGGAACGCCCGATGACGCGGCCGACATTTTCCAGGAAGCCATGATTGTGCTGTTTGAAAAGTCGAAACAACCCGATTTTGAACTGAATTGTCAAATCCGGACTTATCTATACTCAGTCAGCAAGAGGCTCTGGCTCAAGCGATTACAACAGATGAACCGTTTCAGCCGTCATTCAGACGATATGGAACTGGCCATCCCGGTGGAAGAAGACCTGGAGCTACATGAAAAAAAACAGGCCGATTTCCATATGATGGAAAACGCCCTGAATAAAATCGGGGAACCCTGTAAAAGCCTTTTGGAAGCATATTATATCCTGAAAAAGCCCATGCAACAGATTGCTACCGATTTTGGATATACAAACGCGGACAATGCAAAAACACAGAAATATAAATGCCTGGTGAGGCTTAAAAAACTGTTTTTTGCTCAATACAAACAAGTACAGTGACCATGGATGATTTACTATTGATAGATGCGGCGGAACGATACCTGCGGGGCGAAATGTCGGAGCAGGAAAAAACCTATTTCGAGGAAATCCGCAAAAGCAATCCCGAAATTGACCAACTGGTGGTGGAGCATATCTTCTTCCTGAACGAAATAGACCGCTTCAGCCAGACAAAGTCTTTCAAGCACAACCTGTCTGAAACCGTCAATAAACTGGTGAATGAAGGCTTTATCACTAAAACCCCATTAACAGGCAAGGCTAAGCTGGTTTACCTTTGGAACCGTTCCAAACGCACCATTGCCGTTGCCGCATCCATTGCGGGCATTGTGTCGATCCTCAGCGCCAGCATGATCACCGTTTTCAGCAACAAAAAAGAAGCTACGCATATTAAACCGCTGGTTGATAAGCTGATTGAGCAGGACAATAAAACCCGCCGACTCGAAAATAAAATCAACCAGATCGAGCAAATGGCAGGCACACCCGCAAAGGAAGAAGCCAAACCCAGGCTGGAAGCCAGGTTCAGGGCTACAGGCTTCCTGATTGATGCCAACAATCATTATATCGTGACAAACGCGCACGTGGTGAAAGAAGTACGTAACCAGTTGATTGTAGAGAATAATAAAGGCGACCAGTTTTCAGCGAAAGCTGTTTATGTCAATGACCAGAACGACCTGGCCATCCTTAAAGTAACAGATAAGGATTTCAAAAAAATGCCCGCCCTCCCCTATAGTTTCCGGAAAACAGGCGCGGACCTGGGTGAACAGATATTTATGCTTGGTTACCCGAAACAGGAAATCGTGTATGGCGAAGGTTATATCAGCGCGCGAAACGGTTTCCGCATGGACACCATTTTCTGCCAGTTAAGCACCAGCGCCAATGAAGGCAATAGCGGATCTCCCGTAATCAACAGAAATGGTGAAGTGCTTGGTATCATTTCCAGCATGGAAACAAACGCGGAAGGCGTGGTTTTTGCAAGTAAATCATCAAACATCCTCAAAGCCATCGAGGAAGTAAATAAAACCCTTGAAGACGATAAGATCAGGATCGTTACCGGCCCCGGCATGAAAGGTATTGACCGGACCAGCCAGATCAAAAAGGTACAGGATTACATTTTTATGATCAAGGGAAATTAATCACTACCGGTTTGGCATAAACGAAAAAAGGCTGTCGGGTATCCGGCAGCCTTCATTTTTATATCAAGTTCATCATATATTTTGAGGTTCTCCGACATGCCAAAGATTTGTGGGGTATTCTTTGGCTGCAATCAATGCGTCGATACTGGCTTTCACGCCGGCAGCATCTTCCTTGTAAGTGACGCCAAACCATTGTGATTTCGTTGGCACAACCTTTATATGGTTATCCGGGCGCCTGATAAAATCATCCGCAATTATGGGTATGAAAAATTCCGATTTAATATTGTCTTTGTTAGCGGGTACAAATGCAGCAAACAATGACCTGGCGGCTGTAAACACCGATGGGTGAAAACACCAGAAATTCATCGACACGCTCGAATCACCGGGCACTTCCGTTTTTGTTCCATCTTCCTCATACACAACTTTCCCATCTTCCCTGAAAATCTTTGTGCGTTCCTTAATAGACAGCAGGTTGCCTGACGCATCCACCTGGCAAACTCCGCGGCTAACGGTGCCGTGTGCACTAAGTGTTGTATCGAGCCTGTACCCAATGATGCCATAAGTATGTTCATTGCACTGGTTATTCAGGAAATCGGCGGCCTGGCGAAATGCATCGGCCCCGTAATAGTCGTCGGCATTGATCACCGCGAAAGGTTCATGCACGGCTTCAGACGCGCACAATACCGCATGCCCGGTTCCCCATGGCTTGGTGCGGCCTGCCGGGATATCCGCAGGATCAACATGGCTGCTGAGGCCCTGGTACACATAATCAACGTCAATCCTTCCCTTGAGTTTGGCATCAAAAATGGGTTGGAAACTATCGGCGAAATCCTTGCGAATGATAAAGACCACTTTACCAAATCCGGCACGGATGGCATCGTAAATGGAATAATCCATGATGGTTTCACCGGAAGGGCCAAATCCCTCTGTTTGTTTCATACTTCCATAACGACTGGCCATTCCGGCGGCCAGGATCAATAAAGTAGGTTTAGGCATGATTATATGGATAGATAAATAATATAGGTCAACTTTGCAGGGCAAAAGTAATACAATCAAACTGTAAATCATGCCCCTGGCAGGAGTTCCTGAAATACTGGTCCAGCAACTGGATGACCCCGTTTGCAGGGAACGGAATACCAGTTGGCTGTTGGCAAGGTTTGACCAGGCTGACCCGGTGGTATCTGGTAACAAAAAATTCAAATTGCATTATTTTTTGGAGGAAGCCCTGGCGTCTGGCAAAAAGCGCATTGTGACTTTTGGAGGGGCTTATTCGAACCACCTGGTTGCCACTGCAAAAGCCTGCCGGGACCTGGGTTTGCGTTCGGTTGGCATAGTGCGGGGCAAAGGCTTTGCGCATGAATCACATACCCTGGTTTCATGCAGGTCATACGGCATGGAATTGCATTTTGTAACAAGAGAGGATTATGCAGCCATGTCTTCCCACCCTGAAATAATTATTCCATTGTTTGATGCAGATCAGGATGTATTGGTTCCTGAAGGTGGCTTCCATCCTTTGGGAGCCGCTGGTGCTGCACATATGCTTGATTCTATCCCCTTTCATAATGCAACGCATATTGTTTGCGCAACAGGGACCGGTACGACAGTAGCCGGTTTATTGCGCGCAGCAAAGCCCGCACAACAAGTGATATCCGTACCGGTATTGAAAAGCCTGTATGACCTTCCTGAAAGACTGGCTACGGTAAACCCGGGTATTGAAAAGCTGCCAGTCGTTTTCAATCAATACCATTTTGGAGGATATGCTAAATACCATGTGCCATTGTTGCAATTCATGAATACTTTATATAAGAATACAGGCATACCCACTGATTTTGTGTACACGGCAAAAATGATGTATGCCATCAAAGACCAGGTGATCCAGGGATATTTTCCGGAAGGTTCCGTAATCATGGCCTTGCATACAGGAGGGTTGCAGGGGAACCTGTCGCTCCCCCCCGGAACACTCATCTTCTAATATCGGCCTACGGCTTTATATTTGCATGAATCCGCACAACGAAAAACAATCTGTCTAACCAACATGACCCGAATTTTCGGCATTATTTGTTTCATCATGCTGTTGCATTTGCCGGGCGAAATCTTCGCCCAGGACACATTACCGAATATCACGGTGAAAAACATCAATGGCAGGATTATCGTTAGCTGGATGAATGCATACAAGGAAAATATAACGAATATTCATATCCAGCGCAGTTATGATTCCCTGAAAAATTACACCAGCATTGGATCCGTGTTAAACCCCATGAACCGGGAGAATGGTTACGCTGATGTAAACCCGCCGTACAATAAAATGTATTACCGGCTTTCCATCAGCTTTGAAGGCGGGAAATACATCATAAGCAAACCTGTCAGGCCTGTAAAAGATATCCCACAGCAAACAGAAGAAGAAAAGGAACAAACATTACGTTTCAGGTATCCATGGCAAGTAAGCGTCATCCCATCTACAAATAATCCCGACATCAATTTACCTATGTCGGATTCAATACGAATTGCGCCCCCTGTGGTTACCGTACCGGGCCTTCCCCCTGTCAACCGCACCGAGCCCGGTTACCCGAGCCTGAGGATTTTTACAGCCAAGGAACAACAGGTAGTGATTTATTTACCGGATGCCACCAATAAAAAATACAGGGCAAAGTTTTTTGATGAACAGAACAAGTTTTTGTTTGAGCTTACAAAACTCACTGAGCCATACCTGATATTGGAGAAAGTTAATTTTGGTAAACCAGGTTGGTATTATTTTGAATTATACAATGGCGAAACATTGGTGGAAAAAAATAAAATCCTGATCGGAAAAGATGCGAAAAACGGCGAAGGACGGAGATCAGGCAACAGGTAAAGCCTCGAAACGCAGTTGAAATATCTCTTCAAAATTTTTCCTGATTCTTCCTTTCACTTCATCCATGTCAACCTGCCGGCCTAATTCCTTTTCAATAGAAGTTACCTGTTTATTTTCGATACCGCATGGAATGATATAATTAAAATAACTGAGGTCGGTATTGACGTTTAAGGCAAAGCCATGCATAGTAACCCAGCGGCTGCAACGGACACCTATGGCACAAATTTTTCTTTCTTTCCCCTTTATATCCGGATCAATCCATACACCGGTTTCACCCGGGCTCCTTTTACCGATAATGCCATAATCGGCAATGGTTCGTATGATCACTTCTTCTACATTCCGCAGGTATTTGCCAATATCGGTATATATTTTTTCCAGGTCAAAGATGGGGTAACCTACAATTTGTTGCGGGCCGTGAAAAGTGATATCCCCGCCCCTGTTCGTTTTAAAAAAAGAAATGCCTTTTTCCGCAAGCCCGGCTTCATCGAGCAGGAGGTTCTGGATGTCACCGCTTTTTCCCAGTGTAAATACGGGATCATGTTCGCAAAAAAGAAAATGATGTTTGGTGGCGAGATGATGAGGGCTATCGGGGACAGCGGCGGCACGGGCTTCCGACTTGACGCGCAGATTAGATTGCAGCAATTGTTCCTGAATATCCCAGGCTTCCTGGTAACCGATCCGGCCCAAATCCTGCCAGAACACCGTCTGAGTATCCGATAGATTCATGTAATTTGCAAAATTAACTGAAAGCAAGCGTAAAGCCATCACCGAAAAAGGTTCTGTCCTGCGCGAGAGGAACCTTCAAAAAAATTAAGATGAATACTGAACTGGAAGAAGAGATACCTGAGTCGGATGACCTGTACGAAAGGCTGTCGCTGACCATTGACCGCGGGCAGGAACCATTGCGCATCGACAAATTCCTGATGAGCCGCATTGAAGGCGCCACCCGCAACAAAATCCAGCAGGCCATTGAGCATGATATGGTATTGGTGAATGAAAAGCCGGTTAAAAGCAACTATAAAATCAAGCCGGGCGACAAACTGGTGGTATTCGACAGCCATTCCCCAGAGTCGTCAGACATCATCCCTCAACCCATTGCGTTAGAGATCGTTTATGAAGATGATGACCTCTTTGTAATTAACAAGCCACCTGGCCTTGTGGTGCACCCGGGTAGCGGAAACCCTGATGGCACTGTACTGAACGCGGTTGCCTGGCATTTGCAACAACATTGTCCGAATTTTGACCCGGAAGCCGTTCCCCGTTTTGGTATGGTTCACCGGATTGATAAAAATACAAGCGGGTTGCTGGTATTGGCGAAATCGGCGAAAGCCATGAGCAACCTGGCTAAGCAGTTTTTTGACCATACCGTACACCGCCGGTATGTGGCTTTGGTTTGGGGAAATTTTGATACTGATGGAGGAACAGTTATCGCTCATGTGGGGCGCCACCTGCGGTTCCGTAAGCTGTTTACCGCTTACCCCGAAGGTGATCATGGAAAGGATGCCATTACCCATTTTAAAGTATTGGAAAGGTTCAACTACGTAACCATGGTGGAATGCAGGCTGGAAACGGGCCGCACGCACCAGATCAGGGTGCACATGCAACATATCGGGCACCCTGTTTTCAATGATGATTTTTATGGGGGGGACCGTATCGTGAAAGGGACAGTGTACACAAAGTATAAACAGTTCGTAGATAATTGTTTCCAAATTTGCCCGCGCCATGCGCTGCATGCTCGGGAACTTGGCTTTACCCACCCTGTAACGGGCGAGCCCATGATGTTTGACGCGCCATTACCGGAAGACATGCAGCAACTCATAGATAAATGGAGGAGGTACAGCCAGTTTAAGAACGAGATCAACTAACTGAGAGGCATGAACGAAAATCAATTGCCCGGCGATGCCGCGATGCCTGACCCGGAATGGCTGAAATCACTGGTGCGGACAAAGATGCCTTTTGGGAAATATAAAAACACCACATTGAGCCGGCTCCCCATATTCTACCTGGAGTGGTTTGCACGGAAAGGGTTCCCCAAAGGTAAGTTGGGCAAGCAACTGGAAGCTGTGTACGAAATTAAATTAAATGGCTTGGATGATATCCTGAAAACCGTTGAGAAAATTTCATAACAGGGAAAAACCAATCTCAATCCGTTTTCTCGAAATCAGATAATGTCGCGGTAAATATCCCCCTCTCCCTTTTCTTAAATACGACTTTCCAGTCGCCGGTATACCTGATTAATACGGGTACCAGCAGATTTTCGAATCTGCCCATTTGCACCTCCATCTGCACATCAAAATCATATAGCCCTGCATTGTAAGCAAGCCGGTATTTGCGTGCCACCACTTCGTAGCTGCTGTCGTTGAACCAGGTGGTCATTTCATCCACTACAACATCAGGTTCTTTTCCAGGTTTGGCTTTTTGTGTAAGTACGTAACAGCCCTGGTTCAGGTATTGGTCCGTGCCCAGTTCAAAATGGTATTTATCGGCGAGTTGGTCATCGAAGATAGCTGTTTTACGGCCTATCATGGGCAAACCATGGATACGCTTTCCGGGATTAAAAAATAACATTTTCAATTGCTGCTTATGCTTCTCCATGCCGGAATAACCAGAGCCGGAGATATTGCTTTGGCCAATGATGTTTGTTTCCCCGCAAACAGTACCTTTTGTAAAAAAAAGGGATGCATACATGTCTGCTGAATAATAATTATAGCTGCCGTCGTTGTTGAACATATCACCCATACTTTCCTGTTCAAGTACCTGCATCACCCGGCAGCCATTAGCCCGGATTTGCCTGGTTTTGCTGCGTAAGGAAGCCCGGAGCCCGCCATTTTTGCCCAGCATGCGGATATCATTCCTGGAGATAAAACCCAGGATTCGGAGGTTTTTGAAAGCCTTGTAAAAACTGCTGTCAGACTGAATTTTCTGAATAAAAAAAGGGATATCGATTTTTTTATCAAGCACGACATCCCGTAAGGTGATCATCTTCTTACCCCAGGCATATACGCTATCCTCCTGGGCAAGTGAAGCCAGCGGCAGAAGGGATACACAGATAAACGCGATGATCCATTTCATGCCGTTGTGCAATAATTTTATTTGGGGAACATCATTCGGTAATCCACCCTGATTTTGCCTTTGCTGATATCATCGAGTTTACGTTTCAGCAGTGTGCGTTTGAGTGGTTTGATATAATCAATAAACAGTTTACCTTCAATGTGGTCGTATTCATGAAGGATCACCCGGGCGGTGATGCCATTGAAGGTCATGGTATGATGATTGAAATGCTCATCCAGGAATGACAATGTTACGGATTCATGCCTGCTGATATCTTCCCTGATTTTAGGAATGCTTAAACAACCTTCGTTATAGCTCCATTCCTTACCGCCAAGTTCCTCAATATGCGCATTGACGAAAACGCCTTTGAACCCGGGTTCGTCAGGGTAAATACCTTCTTCATCATCATCGAGGTTATTAAAGATCTGGGTGCTGTCAACCACAAATAACCTGATATCTCGGTTGATCTGCGGCGCCGCAAGTCCTACCCCATTGCTATGGTACATGGTTTCCCACATATCGTCGATCAATTGACTGAGTTCCGGGAAATCCGGATCAATATCGCGACAAACTTTACGAAGTACCGGCGAACCGTATGCGACAATAGGTAAAATCATTGGATGAATCGTGCAAGTGAAAATTAGAATGCTAAGGTACAAATAATCGGCCAGTGGTAAAAATAGGCCCTCAACCCGAATGCGCCTGCAGGTATTCCTGCAGCATGATGGTGGCGGCGATGCGGTCAACTGTTTTTTTATCGCGGCGGTCTTTCTTTTTCAGCCCCATCTGCAACATGGCATCCTTAGCCATTTTGGAAGTGTACCGTTCATCCGTTTCTTCAACCGGGATCTGCGGAAAATGCTTTTTGATTTCGGCAATGGCCTTTCGTGCGCCTTCGGTACCATGGGTATCAGTATCATCCCAGTTCTTGGGCATCCCCACAATGATTTTTTCGACCGGCTCTCTTGCCATATATGTTTTCAAAAATGGGATCAACTCCGGGGAATCGATGGTGGTGAGGGCTGTAGCGATGATTTGCAAAGGGTCGGTAACGGCAATGCCTGTACGCTTTTTTCCATAGTCGATTGCCATGATCCTGCCCATACCCGGTTTTATTTGTGAAAAGGTAATATTAATTCCAGCAACACAAAAGCCGCGAAGATCACCGAAGCGATCCCATTGGCGGTCATGAAAGCAATATTCACTCGGCTCAGGTCATTGGGCCTGACGATACTTTGCTGATAAATGAGCATGCCTGAAAAAACCATCATGCCGATCCAGTACCACAAACCAAAACCGGCATATAATCCGGCCGTGATGGCCGCTGAAGCCGATAACAGGTGCAGTATCCTTGACAGCATCAATGCATTTGATTTACCCATGGCCGCCGGAATGGAATGCAGTTTGTGTCCGCGGTCGAACTCTTCATCCTGTAATGCATAAATGATATCAAATCCACTGACCCAACAAAGTACGGTGGCCGAAAACAAAACCGGCAAAACATCGAACCTGGCGGTAACGGCCAGGTATGCCCCAATCGGCGCAAGGCTGAGGCCTAAGCCCAGCACCATATGGCAGAGGGCGGTAAACCTTTTGGTAAAGCTGTAAAATAATATGACGAACAATGCCACGAAGCTCAGGTAAAAACAAAGTGGATTGATAAACCAACATGCAACCACAAACAGCAAGGCGTTGACCAGGGTAAAGAGCAAAGCGTTATTGGCCCTGATGATGCCTGCCGGTATTTCGCGGATGGCTGTGCGTGGATTGAGCGCGTCAAAGGAACGGTCGAGGTAACGGTTAAAGGCCATCGCCGCGCTGCGTGCAAAGACCATACATAGCACCACAAGGATAAATTTCATTATGATTTCGTCCCGACCCAGGGATAAACCTGGTTTCAGAACAGCCAGTGCAAAACCGATCATCGCGAAAGGCATCGCGAAAATGGTATGAGAAAATTTGATCAGCGATAAATAATGTTTGATCATAACAAAGGCCCGGTCAGGTCATCAATAAATGTAAACTTTGCAGACGATGCTATGGGAATGCATCCAATCATTTTACAAAAACCCTGTTACGGGTAAGTTCCCACAATACAACACCTGCTGCAGTGGCAATGTTCAGCGAATGTTTCATGCCGATTTGCGGGATTTCGATACAGGCGTCACATTTTGCAATGGTATCCTGTTCCACACCCGTTACTTCATTGCCAAAGATAACGGCAATTTTCTCATCCGGTGCCGTAACCATATCCTGAAGCATTATGGATTCGTGCACCTGCTCTACAGCATAGACCCGATAACCCATTTCCCTGAGGGCTTCAATGGCTTCGGAAGCATTGGGAAAGTGCCGCCAGTCGACAGAATCCTCAGCCCCAAGGGCAGTTTTCCGGATTTCCTTATGTGGTGGATATGCCGTATAGCCGGTCAGGTAAACCGCTTGCAGGAGAAAAGCGTCGGCGGTGCGAAAGACGGAGCCTACGTTATACGCGCTCCTGACATTTTCAAGTACCGCGATTACAGGCGTTTTCTCCGATCTTTTAAACTCTTCGACGGATTTTCGGGAAAGTTCCTCCATGCTTCTTTTCTGCATAAGCTGTTTGATTAGCTTTTGAAACGCTTACGCGGATTGTTTTTCGCGCATGGATGCCATAGCCTGTTGTTTATGTTCGGCATGGTATTTCGCGGCCTGAATGAAACCCACAAAAACAGGATGTGGATTTTCGACCGTACTCTTGAGTTCAGGATGGTATTGTACGCCGATAAAGAACGGATGATTCTTGAGTTCCACGATTTCAACCAATCCATTGGAAGGGTTTTTCCCACTAGGGACCAAACCCGCATGCATGAAATCGTTGATGTAATTATTGTTGAATTCCCAACGATGCCTGTGCCGCTCGCTGATATCCGTTGACTGGTACACCTGGTAAGCCAGGGAATGCGGGTCAATTTTGCAGGGATAAGCCCCCAGCCTCATGGTCCCGCCTTTCTTTTTCACTTTTTTCTGTTCTTCCATCAGGGCGATCACAGGAAATGGTGTGGAAGCATCCATTTCAGTGGAGTGCGCCTGCTTCCAGCCCAGTACATGCCTGGCGAATTCAATCACGGCCATTTGCATACCGAGGCAGATGCCAAAGAAGGGAAGTTTTTGCTCGCGCGCGTACTGTACGGCGGTGATTTTGCCTTCCACGCCCCTAGAACCGAAACCCGGCGCTACCAGAAGCCCGTCGAGGTCTTTTAACTTTTCTGCTACGTTTTGAGGCGTAATATGCTCGCTGTGTATATTAACCACCTGCACTTTACACTGGTTCACCGCGCCCGCGTGCACGAAGGCTTCCAGGATTGATTTATAGGCATCCTGCAGTTCAATATATTTTCCGATTAACCCGATGGTTACTTTACCCTTGGGGTGATGCAGCTTATCGAGGAAACCGCGCCATTTTTGTAAATCCGGGGCTGCATATCCATTGATCTGAAGCTTTTTCAGCACAATCACATCCAACCCTTCATCCAGCATTTTCAATGGCACCTCATAGATTGTGGATGCATCCAGTGCCTCAATCACGGCATTGGGCTTTACATTGCAGAACAACGCGATTTTTCGTTTAAGCTCCGCCGTTAGTGGATGTTCGGTACGGCATACAATCACGTTAGGGTGAACGCCTTCCTGGCTCAGCAGGCGCACACTGTGCTGTGTTGGTTTTGTTTTCAGTTCTTTTGCCGCTTTAAGGTATGGGATCAATGTCAGGTGGACTACCACACAATCTTCCTCAGGAAGTTCCCATTGTAACTGCCTCACGGCTTCAATGAAAGGGAGGCTTTCAATATCACCGACCGTTCCGCCAATTTCCGTAATGACAATATCATATTCGCCAGACTCTCCCAGCAACATCATCCTTCGCTTGATTTCATCGGTGATATGCGGCACAACCTGAACCGTTTTTCCGAGGTATTCCCCTTCCCTTTCCTTATTAATGACGGTTTGATAAATCCTTCCAGTGGTTACATTGTTTGCCTGGGATGTTGAGATATTCAAAAAGCGTTCATAATGGCCGAGGTCAAGATCCGTTTCCGCGCCGTCATCGGTTACAAAGCATTCGCCATGTTCATAAGGATTGAGTGTACCGGGATCAACGTTTATATATGGGTCAAACTTTTGGATGGTCACTTTCAAACCACGGCTCTGTAAGAGTTTCGCCAAAGAAGCGGCAATGATACCTTTTCCCAATGATGATGTTACGCCCCCGGTAACAAAAATATACTTGGCCATGGCACTGATATATATAAAGCGTTAATAATCAAAAAATACAAATAACGACGGGCACCGGCAAGCCGGGATACAGCACATTATTTTTTATTTGACCGGAGGGAATGAAAAAATCCTGAAGGTCATGCAAAGTTAGGCAGATTTCAGCGGATACTGAAATTTGATTTACCTGGAAATGAAAAATCAGCCACAACCCTTACCCAGAGAGGGTTTCAGAAACCGGTACTGATTACAGTGCCGATAATGCATGTTCGCTGTCGTGCCCTTTCAGCATGCTGCCGATGGCATGGTCATAACCATGTTTCCAGTCGGCCACAGCACCCCAGGATTTTCCGTCAATCACCAGATCAGTACCCTGGATTTTTCCAATACATTGAACAGGTACCGCGCTTTTATGTACACAATCAAGGAATGAAGTTTCCATGCCGGGAGATACGGATACAATGGCCCTTCCCTGCGCTTCCCCGAACCACCAGGCATCTTTTCGTATACCCGTGACCGTTTGGCTCACGGTAAAACCCAATCCGCGCGGCATGGCAGATTCCAGCAAGGCGATGAAGAGGCCGCCTTCACTGATATCGTGCGCGGCATTAATGTATTTACCCCTGATGAGTGCAAGCAACAATTGATGCAGGGACAGTTCTTCATCAAGGTTAATGTATGGGGCCGGCGAAAATTCTTCGCCTACAATTTTATGCAGGTATTCTGAAGAGCAGATATCATTAACAGGTTTTCCCAATAAATAAACAAGGTCACCTGTCGCTTTGAAGTCGAGTGACATTTTTTCTTTCGCCGAAGGCAGTAACCCAACCATTCCTATAGTTGGCGTTGGGTACACCGGGCCATCGGGCGACTGGTTGTAAAAACTCACATTACCGCCTGTAACCGGTGTATCAAATTTCCGGCATGCATCGCCCATTCCTTTGATAGCCTGCACAAACTGGTAATACACGCCCGGGTCGTATGGATTGCCAAAATTCAGGCAATTGGTGACGCCCAGCGGTTCGCCCCCGCTGCATACGATATTGCGTGCGGCCTCTGCTACAGCGATCATCGCGCCTTTATACGGATCGGCAAATACATAGCGGCTGTTGCAATCTGTTGTCAGTGCCAGGGCCTTGCTTGTTGGTTTGGCAATAACTACGGCGGCATCACTTGGGCTATTGGTATTGGTATTGCCGGTTCCCACCATGCTGTCGTATTGATTGTACACCCATTGCTTAGACGCGATATTGGGCATCGTGGCGAGTTGCTTCGCGATGGCTTTAAAATCGGCAGGCTGTGGTATTGTATCCTGGTTAAAACCGCGGATTTTTTCCAGGTAAGCCGGTTCCGCATAGGCCCGGTCGTATTGAGGGGCACCGCCACCCAACACCAGTTCATCGGCCGGCAACTCCGCTTCAAGCTGTCCATGCATAAAAAACCGGAGGATGCCATCGGTGGTCACTTCACCAATTTCACTGCAAGGCAGGTCCCATTTTTCAAACACTTTCAGCACTTTTTCTTCCTCACCTTTTTTCACCACCAGCAACATGCGTTCCTGGCTTTCGCTGAGGAGCAATTCCCAGGCTTTCATATTTTGCTGACGGGCCGGCACTTTATCGAGATGAATGCGCATACCGGCTTTGCCTTTTGCACTCATTTCAGAAGTTGAGCAAATGATACCTGCCGCACCCATATCCTGCATACCTACTACGGCACCGGTTTGAATCACTTCAAGACATGCTTCCAGTAATTTCTTTTCCTGGAATGGGTCACCTACCTGAACGGCGGGCAACTCTTCGGCGCTGTCTTCGGTAATCTCCGCGCTGGCGAATGAAGCGCCCCCAATGCCATCTTTTCCCGTGGCGCTACCCACAAAGAAAACAGGGTTGCCCTCGCCTTCCGCTGTAGCTGAAACCGTTTCCCCGTTTTTTACAATGCCCACACTCATGGCATTCACTAACGGGTTCGTATGATAGCAGTTTTCAAAATAAATTTCCCCGCCCACTGTAGGCACACCAAAGCAGTTGCCGTAATGGCCAATCCCATGTACCACACCCGCCAGCAGGTGCTGGGTTTTGGCGTCATCAAGTTTACCAAACCGAAGGGAATTGAGGGAGGCGATTGGGCGCGCACCCATGGTGAAAATATCCCGGTTGATACCTCCAACACCCGTGGCCGCACCTTGGAATGGTTCGATGGCGGAAGGATGGTTATGCGATTCAATTTTAAAAACCACTCCATATCCATCACCAATATCCATCAATCCAGCGTTTTCCTCACCTGCTTTAACCAGCATTTTCTTACCCTCGCGCGGCAAAGTCTTTAACCATTTGATGGAATTTTTATAACTGCAGTGTTCACTCCACATACCGCTGAAAGCGCACAACTCAGTAAAGTTTGGAGTCCGGCCCAGTTTGTCAATGATGAGTAAGAATTCTTCTTCCGTGATGCGTAACTGTGCGGCAACCGAGGCATTGATTTCCATGAGCGTGAGGGTTCTGTTTTGGCCGTAAAGGTAAAGCGCAGCGGAATCATATAGAGAGACGGCACTCATTATTTTATTAACTTTCCGGCATAAGACACTCCGTTGGATTATTTATTATTTTTTACATACCTGTTCATCATCAGCTACCTGATCCGTCGATGGCACTTTATACGGGATTCCGGCATCCCTAAACATTGGATTATCCCATTATTCCTGATAAAAATATCGGCCGGTTTGCTGATTGGATGGATCTCGCAACGCTATTATCCCGGAAATGATTATTGGGCATTGCAGCAGGAAGGCATCCTTGAATACCAGTTATTAAAGGAAGACCCTGCGAGTTTTGCCACAAACATTTTTTCATCCGTATATCATCATTACGGAGGATTTTTTGATTCTGTGGGCTCATATTGGAACGACCTGAAAAACAACCTGATCATCAAAGCCATTGCCATTTGCAATATTTTCAGCGGGGGCAATTATTACATCAACAGCATTTTCTTCAACAGCGTGTGCTTTGCAGGGTTGGCGGCATTGTTCCGGGTTTACCGCAAAGCAATACCGGGAAAGGAAACAGCCCTGGTTATAGCTTGTTTCCTGCTGCCATCCACCCTTTACTTTGGTTCCGGCATTTACAAGGATTTGATTGTATTGGCGATGTTGGGGTTTTATGCGTATGCCTTGTATCAAATCATCTTTACAAAAGGAAGTGTCCGGCGCTGGACCTTACTCATTCTATCCTGGCTTATCATCCTCCTGATCCGGAATTATATCGCGGTGATTCTGCTGCCAATCTCTCTTGGGATGTACGCGTCCAGCCTAACCAGGAAGAAAATTTGGGCTTTCGCGGCAACAATATTGCTGATGTTGTCGGCTTTTAGCAGCAATAAGGTTTTATCGGTTATTGTACAGAAAAAAAAGGATTTTGCATCATTGCCTGTTGCCAGCACACAATTATCGATGCCGGAACTTGAGCCAAATGCCGGTTCATTTCTTAGCGCTTTGCCTACTGCCATCAACCATGGATTTTTCAGACCATATATCAGGGATGACAGCAGTCCTTTTCTCATACCCATGGCTGTGGAATTACTATTGCTTCAAATCCTGGCGCTGGCGTGCATTTTCTTTCATAAGCGCCAACAAAACCTGAACCATTCATTTTTATGGTTTGGCGTTGGCTTGGCCATAACCTTACTTGTTATCACAGGATTTATCATTCCAAATACCGGGTCAATTATCCGGTACCGGAGCATAATCCTACCCTTTTTACTGGCCCCTATCCTGTCTTGCATAAACTGGGATAGAATTAAATCCATCATACATATTAAAT
>DDTB01000002.1 GCA_002343985.1 Chitinophagaceae bacterium UBA2375 | reverse complement strand
CTGGCACGGAGTTAGCCGGTGCTTATTCCTATGGTACCGTCAAGTGAGGAAGAATCCCCTTTTTTCGTCCCATATAAAAGAAGTTTACAATCCAGAGGACCTTCATCCTTCACGCGGCATGGCTGGTTCAGACTTGCGTCCATTGACCAATATTCCTTACTGCTGCCTCCCGTAGGAGTCGGGCCCGTGTCTCAGTGCCCGTGTGACTGGTCGTGCTCTCACACCAGTTACTGATCGCAGGCTTGGTGGGCCGTTACCCCGCCAACTACCTAATCAGGCGCACGCCCATCCAAAACCGCCGGAGCTATAATAATAAAATGATGCCACTTCATTATGTTACGGTGTATTAATCCTCCTTTCGGAGGGCTATTCACCAGTTTCGGGAAGGTTGCGTACGTGTTCCGCACCCGTTTGCCGGTCGCCGCCAGGTATTGCTACCCGCGCTGCCCCTCGACTTGCATGTATTAAGCCTGCCGCTAGCGTTCATCCTGAGCCAGGATCAAACTCTCCATTGTAAATGAGTTGTTTGAACTGACTGTAATTTCATCGGAAATTAACGTCAATCAAAATGTGTATTGTTGCGTTAACCTTTACCTTGATAATCATGAGATTATCGCTGCTATTTCCAAACTTTCAAAGATCTTTCGGCTTTACTTTTAAACCCGTTTTTGATTCGGGAGTGCAAAGGTAAGAGGCCTTATTGATTCAACCAAAATTTTTCAGAACTTTTTTTCCAAATTTCTTTTCAGATCTGCCTGATTTTCATTTGGGAGTGCAAAGGTATTTGACCTCAACATATCCTCCAAATTTATTTTCAGGTATGTGGAAAACTTATCCTTGTTTTTGGCTTGATTTCGATGTAAAGAACTGCTCTTTTTTCAAAAGCGGAGGGCAAAGATAGGGTGTTCCGCATAACCAACAAAGTTTTTTTGAATCTTTATCCTGATCAATGCCTGAAACCCGCATGAAACCTGAATCCGCAAAGCCTCATTTTTTTCGTTTCCCCATTCACCAAATCCGCGGGAGGATACCCATGCCGTTCATTTAACCGGATACCCGCCGATCCTTATCAGGGGCAATCTGATTGTATTCGGGCTAACCCGATGCATCATCACGGCAAATTACCGGCTAAGCTCATTCGTATCCGGCTTTCCAGGCATCATTTGTATTTCATCAACAAGCGCTCAAGCTTCTGAACGCCGGCTACTCCAAGCGATTTGGAATTACATTGGTCGCAAATAAAATAACTTCCCTGTTGAAAATTGCCTGGTAAAGTAATGATCGACCTCCCCGTTGCCAATCCCGGCTTTTTGATACCGGCTGCCATGGATGGGCTCGTCCGTACAGCACCCGCTGCTCCCTGGCTTCCAGGAGCCAATGCCAGTTTGCCATTTCCGGATGATTGATCCGGGTTGGGCATAGATGCCCGGGTCCCTCCCGGTACATTGTTTCCACCGTAATCGTTTGGGGGCTTGGGGCCGTCCGGACTACGATTGGGAGGTGTTGTGGTGTAATTTCCACCACTGTTTACGCCAGAAGAATTAGGTGGGGTACGATCTCCGCTGCTGTTGGGTGGCGTCCTGTCGCCTCCGCTGCCCCCGCTTCCCGTGCTGTTGGGTGGGGTCCGGTCTCCTCCGGATGAAGGTGGTGTAGCACCTCCACTGCCTGCATTTGACCCGGTTTTTGGTCCTGGGTCTGTTTTGCTTCCGCCCGCATCCGGCTTATCACCCCCGCCGGTGGTGGCTCCATCTTTACCCATTGCCATTCCTGCCGGCCTCGAAATGCCAGGTGCATTATTTCCCATCTGGTCTATACGGGTACCAAAACCCTGCCCAGACTGGTTACCCGCGCCGGCACCGGGTTCCTGCACACCTCCCTGGTTTGGGTTGTTCATGCCAAACCCTGAACCCTGGCTGTTATTATTCCCTGGCTCCGACCTGGTGCCGTTATTGATGCCAAAGCCCGGCCCATTGTTTCCCTGCGTACCGTCACGGCCGGGAACCTTAAACATCGACGCGCTGTTATCTACTGAAAAACCACCAGTCAACGCGTCTTTCTGTAATCCCGCCAGGTTTTTCATACCCAATATTTCATTCCTGACCTGCCCGTTAGCGCCAACCACTTTCATTTTGATGAGGTAAGACTTGGGGTCCATTTTCCCAAGCATGGATTTCACCTGCTGAAATTCCTTTTCGGGCATTGGCTTGGTCAGCACCCCGCCCAATTGCGAAAAAACCATGTTTGATATCGACAGGCATACCAATGATGCCAGGATTTGCTTTTTCATATGTTTTAGTTTGATGAATATTTTCGTTTGTCCATTTCCGTTAGCCACCAGGGATCATAGATTCAGCACCGGGCTCCACCAGGTGGTACCCTGGCCATCGCCATTGAATGTTTTATTCAGCTTCCAATCAGTAAATATGCGGATAGGGCCCACATAAAAGGAATCATAGTCAACCGCGAGCCCGCTTAGCAGCCAATCGTCGCGGTCAAACATGTTTGACGGATAGATGTACCGGATACCAATCCGTTTGATATCATGCCATTTGATATTGGTGGATGTTTGTCCGATCAACAGGTAATTGCTCCTTGTCGCCCCGCGTATATCGGTTTCCAAAATCCCGCCGCTTTTTAATTCCACCAGGAATTTGGCGTGGCTGAAACCGGATTTCATAGCATCACCGCCCGTGAGGAGGTAAAATTTAAGTGGTGGGGGGACTTCGTCTTTTTGCAAAGGCAGGTACGTTCCCTTTGGCCTTAGCTCGCGGGTAAGCAGCACGCCACTGCCAAACACACGCAGTCCGCTGTATGTTTCATTCAGTATCGTTCGTGAAGACTCCACTATGCGTTTCGGCGTCTGCTTAATATCAGTTACAAACGCCTTCATCTCAATGCCCGCTACATCAAAATTATCGGGTGTTTCCGAAGGCATCCTTCCCTGCTCATAAATGACCAATTGAAGGGATTGTATCCGGCTGGACCTGCCGCGGAATGTAAAGGGGCCGATATTGCCATACTCCGACTGGTTTCGAAACCTGTCGTTGTTGATCGGTATTGTGCCGCCACTAAATTCAAAAATCTTTTCCGCCGATATGGGAATATCATTTTGTGTTGCCCGAATCACGCGCCCATCCGTGAGCTGCAGCATCGCGTGAACCATTTGTCCGGGCCTCAATCCATCTTCCCCCCTTCTGATGCGCACATTAACCGTTGTTTCAAAATTATCCAGCTCATATTGCGTTGATAGCACCTGCCTGTTGGTATTCAATGGCGCTGTAATTGCTTTCGATTTTGCAGCCGGTAATTGTGCACACAGGTTAAGTGATATTAATAATGTACCTGCTGTTATGAGTGTTTTCATGTTTATTTTTTTTAGCATTAATATGAGGTTTGATACATGGAAGCATCCGGGTTGCCATCGCCTGTGGCATCAAATCCCGTCACTTTGATCTTTACTTTCAAATACCCGTTTTCCCCTGTTGTACCATAATGGTTCATGATATACAGCAAACCGTATGCAGTGCGGTCACCCATTTCTGTTTTAACGGCAATGACTTTGCCATCGAGTTTGGTGCGGCTTTCCACTTTTTGTCCAAACCCCCGCACTTGTTTAATCACTGCCATGAGTTGGTTATTGTTCTGGATTTTCTCAAACTTATCGCCTGTAAGTGCCGTCATGGCTACTTCAGATTCATTGACTTCTTCCCATGAAGCGGGTGGGATATTCCTGTCTTTGTAGTTAACGCCTTTGAAGAAATTATACGCGAAAGCATCATTTTTTACATACGAAGGGGTGAGGAATGCATACATTGGCACCTGCTCATTGAAAGCATTTGTAGCCGTGAAAATGAGGTCAATTGATTTTGACTGGCCAGCGGCATCCACCTCATCAAGTATGGCACCGCGCATCATATCGATATAGCAACCAAATTTTTTATTATTCTGGCTGCCAAGGTTGGCTGTTCCATCGGTATTATACGCAGCGCTTTCCGCGATAATTTCTGTGCCGGAGGCGATATCAGATGGCGTCACATAAGTAGCCTGCATATCGGATTGCGTTGTTGCTGTTTGTTCGCCGGATCCGGCAGCTTGTTCCTGCTGCGCCGCAACCGGTGCTTCCGCTGAAGCAACAGGGCTTTCTGATGCCGCTTTCTTTTTAAGCCTGAACCTCAGGATGGGTTCAAATATCTTCACCACCGCTTTTGCATTGGCTACCGTTTGTTGCACATTGGAAGCCACTTGCTGCGACTCATTCATGATTTGCCCGCTGGCTTCACTGATTTCCCTTGATTTCTGATTGGCTGTCTCGGCTGTTTTTACAGCCTTCGATTTTTTCGCCGGTTCCTGAGCGGTCAATGGTAAAGAAATTACCAGTAAACAGATACAGAATGTACATAATAATGCCTGCTTCATATTTTTGATTTTTTTTATTGACAAGATTGATAAGGCAATTCAAGGCTCATGGCACATTTCCTGCCATTAAGGCTGTAGCGGACGAGCATTCCCAGCTTATTATCCGCGGGTGGATTTTGCGATACAGGCGTGGAAAAACCCAATGACATACCACTGGTTGTTCCTTTCGGCGCCGTATTGATTGCAGGCACTTCAATGGTTTGCCCGTGCACGGTCATTGATTGCAGGTTCAGGATACAGTTCGTTTTATTGGTAACTGAAAACCTGACCACATAATTCCGTTTACCGGATGAAGAAGGCAGGCATTGCACCTGGCCGCTGACCGACAAATCGCCGGCAGACAATGACTTTGTATTTTTTTGCATAAAGCATTCGCATACTACCTGGTTACACACCGGACTAACCCTAAAGCGTACACGCCGTACACATTGGCCATCAGATCCTTTCCCAGACTTTGCTGCGGCCATCAATACAACTTCATAGGTGGTTCCACATGCAGGAAAGCGGTAACTGAACTGCCCGGTTTGACCGGTAGCTTCAAACACTTTCTTACCCGACATATCGGCCACATACAATGTATATGATGCCGAACAGCCCTTTTGCAGTGGCAGTTTTGGTATAGAGAACCTGACATAGTCTGACTGCGCCGGCCTGATCTCAATATCCCGGGACAGGGTTATGCCCATTGTACCGTAAAAAGCCCTGGAAGAAAACATGAAATCATCCGGCACCGATTGGCTGAAACAATAACAAACGCGGGCATCAACCTGGGCGTTGGCTTGCTGAACAATCGTGAAGGATATGCATAAGATTAAAATAAAATTTAAGCGCAGGATATAATGCCACATATAATCAGTTTAATGGATGACTGAGGATGTGAAATTATACGAGCTGCTAAAGGATAACAATCCCATGATGATGGGACAACATTAGCTTATTAGGGAAATCATTTAGAGGGAGCCTCCGCGTGTAGCTTTATAAATGGCTTCTGTAGCGCTGTTTACCTGGAGTTTCCGGTATATCCTTTTGATATGTGTGCGCACGGTTTCGAGGGCGATCTGTAACTCGTCGGCTATCATTTTATAACTGTAGCCCCTGATCAGGAGTTGCAACAATTCCGTTTCCCTTGCCGATAATGAATGGTCATCTGCTGGCTGAGGCATGGCCGGTTTCGGGAATAGCGATAAAACCTTTCGGGCCACAACACCCGTCATGGGCGCGCCGCCGCTTAACACATCGCGGACCGCGGGCACAACCTGGTCAATATTTTTCTTGAGCAGATACCCGCTGGCACCGGCACAGATGGCATGAAATATATTATCGTTGTCTTCAAAAACAGTGAGCATCAAAACCGGCAATTCAGGGTACTGGTTGCGGATTTGCCTTAATGCTTCAATACCATTAACTACGGGCATATCTATATCCATCAGCACCACATCCGGCGAAAAAACTTCTATATCCTGCAACACGGTTTGGGCGTTTGGCAAAATAGCCTGCAGTTCTATTTCGTCCTGGAAACGGAGCAGCGACTGCAAACTGTTGCGGAGGTGTTGGTTGTCTTCGTAAATAATGATTTTTACTCCCATTGATCAATCAAAATTACTATTATATAAAGGCCATACTTTGTCACATAATCATGTTACAGGTACATCAAGGGTTACGGTGGTTCCATGTGCTGAACCATCAATGCGCAGGGTACCGTTAATGGACGCGGCCCTTTGCGACATAGACGTGGTGCCCGTTCCGCTATACGTGGTTGACTTTTCCTTCCAGGTCCCGTTATCCCGCACCGTCATCCTTAAAAAGCCATCCTGCCGGGTTACGCGAATATTCACTTCAGTAGCATGCGCATGTTTCAGGATATTATTGATGGCCTCTTTATATATCAACAGGATTTCCTTGCGGGCTTCCATGGGCAATGACTGGCGCAACAGGTTCTCATCGGCCTCAAAGCTGCATTGGATCTGCCTGGGTTCCAGGGTAAGCCCGATATTCTCACGCATCCGGTTGACGAGATTTTCCACTTTGTCGTTGTCGGGGCGGATGGCCCATACAATATCGCTCATATTCTGTTGTATCGACTGGCTTTGTTGCGAAATATCGCCCAGCATTCTTCTGACATTTCCAGGCTCTTTTTCGAGTGATTGTTCCGAAGCCCGGCTCAGGATATGAATACTCGTCAGTGTGCTGCCAATATCATCATGCAGGTCTTTCGAAATCCTGTTCCGCACTTCGAGCAATTTTTCTTTTTCCTCCAGTTTTTTCCTCAGTTTAAAGCGGTTAAACAACAACCATCCAATCAGGAATAATAAAACAACCAGGGCAATCATGCCGTTGCGCAATAAACGTTCCCGCTCGAGTTGCCTTTGCCGTAATTTTTTCTCGTTTTCCGCGATTTGCAATTCCTGCAACGACCTCAGCACCTGTTGCTCCGATTCCCTGGCCAATAATTCCTGCCGGGCCAGTTCCTCTTTCTTTTGCGCCAGTTCAAGCCTTTTAATTTCTTCATCCCTTTTCAACAAGGCAATTTCAGCTTCTTTCCTGGCAGCCAATATGCGATTGCCTTCTATAATCGCAGTTTTCTTTTCCAGTTCCAATTGCTTCAGCTTCTTTTCTGTTTCAAGCCTGGCAATATCAAAATCCTTTTTTTCCGTTTCATACTTCGTTTTCAGTTCCTCCACATTGGCACTGACTTTTTCGTTCAACACACTGTCTTTATATGCAGTGGAAAATTTAAAATAATCTAGGGCCCGCTGATGGTTGTTCCTTCTCGCGTAAAATGCCGAACCGCTTGTATAAATGCTTTGAAAGAGTGGTTTGTTCTGCAGTTTTCGCGCGATATCCATCGCGCTGGCGAATGAATTTTCAGCAGCAATGGAATCATTCAATTTATCGTAAATCAACCCTAATGACAGAAACCTGTTGGCCAGCTTAAGCTGATCCCCCACATCCTGGTATAAGGCAATTGATTTGCGTTCATAATCCAGCGCCTCTTTCCATTTTTGCTGCCGTGATGCAAGTGAAGACGCATTAGCGTAAGCTTGCGCCAATGTATGTTTCACGCCGGTCTTTTCCGCATTCTGCAAAGCCAGGCGCTGATAATGGCTGGCGGAATCCTGCTGATCGAGGGATGAAAAAGCGGTAACCAAGTTGCCATACACAGCCGTGAGCCCTTTTACATCACCAATGCTTTCCCTCATTGACGCAGAAACCCTGAACTGACGGATCGCTTCCTGCTTCTTCCCCATCCTGTAATACACGATGCCGATATTGCCTGTGGTGTTCGCAGCTTCCTTGATATCATTTTCCTTTTCAAAAAAACGGATGGCCTGCAGGTACATGTCGATGGCCTTATCGTACTGCCCCATCCGTTCATACAGCAGTCCCTGGTCATTGCTTGCCAAAGCGATGTAATGCCCTTCGGCAGAAGGTCGATAAAATGAAACAGCTTGTTTATACGAATCAATGGCTTCAGGGTACTGTACCTGGTCGCGGTAATATTGTGCCAACTGGTGCTTGGTTAAACCCAACAGGAAACTATCGTTCAGCCTAAGCCCGATCCTGAATGGTTCGTCATACAAAGCGGAAGTTTTCGCCGCTCCATCCTTTTTCAACACTAGGTCCGCGATTTTCAGCAATGCGAAACCCGCGCCCCGGTCCATTTTTTTCGACTTGCTTAATGCCAGCGCTTCACGTGCATGGCCCAATGCCTTATCCATGTCGCCGGAAAGGTCACTGGCATCGGCTTCTTCCAGCATTTTGTAAATGGCAACAGAATCCTGCGCCTTGTATGGCTGTGCAAAAGCCCTCTCAAAGGTTAGGCATAACAGTAAGGTTGCCGCAGGAAGAAAGAAAGACATAGGCATAGAACCTTGTCCTTAAAAATAAGCATTCATAATCAGAAATCATCCGATAAAAATATCATCCGGATAAGCCACTTTCATCAAATACAAACCATGTGCAGGCACGGAGAAATCTGCTTGTGTGCAATCCTTACTGTCAATAATAGCAGCAAAATTTGGCACGGAAACCTTACCGGTCCCCACACGCAACATGGTACCAGTGAGTCCACGCACCATACCGCGCAGGAAGCGGTCGGCCTGAACGTGAAAAATCAGGCAATCATCTTTACATATCCATTCACTAACCATGATATTGCAAATGAATGTCTTTACCTGTGTATTCCGTTTCGAAAAACTACTGAAATCATCGTACTCCATCAGCATCGCGGCTGCAGAGCGCATCGCATCAAGATCAAGTTTAAACGGGAAAAAATAGGCCCGCTGATCCAGGAATGGGTTTTTATGCTGATAAATGCGGTATTCGTATTCCCTGCTTAACGCATCAAAACGGCAATGCGCGCCGTCCCTGACGAGGCGAACGGCCAGTACAACAATGTCGGGCGGCAATATCGCATTGATATGATAGATATGGTGCTGCCAGGCGGAGGGGTCGTAATAGGCAAAATCAAAATGAAAATAATTTTCAACAGCGTGTACACCCTTATCTGTGCGCGATGAACCTGTTAGCCCGACAGGTTCCCGGAAATATACTGCCATGGCACGCTCCAGTTCCGATTGAATGGTGACCGCGTTTTGCTGCACCTGGAAACCTGCATAAGCAGACCCCTGATAAGCGACGGATAAAAAATACCTTGCCATAAACCTTAATTAACGCAACATGGCCCTGAAGCGGTTGATATAATATGTGTCGGTCAGTTGTTTTTCCAGTTCCGGGAAACGATCGGGGTCAGTGATATTCGGGTAGACCAGGTCAAAAAAAGCATACCGTTCTTTTTCCGTAAGGTACAGGTCAGATAATCGCTTAGCCTGATCTGTGCTGATGCACGTATTACGCATAAACTTCCTGGCCTGTTCAGTCATGGCTTCTTCCGTTTGCTGGGCGGCCATCAATTTACGCAAGCGCAAAAACTCCGTCATGCCCGCGACTGACTTGCATGTGTTGGGCTTTACAGGTGCAGCAACCTTGGTTTGAGCGGTGGTTATGGATGAATCTTTCTGGCCCCTTGCCGGTTGAGCTTCAATGGCCATTTCACTTGGCGCCTCAATCAATACACTGACCGTATCCTCTTTGTCTGCATTCTGTACAATATACAATGCATTCCATCCGGTGGGCCCGGCCTGCCGACTGATTGTTTGAACCAACTGGGGTTTTGAAGATTTCTTGTCAATGGAAGTTTCCGGCTGTAAAGTCATCGTTGCGGCTTCCCCGCTTTTTTCTTCTATAGCGGAATCTGATTTTTTTTCTTTAGCCAGTTCCGTATCTCCCACCACCTGGGATAACAGATCGGAAAGGCTGCCCTGGGTAGACGAGGATGTGTTGGTTGGCGTGGAATCGGGAACGGGGATCATTTTTAATGGGTCTGCCAGGTCAGTGAGCGCCCAGTTGCCCGAATTTGTTTTTCGCAACATATACCCTGCATCATGCTGCAGCATGATGGCGTATTCCCTTGGCCTGGCATCACCGGGAAACCCAATGGTCATCACTTGTTTACCGGCACTTAACCTGGGTATCAGAAGGTAACCCGAGGCTGCCGATGAATAGGTTTTTTGCTGCATCCTGACATAAAAAGGCTGTCCACCCTCCGTTTCAAGGTACAGATAATGAAAGGTTTGCGCCTGCACTTGCTGCATCAGCACGGTAAAAAGAAAAACTGGCAGAAATCTCATCATGAATAATTGCGGTATGCCGGTCAAAGCTACTTAAACTGCCCGATTTGCCATTTATAAAAAAATTGGCCTCATTATTTGCGTCAGGCATTTACTTTTACCCTATAAATCAAATCAAATATGAAGAGAACGACTTTATTGCTGGCGGCGGCCTTCAGTTGCCTGTCGGTTTTTGCCCAAATGGGACAGGAACCTGCGGACACATCCTGGAAAAAAATTTTCAGGGCCACCCCTACTAAAATCAACAATGTGGTGCATACCAAACTGGATGTACGGTTCGATTTCAGTAAATCGTACCTGTATGGGAAAGAATGGCTGACCCTTCGCCCCCATTTTTACCCCACCGATTCCGTAACCCTTGATGCCAAAGGTATGGAGTTTAAGGAAGTGGCCCTGGTGAATGCCAGCAAAGCGAAAGTTCCCTTAAAATACAGCTACGATGGCATGGAACTCCGCATCAAGCTCGATAAAACCTATAGTTCGAAAGATTCATATACCCTTTACTTTGATTATATCAGCAAGCCTGATGAGTTAAAAGCGGAAGGCAGTGCAGCCATTACCGATGCCAAAGGATTGTATTTCATCAATCCCCGCGGCGAAGAAAAGGGCAAGCCTACACAAATCTGGACGCAGGGCGAAACCGAATCAAACAGCGCATGGATGGTGACCATCGATAAACCCAACCAGAAAACCACACAAGAACTGGCCATGACGGTACCTGAAAAATACGTAACCCTGAGTAATGGACTGCTGGTTAGCCAGAAGAAAAATACTGATGGCACACGCACCGATACCTGGAAGCTGGACCTGCCACACGCGCCTTACCTGTTCTTCATGGGTGTTGGCGAATACAGCGTGATTAAAGACAGTCCCTACAAAGGCAAAGAAGTCAGCTATTATGTAGAGAAAGAACAAGCGCCTTATGCCAAAAAGGTATTTGGCAACACGCCTGAAATGATGAAGTTCTTCTCTGACTTACTGGGCATTGATTTCCCATGGCCGAAGTATGCTCAAATTGTGAGCCGCGATTATGTGAGCGGTGCGATGGAAAATACGACAGCCACCATTCACCAGGAAAGCGCATACCAGAACAGCCGCGAACTGGTTGACGGCAATTCATGGGAAGAAACCATCGCGCATGAGTTATTCCACCAATGGTTTGGCGACCTGGTTACCACAGAAAGCTGGAGCCAGTTAACCGTAAACGAAAGCTTTGCCAATTACAGCGAATATCTCTGGGATGAATATAAGTACGGAAAGGATTTTGCCGATGCACACCATATGGATGACATGCGTGGCTACCTGATGAGCGGCAGCGAGCAAAAAGACCTTGTACGCCATCATTATGCCAATAAGGAAGACATGTTTGACGCCGTCAGCTACAACAAAGGCGGTCGCATTTTGCATATGCTCCGCCATATTGTTGGAGACGATGCCTTCTTCAAATCGCTGAACAATTACCTGGCTACCAATAAATTCAAAACAGGCGAAGCCGATCAGTTACGACTGGCTTTTGAAGAAGTGACAGGCCGCGACATGAACTGGTTCTTTAACCAATGGTATTACGGTAGCGGTCACCCGAAGTTGAAGATCAGTTACAATTTTGATGTTCCGGGCAAAGCCACTGTTACCGTAGAACAAACACAAAAATCAGGTAAGGTTTTCAAACTGCCCATCGCCATTGATGTGTATGAAGCCGGAAACCGCAAACGCTATGATGTATGGGTAGAAAACAAGGTAGACAGTTTCACATTCAATGTAAACGGCAAGCCAGAGTTGATCAATGTGGATGCCGACAAATACCTGCTGGCTGAAAAAACAGACAACAAACCCGAAGAAATGTATGTGGCACAATGGAAATACGCACGCAACTATGTTGACCGTATGGAAGCGATCGATTTCTTTGCCAAGAAAAATATGCCTGAAATCGCCAATGGCTTAAGGGATAAATTCCATCGCCTGCGTGTAAATACAATCCGCAAACTGGCCATGTCTCCTTATAAGAACGATAAAGTGGTATTGTCTGACATAGAAGAAATCGCGCAGAAAGACCGCCACAGCCTGGTTCGCGCCGCGGCCATTGATTTCCTGGTGAAGAACGGCGACGCCAAATACAAATACATTTACGACAAAGCCATCAATGATTCATCATATTCAGTGGCAGGCTCTGCGCTAAAAGGGTTGACGGCATTGGATGGAGAGAATGCATATTCACTGGCCCGCAAATACGGCAAGGACGCGAAAGGCAGTTTGGGTGAGGTGGTGACCGATATCCTGATTTCAAAAGGCACGGAAGCCGACTTCGATTATATCGCGGAAGCATACGATAAAGCGCCGCTGAGCCAGGAAAAGCTGACCATGAACGACAAATTCGCTACCTACCTCAGCAAAATCAATGATGTAACCAAGGTAAAAAGAGGTATCGACTACATGATCGGTTTCCTGAACAAAATCCCATCACAGTTCCGATCATTCGTAACACCAAGTTTCGACAAATCCTTTGGCATTATAACAAAAGCGAAGGGAAAGGAAATTGAAGATTATATCCAGTCTGTGTATAAGAAATAACGTTAACGTACACACGAAAAAAAACAACGGCCCATAAAGCCGTTGTTTTTTTATGTAATAATGTCATTGATCCTACCATGAACCACTGGCGCCGCCGCCCCCGAAACTTCCGCCGCCAAACCCTCCGAATCCGCCACCACCGGAACTTCCTCCTCCCCATCCTCCACCTAAACCTCCGCCCCAGGTTACAGGCCCGTTGAATCCGCGGTAACCCCTGCGGCTCATAAAAGTACCACCCCTGCTGCCGGTAAATCCCCCGCCGCCACCTGATGTGATTGCAAGAAAAATAAACACCAGCAGGATGATCAGCAGGATGGTGCCTGTCGAAATCCCCTTATCTTTTTTCCGGGGTGTTTGATACTCGCCTTTTACCGCTTTGATGATGGCATCGGTGCCCTCATCAATCCCCCGATAATAATCCTCGCCTTTAAAATTTGGCCTGATGATATCCTGGATAATATGGCTAGCTTCAATGTCTGTTAGGGCGCCTTCCAGGCCATATCCCGGCGATATATTGAGTTTGCGGTCGTTCTTTGCAATCAATAATACAACCCCGCTGTTATTCTTTTTATTTCCCACAGCCCAGCTTCTGCCGAGCTCAAGAGCAGCATCTGCCACATCCATATCACTCAACGTTGGTACGATAACGACTGCGATCTGTATGAAAGTGCTGTCATCGAGTGTCACCAGTTTGCGTTCTAGTGCCTGTTGTTGGTCGAGGGTAAGTGTATTGGTATAATCATTGACAAGTTTCGGAGGATTCGGCTTATTCTTAATGACATCTTGCATTGAAACATTCTGAGCAAAAGCGTCAATAGTTAACACTGTACAAAAAACGAACAGTAATATGTATGCAAACTTCATCATGAATGGTTCAAAATTCATCATTTGCCGAAAACGATATCATCCGGCAATTCATTTCTATCTTCCGTGGGTATATATGGAAATTTTTCAGTCAGCGTGACGCCGATCTGGCGTACACATTGTTCAATCCCTGTAGGAATATGATCATTCGAAAATTCTTTGATCATATTTTTAACTGCCAGATTCCAGTATTCGGCCCCAACTTCCCGGTAAATGCCTTCATCAGCAAACAATGCCAGTTCATGGCTTTTCATGGCGATATACAGCAACACTGCATTTCGATGATCGGTTTCCTGCATTTTGAGTTTAAAAAATAGCTGTGATGCTCGGTCGAGCGGATCAACAAAAGGATTCCTGTTTTCAATAAAAACCCTTATTTCTCCACTGGTGTTCTTCTCGGCGCTTCGAATGGCAGCAACAATCTGCTCCTTTTCAGCAGCTGAAAAGAAATCTTTCTTTTTAAAAATTGAAAATAAGGCCACTAAGGTGATATTTTAAAATTTGATTTCAACAGACTTGTCTGCACCTTTATCAGACTGAAAACCTTCTTTAGCACTGAATCCAAAAAGGGTTGCTACCAAGCTGGTTGGAAAACTTTTTACATAGCTGTTATATGCTGCGACAGACACATTGAAATCTTTACGGGCTACTTTGATCCTTCTTTCGGTTCCTTCCAGCTGTGTCTGAAGGTCTGCAAATGCGCGTGTACCTTGTATATCAGGGTATTTTTCCACAACAATCATTAACCGGGTGGCGGCACTAGCAAGTTCATCCTGCAACCTAGTTTGCTCATTATAAGATTCAGCAGTAGGCTCTCCAGATATTTTCATGCTGCTAGCCTTTGACCTTGCTTCCGTAACTTTTTGCAAAGTGGTTTGTTCAAAATCAGTCCCGCCTTTTACCACATTCACCACATTCGGAATTAGATCGAGTCTTCTTTGATAAGCATTCTGGACTTCATTCCATTGCAATTTCATTCTCTCCTCTTTATTAACTAGTCCGTTGAAAGCAACTGCAATGTAAATACCAATGGCAACAAGTATGGCACCAATGATATAACCGGAATAACGATTATTCTTCATGGATTGCTTGCTTAGAATTTAACCTCAGGCGCTTTTTCTGCCCCGGGATCTGCTTTAAATCCTTCTTTTTGTTTGAAGCCAAAAATCCCGCCAAGAATGTTCATTGGGAAGGAACGAACCTTTGTGTTATACAGATTAATCTCATCATTGAATATCTTTCGAGAATTCTTGATGTTGTTTTCAATTCCTTCCAGCTGGCCTTGCAGTTTTGTAAAGTTTTCTGTAGCCTTTAATGTCGGATAGGCCTCAACGGTAGCAAGCAACCTGCTCAGTGAGCCGCTTAACTGGCTTTGGGCAGCTTGGAACTCAGCAATTTTTTCAGGTGTGAGGTTATCTGCATTAATATTCACACTGGTAGCTTTAGCCCTTGCTTCCACCACATCTGTTAGTGTTTTTTGTTCAAAATTGGCTGCGCCTTTAACAGTATTGACGAGGTTTCCAACAAGATCTGAACGGTTCTGATATTCTGTCTGTACATTGTTCCATGCCTTTTTAACACTTTCGTCCTGCTTCACCAGTCCGTTATACGAATTGCATCCCCAAAATCCGAGGATAACCAAAATGCCTAAAAGAATCAATAGTCCTGAACGTTTCATAAAATAAGTATTGTGTGATTGAATATGATGTTTGTTTGGCTGATCAGGCCATTGGATTTTGCCGGGTGTCAGGCATAAGTTTGCAGGCCTTACAAATCTAATCTAATTTAAGATATGATATGCCGGCCATTCAAAAGCTTTAAGATGGTTTAATAACCAGCTTTTGCGCCACCGATTAACTCGATGGGGTGCCATGTTGTTTTGATTTCCTGGAAATCGAGGATGAAATAAGGAGACTGCCCCTGTTCTGATGCCCAGTTTACAACGTCATAAATCCGGACCCTCTTTACATTCAGTGATGCTTTTTCCTGGATCATCTGTATGGCTGAATGGTTGTTTTCTGAGTACCAGATGGCATTTACATCCATATGGTCAGAGAGGAAAGGCAATAATTCCTTAGGGCTCCCGGTCAGGATATTCACCACGCCCCCGGGCAAATCGGAACTGTTCAGCACTTCACCGAAAGTCACTGCGCACAAAGGCTTTGATTCAGATGCCAGCACCACGCAGGTGTTACCTCCGCAGATGATGGGCGCAATGGCCGACACCAGTCCGAGCAAACCGGATTGTTGCGGCGCGACTACTGTAACCACTCCGGTAGGTTCGGGTGTTGAAAAATTAAAATGTGGGGATGCCACCGGGTTCACCGAGCTGAATACCTGTTGAAATTTATCGCACCATCCACTATAATAAATCAGGCGGTCAATCGCCAGAAGTACTTCTTTTTCTGCCTGTACGCGGGAATATCCCTGGCGCATGAGTTCATCCACAAACTGGGCTTTACGGCCTTCCAGCATTTCAGCAATGCGGTACAGGATTTGTCCGCGGTTGAAAGCGGCACGCGCCGACCATCCGCCAAACGCGCCACGGGCAGCCACTACAGCGTCGCGCACATCCTTCCTTGAACAAAGGCAAACATTGGCGAGTTTTTCCCCTTTATCGTTTTGGGCAACATAATACCGTCCAGACTCTGTACGGGGAAATTGCCCACCAACATATATTTTATATGTCTTCAGCACTTCAAGCCTTTTCTCGCTCTCTAATTTGTGTTGGCCGTTACCGTTAGCATGAATGGCAGCGGTTATTTTTTTTGATATAGTTTTTGCCATGACAAAAAAGTAAAAATTTAAAAGTAAAAGGGTAGAACCTATTTCACATATGCATCAATACCGTGCAATCCGCCTTCCCGGCCAAATCCACTTTCCTTGTATCCGCCAAATGGTGATGTTGGATCAAATTTGTTATATGTGTTTGCCCAAACCACGCCTGCCCTGAGCTTAGTGGTTAGGTTGAATATTTTAGAACCTTTGTCTGTCCACACGCCGGCCGACAAACCAAAAGCCGTATTGTTGGCCTTTTCAATCACTTCATCAACCGTACGGAAAGTTTGAATGGCAAGTACCGGCCCGAAAATTTCTTCCTGTGCAATCCGGTTCGATTGTGCCACGTTGGTGAACAAAGTAGGTTTACAGAAGAACCCTTTTTTGGGTAACGTGCATGAGCTTTGATACATCTCAGCGCCTTCTTTCTGGCCGATGGCCAGGTATTTTTGAATGACTTCCAGTTGTTGTTTGGAGTTGATGGCTCCGATATCGGTATTCTTATCCAGCGGATCGCCTACAATCAATGTTTCGAGGCGGTCTTTTAATTTGCGTAAAACAATTGGCGCGACACTTTCCTGCACAAACAACCTCGAGCCGGCGCAGCACACATGGCCCTGGTTGAAGAAAATACCGTTGATAACACCTTCCACAGCCTGGTCAATCGGCGCGTCTTCAAATATGATATTCGCCGCTTTGCCGCCCAATTCAAGCGTTAGTTTTTTGGAAGTGCCCGCGATCGCTTTTTGAATGATCTTGCCTACATCCGTAGAACCTGTAAAAGCGATTTTATTGACATCCGGATGGTTTACAATCGCAGCGCCTGTAGCTCCTGCGCCAGTGATGATGTTCACCACACCCGGGGGCAAGTCGGCTTCCTGTATGATTTCCGCCAATTTTAATGCGGTGAGCGGTGTGGTTTCGGCGGGCTTCAGCACCACGGTGTTTCCTGCAGCCAGCGCCGGGGCAATCTTCCATGCCGCCATCAGCAGCGGAAAGTTCCAAGGGATGATTTGCCCGGCCACACCTAATGATGAAACCCTCCGGTTTGGAAAAGCATACTCAAGTTTATCGGCCCATCCTGCATAATAAAAGAAATGATTGGCTGCGGTGGGCACATCAAAGTCACGGCTTTCACGGATGGGTTTACCACCGTCCAGTGTTTCAATCACCGCGAATTCCCGGGCCCTCTCCTGTATCATCCGGGCAATACGGTAAATATATTTGGAGCGCTCCCGGGGCGAAATCTTTTTCCAGGTTTTATCGTAAGCCTGGCGCGCCGCGGCCACAGCCTTGTTCACATCCGCCTGGTTGGCTTCCGCCACTTCCGCCAGTTTTTCTTCATTGGCGGGATTGATGGTTGTGAAATATTTTTTAGAAGCAGGCTTCTCAAACTTACCATTAATAAAAAGGTCGTACCGTGGCTGGATTTTCGCCGCGCTTTTACTCTCCGGTGCCGGGGCGAGGTTTCGCGCCGCGTCAAATTTCAGTTTGAGTGTATTGTTTTTTGATGAGGCCATTTGATTGTAGTTATTTTGATCGCGATTTGCTGTATAGGTTATGGGTGTTGTATAAGTTGCATGGGTTGGATGGGTTTCATAGGTTGGATAAGTTTCATAGGTTAAATAAGTTTCATGAGTTAGATAAGTTTTATAGGTTAGATAAGTTTTATAGGTTAGATAAGTTTCATGAGTTAGA
>DDTB01000017.1 GCA_002343985.1 Chitinophagaceae bacterium UBA2375 | reverse complement strand
GGTTCGTGTGCCACGAACCATGGCATTGGATCAGGGACCTCCATAAATTAAAAAACCACTTCATAAGAAGCGGCTTTAGTGGGCCCACCTGGGCTCGAATGCCGACGCTTTCGGTCGGCATCCCGACATCTCGCTTTTAGCGAGATCGTCGGGACCAGGGACCTCCATAAATTAAAAAACCACTTCAAAAGAAGCGGCTTTAGTGGGCCCACCTGGGCTCGAACCAGGGACCCTCTGATTATGAGTCAGATGCTCTAACCGGCTGAGCTATAGGCCCCGTTATCTGCGATAACAGGGGGCAAAAATAAGAGAATTTCACCGAGATGCAAAAGTCTTGACCTCCCAAATAAAACAGGGCGCGGTTTTACCCACGCCCCGCCTGTATCACCATAAAACGTAACAGAACATGTACGCCTATTCACATAACCGTAAGGTCTCCGGGCTCTTGCTGCTGATAATGATCCGGTTTACCTTGTTCGACGCGTCGAAAAACAATACCAAACTTCCATATTTCATCTGGTACGATTCCCAACTGAAATCCTTCACCCGGGGGTTACCCAGCCACTTAAACAAACTGTTTCGCGTTGACCCCATCAAGGGCACCGTCATCGAACCGTTGAAATTATCCCTGATCTCCACAAAATCACGGTAGGTGTAAAAGTAAACGCCCTTGTCTTTGTAAAACACACCCCCGCAACCCCATGACGACAACTCATCCGTGGCTTCCGTAAAACACGGTAGCCTGTTCTTGATATCTCCATGCGGCGATTGCGGAAATAATTTACTGATGGTGCCATCCAAAACATCTACATGGAATGGCGGGCAATAAGGGGTTGATCGAAGTTGGGCGCGGGCATTGCCGGCCAGCAACAATACAAAACTCAGTGTGAGGGTAGCAGTTAATTTCATAGGATTAGTATCTGGTTATCTACTGCAATAATAGTGCAGGCCCATGGCATCCGCAAGAGTGAAAACCGGTGATTTCTAATGAATTTATCCTTAGTAGAAATACGAGTGAATGCCTTGTTTGATGCATATGTAATTGATCATCTGTAAACTATCCATGATTAACATTTTACTGCTTATTATCAGGCCCATGAGGTTTACCTTTATGTTATACATATATTATTCATCATAAATCATACATCATAAATCATACATCATAAATCATACATCATAAATCATAAATCATACATCACACATCATATGAAAAAACCCCTACTCATTTTCCTGCTGGCCGCTTTTTCCATTTGCCTTACGCAATGCAGCGGCAATAAAGACAAAGAAAGCGAAGAAACTACCGAAACGCCAGTTGTGGAAACGCCGAAAAAAATCGCCGTTAGCTGGAGCGCGGATTTCACTAAAGAAGGCAAATTGTTTTTGAAAGCCGGCGCCGCCATCCCTCCCGATTCGCTGAATACAAACTATATCCTGAATTTCCTGAACAGCACATACCCCGACATCCGCATGGAACCGGTAAGCCAGTACCACGATACCCTGGTGGTTAAAATCCCGAACAGCCGCTACCTGACGCAACAAATGGGCAGCAGCGGTGCGCAAACCTACCTGGCAGAAGCCACGTATAATTTAACCGAAATACCCGGTATCAAGCATGTCACCATCCTGTTCAAAGCAGGCGACCACGCATCACCTGATACATACAGCAGATCCGATTTTCCGGATCCATAACAGCTACGTATAAACGCTTATCGGATGAAACCGGGGAGGTCATCAAAATAATCGGCTTCGGCCGGACTTAACAGGAAATCTTTCAGCCCGAATATCATCGACTTAAAAGAAGTATACAATTCCCTGTTGAAGTTGATGAGGGTGCTGATCTCCAGTTCGCTCAGCAATTTCACTGAAGGCTCCTGGTATAACTGTGAAAGATTTTGGGCGTACGCTTCAGAAACATCCCGGTATAAGCGCGCGAGAAATGCAAAGCGGTTTTCCGGGGCTGCATGTAAAACTTCAGATACTTGACGATAAAAAACAACCAGGTTGTCGGCCGATTCAAGATAATGCCTGTACTTCACATCGTTTGATGAATGCCGGAGCTGCAGGATGTCCTGTTGCGCGTCCCGGATATTTTTTGCGGCATACATGAAATTACGTGAAGCGGCAACATACCTGTTCAAACGGTCTGCTTCATCCTTTGATATGACTGTTTGGTTCAGCCTCATGGAAAACACATACATCTCCCCGTGCAGTATTTTGATATGGTCATATTTTCCCGAAAGCGACTGGTCGGCAAAACCTGAATCAATGGCCATATTCACCGGCAATTGATCAGACACATCAAAACTCTCCGCATTATACATCACTACCTGCCTGACAAACACCTGCATTTCCTTTTCCAATGCATCGAGGGCAATACCGCTATCCGTAACAGACACTTTACTGATAAACATGGTATCGTCTTCGTCATCCGTATAACGCTTCATTAGAAAACGGCTCACAGGTTTCAGGAAAGGGAAAAATAACAGTAAAGACAGGAAGTTGATCATGCTTTGAAAAAACACCAATGCGAATAAATGGTCTTTAATGCCCGCATATTCCGAAATCAGCCATTCTGTTGGCCGAAGCAGTAAGAGCAGGAACAGCACTGTTACCATATTAAACAGAAAGTTCCCCAATGCCACTCGCTTCTTGCCCGGCAAGCCACCGGCAGATGCGAGGAATAGTTTCAGTGTGGTGCCGATTTCTGAACCCAACACAATAGCCATGGCCATGATTAAGCTGATGGCATCGCTGTGCAAAGCACTTAGGGTAATCGCCACCGTTGCACTGCTTGATTGCACCAACCCTGTAATGACCAGGCCTACCAGCACAAACACAACAAGCGGATAACCGGCATACACCTGTAAGTCGCGGTCTGCCACCCAGCCTTCCATGCCGGTTTTGATAAACATCAGGGCCACAAACAAGAAGGAGAGGCTGAAAACAAACCGGCACCAGGCAAACCACTTACTTTCCCTGTCCAGGAATGCCATGATGATGCCCGAGATGGCAGTGACCGGCAACATCCATTGTTCAATACCAAACTCAAATCCAAACGTCACCAGCATCCAGCTTGTGAATGTGGTGCCGATATTTGATCCAAGCATCAAAGCCAGCGCATGGCTCATTTGTACCACACCCGCACCCACCATACTCAGCACCAGCAGGTTCACAATGGAACTGCTTTGCAATAATGCAGACACAAGCGCACCACCCAATACCGCTTTTGCAGGCCGCGTAGTTTGCCTTTTCAGGAACAACTTGAACCTGCGGCCCGTAAGCGACCGCAAGGAATCTTCCATAAAAGCCATCGCGAGCAGAAAAAAAGCGACACCCGCCAACATCGTCCAGATACCATACCCATTGCCCATAAATTTAAATTTCCTTTGATTCATCCGGGCATTCGCTGACGCCCATCATATCAAAAACTTACATTTGTCATGCCCCAAATGACATGTAATAATCAACTTACAGGTTATGTCGCCCTCCATTAAAAATATACTGACCATGCTTCAGTTGATCGTATTCGGATCACTGGTACTAATATTTGGTAAAACATTATTCATTCCTTTTTTCTTTGGTTTACTGATCGCCATCGTCATGCACCCTTTCGCGGTATGGCTGGAAGCGCATGGCTGGAACAAAGCACTGGCCATCGCCGCCAGCATTTTTCTGGTATCGATATTATTCACCGGCCTTGTTGCCCTTTTTTTATGGCAGATAGGCATGTTCCGCGAAGAAGCCCCTTCGCTCCTGCACAAACTTGAACAAAGCCTGAATCAAATGCAGGCACAGGTGAATGTCTATCTCGGCACAGCATCGGAATCAGGACCCAACTGGGCGCAAAAAGCCAGCGGGAATATTTTTGAATGGATTGGCGCCTCGTTGAAAACCACTGCCAATACTTTGTTCATCATAGTCATGACACCCGTGTATATGGCTTTATGCATGTACCACCGCAAAACCCTGGTGCAATTCCTTTACCAGGTTGTACCCATGCCTTACAGGCAGAAGCTGGATATCATTCTCCGTGAAATTGTACACACATACGCGAAGTACATCAAAGGCATGGTTTGGGTGTACCTGATTGTGGGCACTTTAAACAGCCTTGGGCTCATGGCACTCGGCGTGAAGCATGCCATCCTCTACGGTGTGCTCTGCGCCATCATGACCATCATACCTTATGTGGGCATCATCGTCAGCGCCCTGCTTCCCATATCCGTGATATGGCTTGAAACCGGCAACATATGGTATCCGCTGGGCGTGATAGCTGTGTTTGCATTTGTGCAATACCTGGAAGCGAATGTGATATTTCCCAAAGTGGTAGGCGCGCAATTGCACGTGAGTACATTGTCGATGCTGGTTGCGGCGATTATCGGAGGCATCATCTGGGGTGTAGCGGGCATGGTATTATTCATTCCTTTTGTGGCCATACTGAAAATCATATCAGACCATATTGAAGAGTGGAAACCGCTGAACCTGCTCTTATCGCGCTAAGCAAAGCTTTATATTACAGCAATTTTTTTCCGTTTAACTGGAATGATATCAGGGTTGCGAGTATGGCCCCTGCAAATAAAAAAGCCTGCGTCCAATGCAGGGAACCAATAAACAAAAACTGTGCAATAAACCAGGCCGTGAGTAGTAATCCGGCCCAAACAGCTCGCCGGTACTGGTTTTTCTTATTGACAGCCATAAAGAAAACCGCAAACAAAGAAGGTACAGCCACGAACATTAAAATCAAAATACCGGGGAAAAAGAAATCCGGGAAAAAACTATTTGTCAGTAACCCGGGGTTAAGTGTCAATATGCCGCCGGCAGGATGCGTAATCATCGCCGCCCCCGTAAATACTGCCGACATGCTGATGAGTATGAGCAGGACAAAAAGAATTTTTCTCAGCATATTATTTCTGTTGACGCTTATATAATCCAATGAGTTCGCCATAACCAAGGATATGGCCAGCCATCGCTTTTTCTAATGTATGCTTTGTGGTTTCTGCCGGCAGGTTGAGTGTGCATGACAGTGCGTACACTTTAAAAAAATACCTGTGCGTGCCTGATGGCGGACAAGGCCCGCCGTATGACTTCCTGCCAAAATCATTCATGCCTTGTTCACCATGAACTTCATTTTCTTTAAGATGGTGTGTCACCGGGATATTCCATAACACCCAATGCACCCAGGTTTTTCCGGGCGCATCCGGATCATCCATTATAAGTGCCAGCGTAACCGCTTCGTTGGGAATATGTTTAAAATCAAGCGGTGGGCTTATATCCCTGCCTTCGCAAGTGTACACAACGGGTATCATGCCCTGATCGGCAAACGCCGGGCTGCTGACTTCAATTACGTGGTAGGATTCCGCGCGTGATGCGTCAGTTCGGAGATGATGAGTGCTCATAAAAATAATTTAAGGTCCTTCTCCAGGATCCGGTTCCTCATAAGGAGGCGTATAATCATCTTCATCATCCGGAATAATATATTCAGGATCCTCTTCGGGTTGCATCAATTCCTCCGGATCGATGGGCGGCAGGATCACCGGATGCTTTGAAGGCTCTGGCGATGGGCCTTTGCCGGGTTGAACTGCTTGACTCATGCTATATATTTTAAGGATGAATAATATTACATTTCAGCAAATCAAAGCAATCAAATTTAGCTTCATTTTTCCATGAGTTCCGTCAAAAAAACGAATGATCCCTGTCATAGGCTTCGCAATACATTGAATGTATATTTACTTAGGTTTAACCATGAAAAAGAAAGATCCGATAGAAAGCAACCTGAGGCACCTGATGGCTTATTATGCCCGCAAGTTCAGCGTGGCCGAACAAAGTTTGCAGCAGGTTTTGCCAGTGTGGATCGAATCCGCAAACAACAAATTATTCCGTTCAGCCCTGCAACATTACCTGCAAAACATCAACCGGCAATTGCAGTTGATGACGGAATATTTTACACAGGAACATATTGAAACAGCGGGAACAGTGAACCAATCGGTTCAACTGTTTATTGAAGAAACCAATAAAATACTGAAGCAAATTAAAGGCCCTGCGCAAGAAGATGCAGTCCTCCTGTCCTCTGTCATGGAAATCAACCGGTATAAAATCAATTTATATCATATGGCTGCCGTGTTTGCCCGTTCGCTCGATATGATGCCGCTCGTTGATATATGTAACCTCTCCGAAAACCAGGAAAGAGAAATTCAAACAGAGTTTCTGGAACTTTCATCCCATCATATCCATATTGATGGCATTGATTCGATTCATATCCGCGCCTGATCCCGTAAAAATGAATACCTCAATCTTCAATTATTATTTAACATCTATCTGACACAAACCCTGCAGGCATCCGCTTGCTCTCTAACGCCTTTATGCAATACCTGGCTGCCGGTAGAGCCATCCCTGAAAATGGTGATGCCTTTGGCACGTTCCTTCCAGGCCATGCGATAAATATGGTCAACATCGGTGATGCTTGCGGAATGGGGAAGGTTGATGGTTTTTGACACCGCGTTATCCGTATGTTTTTGAAAAACCAACTGATGCCGCAAATGCCAGTCTGGGCTGATCTCCATAGACGTTTGGAACAACAACCGCATCGAATCAGGGACACCTGTTGAGCCCGACAAATCCCCCGCCGATAAAACCTCCTGCAACCAGGGCTTATCCATATACATATGATCTTTAAGATATTCGAGGAAACCGGGGCTTACCGAATCCAGCACATCCTCATGCAATACGTGCATCCTTCTGAAAGCCAGCGCGAATAAAGGCTCTATGGAAGATGATGCACCGGCGATGATTGAAATGGTTCCTGTTGGCGCGATGCTGGTACAGGTGGCGTTCCGCATGGGTAACGCCGGCGCATATACGCTATTCTTCCAGTTCGGGAAAACGCCGCGTTCCGCTGCCAGTTCCGCTGAAGCCTGGTGGGCCCTTTCGGCGATAAACCGCATCAGTTCCGCTCCCAATGCCAGTGCCTCATCCGACGCGTAAGGTATGCCCATACTGATTAAACTGTCGGCCCAACCCATTACGCCCAACCCGATTTTCCGGTTCCCCAATGCCATTTCACGAATAGGTGAAATGATATAATGATTCACATCAATAACATCATCAAGAAACCTTACCGCATCATCTACGGCAAGCCCCAGCGCATCCCAGTGAAACCGGTAGCATCCGCCTTCCTTATGGATAAACCTGCTGAGGTTGATGGAGCCGAGATTACAGGGTTCGTAAGGCAGGAGCGGCACTTCACCGCAAGGATTGGTAGATTGCATTTCTCCGAGCCTGGGTGTTGGGTTGGCTTCTTCTATGGCAGATAAAAAAATCAATCCCGGGTCACCGGTCGACCATGCCGCCTGTACAATGCCCTCCCATAATTTCTTCGCAGGAACCGTTTGGCTGACAGCGCCGCCATTCGGGTTGCGCAAATGCCAGTCTGCCCCTGCTTCCAGCGCTTGCATAAACGCGTCAGTTATACCCACTGAAATATTAAAATTGCGCAATGCGCCTTTTTCCTGTTTCGATTGAATAAAACTGAAAATATCCGGGTGGTCAATATTCAAAATGCCCATATTGGCGCCCCTTCGTTTGCCGCCTTGCCGGATATGCTCGGTTGCGGCATCGAACACTTTCATAAACGATACAGGCCCCGATGCCACACCGCCACTTTCCTGTACGAGATCACCTTCAGGCCTGAGTTTTGAGAAATTAAAGCCTGTGCCACCACCGCTTTGCTGGATCAGCGCCGCCTGGTGCAATGCTGAAAAAATCGCGTCCAGGTTATCTTCCACAGGCAATACAAAGCAGGCGCTCAACTGGCCCCTGTTTGTTCCCGCATTCATCAATGTAGGTGAGTTGGGAAGGAAATACAGGCCACGCATCAAATGGAAAAACTTTTTTGCCCAATGCCGCACAGCTTCATCGCCATGCCATTTTTTTTCCGCAGCGGCCACGGCTTCAGCTACGCGGTGAAACAATTGATCGGGCGTTTCCCGGAGGCTGCCCTTATGGTCACGGCGCAGGTACCTGGCTTCGAGTACACGCAGGGCAGCGGGTTGCAAAATGGGGTATGGTTGATCCTGATTGTCGCGCATGGAAAAGCCCTTTCTTAAAATTAATGAAATTCAATGGTAAAAGGGATTCCGGGGTATGACCGGGATAATTGAAATACATGATGGCAGTCATAGGAAACGGGGTTCTCCGAACCGTACATTGTAATCCATTAAAAATCCCCAAGCCATGACACAAGCCTTACCCAACCGCTCCGAAGGATTGATTTACCCGGGCCATTATGTTCCGGTTATTTGTGAAGAAGATGTATGGAATGAATTAAAGGTGCAGGGCCAGTCGCGCACAGGATGCCCCCCGGTGAACATCAAAGAAGAGCCATACGCGTATCGCATTGAAATGGCGGTACCGGGTGTGCGCAGGGAAGATTTTTTGGTACACACCGATTACAATATGCTCAGCATAAGCGTCATGCACAAGGAACCGATCCTCATCAATGAAAGGGATTTTACATTGCATGAGTTCAATTATGCCTGCTTTGATAAACAAATCCCGCTTCCCGCAGATGCTGATCTTTCTTTCATCAGTGCAGAATACAAAGAGGGGTTGCTGTGTATCGTCATACCCAGGGCCGCTGCTGCTGCCATTAACCAAAGACAGGCCCATATTGTGGTATACTGATGACTGCCCCAGCCGAATAATTGATAACTTCGGATATCAAGTTCATTTGCTGTCAATATGAAAGAACCCGGGGGCAGGAAAAATAATAAAGGGTATAGCACACAGAATGCCGTCAACCTGGTCAGGGGTGGAAGGCCTTATTTCGATTGCCTGATCGGGTTGATCCGCAATGCCCAACACAGCATCCACCTGCAATGTTATATTTATGATGATGATGTCACCGGGCGCGAAGTAGCTGATGCCCTGAAAGATGCTGCCGTCAGGGGTGTCGCCGTGTACCTGCTTGCCGACGGTTATGCTTCCCAGGTAATGTCGCGTGCTTTTATTCAGGAACTCCGGGATTCGGGTATCCATTTCCGTTACTTTGAACCTTTATTCAGAAGTAAATCTTTTTATTTCGGAAGAAGGATGCACCATAAGGTGTTTGTGGCTGACGCTTTTCACGCTTTGGTGGGCGGCGTGAATATTTCGGATCATTACAATGATTTGCCCGGACAACCCGGATGGCTTGATTTCGCGGTGTATGTGCAAGGTGAAATCGCCTCATCCCTCTGCATGCTCTGCTGGAAAACATGGTTTAATTTCTCCACGGTTACCATTAAATCAACAAGGGCATGCAAGCCCACCCATGAATGCACATTACCGGCCGGATCACCCTTGTGTGCGGTACGCATGCGCAGGAACGATTGGGTCAGGGCCAAGAATGAAATATCGGCCAGCTATGTGGAGATGCTGAAGAACGCGGAGCAACGCGTTACCATAGTTTGCAGTTATTTCCTGCCGGGGCAGATCATCCGAAGGCTCCTGAAACAGGCTTCAAAAAGGGGTGTACAGATCAGGGTTGTGATTGCCGGACCTTCGGATGTGAAGATTGCCAAACACGCGGAGCGCTGGATGTACGACTGGTTGCTGCGGAACAAGATTGAGATTTATGAATACCAACCCAATATCCTGCACGCGAAAGTGGCGGTATGCGATGGGCAATGGATGACGATTGGGTCTTACAATATCAATGTGATCAGCGCTTATGCCAGCATCGAATTAAACCTCGATATCAAAGAAGATGCATTTTGTTTATCGTCTGAAAAAACCCTCGAAGGTATTATTGAAAAAGATTGCGTGCGGGTAACAACAGACAATCATCAAAAATCAAGAAACTGGGCCATACAACTTTTACGTTGGTCATCTTATCAAGCCATCCGCATGATGTTTTACCTGATGACGTTTTACTTTAAACAAAAAAAGTAAAAGAATCCCCTTATTTATATCTACCAATCTGAACCTGTTTCTGTATCAGCCTGTCCTTTGCTTTTGCGGCCGGTAGCTTTTTCAATCAGCTTTTTAGCCAGCATGGCGATGCCATAGGATACGGTGCTTTTCACAACGCCGGATAATTTATCGACATCATCCGTTTTCCGGTGCATCACTTTCTCCACAGCTTCCATCGCCAGGTTGCTTGGGCGCAGGCTGTCTTTCAATTCCAACCAGTTCAGCCTGATTTTATCTTCCAGGTGCTGCTGGCGGAGCCGTAGCCTTTCCTTTTCTTCCTGCAATTGCCTGTTATTGCTGATCTTTTTCATCGTTGCGGAATAATTGATGAATAATGGCGTTCATGATAGGCATACGGATCAGCCTGCCCCTGGCTTTCCAAACGATGATGCCAAAGAGCAAATACAGCGCCGCTACAATGAGAAAACCCAACCACATTTGTCCAATCCATTGCCCAATGAGTATGGATAATGATATGCTGAGGAGGATGAGAAAAAAAAGAAAGACAAATGCCACAACGAGCCCGGCAATCAGGTTTGCCAGCAATGCCGATACCTTTTCTGCCACCTGGAGTTTGATGGCATCAATTCTTGCATTGATATATTCCCGGATATGCTCCGTTAGTTCCTCCGCTTTGGCAAATGTTTTTTGCATGATATGCTTATTTTATGCCTCCTGGTTTTTAAACAGAAATACCTTTCTATGAAGGTACATCAAACCTGCAGTCTGTGCATGACCATCCTCAAACACGGGCATGACCGGCATCAGGGTGTCGCGGCATTTTCGGCCGCGGCTTTCCGTTGTTTCTTTTCCAGTTTCCTGAAATAACCCCTGAATAAAAAGTTATGCTTCAGGGCTTCCATATTCTGGTTAAAGCCATCGGTTCCTTTTTGGATATTATCGAGCGACTGCTGGAGTTTGTCGGATATGCTTTTGTCTTTGAGCAAACTGTGCACCGGTCCGGGGCCTTGGTTTACATCCTGCCGGATTGAAGAAACCATGGCCTGCATTTCCTTCGCCAGCGAATCGGCCTGTACACCCACTTGCTGGTACTGCATCATCAGTTGGTTGAGGTTGTATGCGAATGCCGTATCGGTAAGCAATGCCCCCACCGACCCTTTGCCCTCTTTTACATCCCTTACCAATTCGTGCAGGTCGTTCACCATCAGGTTAGCCTTGCCCGTTGCCTGGCGGATTTGATGCACGGAAGAACGGATATCATTGGGGATGCCGGAATCGCTCAGCATATTCCATAAAGCGCTGCTGTTATTGATGCGGGTCACCGTTGTTTTTAATTCACGTGCAATGAAAGCGATATCCTTATTGGTTTCCTCTAAAGTATTAAGCATATCATCGGTGCTGACCGATCTTCGGGTGGGCAATATATCTCCCTCCACGGCAAAATCTGCCGGTTCATGCGCAGGCGTGATGTTCACCACCTTATTCCCTACAAGGCCTTCGGTGCCTATGGAGACAAGTGCGTTCTTACGGATGATGTTAAGCATTCGCTTTTCAATCAGCATGGTCACTTCAATCACCGTATCATTGAGGATGCTGACTTTTTTAACCGTTCCGGCTTCGATTCCGGCGTATCGCACATTATTCCCGGAAACTAACCCCTGCACATGGTCAAACCTTGCTTTGAGTGTATAGTTTGATCCAAACATGCTCTGGTCTCTTCCAATCATGTACAGTACCAGCACCAGGAATGCCAGTCCGGCCACTACAAAAAATCCCAGTTTGACATTGTTGATCGCTTTTCGCTCTTTCATGGTCATGCAAAAAATTGTTTCACTTTTTCATCCTGGCTGCGCGATAGTTCCTCAAAGGTACCTAAAGCATAGCAACGGCCATCCACCAAAACCACCACCCTGTCGCTGGCCGTACGCACACAGTTCATGTCGTGCGATATGATCACGGAAGTGGTATTGTATTTATCCTGTATATCCATCATCAACTGAATGATTTCACGGCTGGTAATGGGGTCAAGGCCTGTTGTGGGTTCATCATACAATATGATTTCGGGTTTTAAAATCAGGGTACGGGCCAGGGCAATCCGTTTCCGCATGCCCCCGGATAATTCCGCCGGCATCATATCAATGGTATGTGCCAGCCCCACATCATCCAGCGCCTGCAAAATCATATCATTGATTTCCTGTTGGGAAACCTGTATCCAGTGGCGGCGCAAGGGAAACTCCAGGTTCTCGCGAACCGTCATCGAATCATACAGGGCATTGCTCTGAAACAGGAAGCCAACCCTGGCGCGGATTTTATCCAAAGCTTCAGCCGTCATCGCGCTGATGCTTTCCCCGAATATTTCAATATCCCCTTCATCAGGCTCCAGCAAACCAATAATGCATTTGATCAAAACAGATTTACCTGAACCGGATTTTCCCAACACCACCAGTGATTCGCCCCTGATCACATCAAGATGAAAATCAACCAGCACTTTATTGCTGCCAAACGATTTATACAAATGATGGATGCGAAGCACCACATTACCGGGCTGATCGTTCGCAGTTGTTTGTATTTCCGTTTCTTCTGTTTGCATCAGCATTAATTGATTCCAAGCGCGTCAGTGATTTGCACCGCGAGCAGGTCAATGATAAAAATTAATATGGACGATAGCACAACGGCCGAATTGGCTGACCGGCCAACGCCTTCTGTTCCCTTCATGCTGTTATATCCTTTATAGCAACCCACAATTCCCACCGCGAAACCAAAGAAAAAACTTTTGACAAACGCGGGTAACACATCCGAAAAAGAGAGATTATCGAACACCTGCATCCAGAATAAATAAAATGAAGTAGACCCCTTTACGTTTACGCCCAGGTAAGAACCATATAATGAGATGGAATCGCCGAGCAGTACCAATACCGGTAGCATAAAAGTGGCTGCAAGCACCCTGGTGACTACGAGGTATTTAAAGGGATTGGTGCCACTCACTTCCATCGCGTCAATTTGTTCCGTTACTTTCATGGAACCCAATTCGGCGCCGATGCTGCTGCCGATTTTACCGGCGAATATGAGCGCGGTAATAACAGGCCCGATTTCCCGCACAATGGCAATGCCCACAATGGCCGGCAACTGCGATTCCACACCATAATCAACCATTGAAGGACGCAACTGCATGGTCAGTACTAGGCCCATGATGAAAGCCGTTAGCCCCACCAGCGGAAGGGATAAATACCCGATAACAAAACACTGGCGGATGAATTCATTCCATTCAAACCTTGGGCGGATTGTCTGGCTGAAAAAGCGCCCGGTGAAACGCGCTATATCCCCGGCTTCATTCAGAAAACTTTTGAGGTTGGGAGATAGATTCATACAGCGCTAACGGTATTGGTTGCAATAAGTAGACCATATAAATATCGCAAAAAAAAGGATACGGTTCACCGTTACATATTGGCAACCATCACCTGGGTGTACAACCTGTCCGCATCAGCTTTGCGGCACAATTGTGTGCCGGGGTTTAATGTGGCTGCTGTGCCGCATGCAACCGCGTAACGTGCGGCGAGGATGGGGTCTGCAAACTGTATGAGGCCGGCAATCATGCCCGCTACCATGCTGTCGCCTGCGCCAACCGTGCTTTTGCGGATCACGGGAGGAGGCGTGAGTATGCAGGCTTCCGCACGTGTCACTAACATGGCACCTGCTGCGCCCATAGATACAAGCGCCAGTTCTATACGGCCTTTTTCGATGATGGACCTCGCGATATTCACCACATCGCCTGTATGCAATTCTTCACGGCCGGCAAGCTTGCTGAGCTCGCCAAGGTTTGGCTTGATCATATACAATCCTTCGTCTACGGCATGCCGTAAGGCTTCCCCGGATGTATCCACGATCAATTTAGCGGATTTCTTGCGGGCAATCAGGGATAAACGGGCAAACACATCGTCGGGCACGCCCGGGGGAAGGCTGCCGCTGGCTACGATATAATCCAACGCGGGGGCTTCTTCCAAAGTTTGCAGGCAGGCTTTCCACTCCATATCCGTCAATGGGGAACCAGGCATGCCAAAGCGGTACTGTTGCCCCCCCGACTCATCGTACACAATGATGTTCTCCCTTGTTTCGGAGATGGTTGGTATGATCAGGGATGGGATATTTTCTTCGCGAAGGAGCTGGTTGAAATGCTGGCCGGTGTATCCCCCCGATGGGAAAACGGCAGTGGCCGGATGCCCCAGGTGTTTCAATGCCCTGGCCACATTGATGCCGCCCCCGCCGGGCTCAAGCACCGGGTTGCTGCACCGGAGTTTTTTTTCGGGTTGCAGGGTGGGTACGGAGGTGCTTTTGTCGATGCATGGGCTGAATGTCAGGGTGTACACTGATGGCATAAGAGGAATATTTCGTTTATTCGTTTCCGTTATGATATGGTTTTAGCGGCATAATCCTTAACGGAATAGCTGTCTTTACCCCTTCCTTTCAGGATCTCAAATCCTTCGGCTTCAAGATAAGCCGCCTGCTGCGCGCAACCGCCGGGAAACTTTGGATTCAATTTACCCCCTTCCTTAAGGACCCTCCAATATGGCATGACGCGTTTCTTTCCTTCGGCCCGGTCCTCCTCGGCCGCATGCGCGGCAATGGATAAAAAAATACCTGTTGTCATCGGGCATGAGATATCCGCGCCACATCCGGCTGCCATCCTCTCGCGCAATGCCGTGCTGGTCATCAGTTTTCCCCTGGGGATCTTCACCACGATATCCCGGATCATGACCGGTGTGGGGATCAGCATTTTTCCGCCTGTTTTGCCTTTCATCCAGATCGCGGGGGCTTCCACAATTTCAAGTACCGCTGGCTTGAGCATTTTAACATTCCAGGATGGTGAATTTTTCCCTTTTTTCATCTTACTAAGATAGCCCTGAATGTGCATGTTTAGCTGAAGCCGGTATGGTTTCTCTTTCCGCTTGCACTATATGCTCGATGCCTTTCAGCAATGCGTCGGGGTTGAATGAGATACTGTGGATGCCCTGCTGTACAAGAAATGCCGCGAACTCAGGGAAATCGCTGGGCGCTTGGCCGCATAAGCCGATTTTTTTTCCGGCAGCCCTTGCTTTTTGTATAACGGTCGCGATCATATACATTGCCGCATCGTTTTGCTCACTAAAAAGGTTGCTGACCAATGCCGAGTCGCGGTCGATACCAAGCGTTAGCTGCGTCAGGTCGTTCGAGCCGATGGAAAACCCGTCAAACAGTTCCGCGAATTGTTCTGCAAGCACCACATTGCTGGGTATTTCAGCCATCACATACACTTCCAACCCGTTAACAGACTGCTCCAAACCAAATGCTTTCATCTGCGCGATCACTTTCCGGCCTTCCTCCACCGTGCGGCAAAACGGAATCATCACTTTCACATTGCTGAGCCCCATCTGGTCGCGTACCTTCCGGATGGCTTCGCATTCGAGCCTGAATCCTTCGCGGTAGAGTTCATGATAATACCTGGAAGCGCCCCTGAACCCAATCATAGGGTTCTCCTCTTTTGGTTCAAAATCCCTTCCTCCCACCAGGTTGGCATATTCGTTTGATTTGAAATCACTCATTCGCACAATCACAACTTTCGGATAAAAAGCCGCGGCAATCGTTGCCACACCTTGTGCCAGCTTATCTACAAAGTATGTCGCCCGGTCCGGGTAGTTCCTGGCCAACTTGTCAATCGTATTTTTCGCTTCCTGGTCTGTAACCGCATCATACCTGATCAGGGCCATAGGGTGTACCTGTACGGCATGCGTGATAATGAACTCGAGGCGCATCAACCCTACGCCGTCGTTTGGATAAAATGAAAGGGTATAAGCCTTATCCGGGTCACCGGCAATCAGCATCACTTTTGTGCATGCGGGTTTTTGTATGCTGGAAAAATCAATATCTGTTTCCGTAAACGGAACATGCCCTTCGTACACAAATCCTGTTTTTCCTTCGCTGCAGGAAACCGTGATGGGCACGCCATCCCGGATGCTTTCCGTGGCATTGCCACAGCCTACTACCGCGGGCACACCTAACTCACGGGCTACTATAGACGCGTGGCTTGTTCTTCCGCCTTTATTGGTGATGATTCCCCCGGCGAGTTTCAGGATGGGATCCCAGTCCGGGCTGGTCAGGTCGGTTACTACAATGTCCCCTGCCTGCAATTTACCAGATTCGGCAGGAGAAGACAAGAGCCTTGCTTTTCCCGTGACCACTTTGCGCCCGATGGCTTCCCCGCGCGCGAGGCATTTGCCTTTGTCTTTGATATGGTACTCCGTTACATGCAAGGGGTTGACCTGCGAATGCACCGTTTCGGGTCGGGCCTGGATGATGTACAGTTTCCCGGTTTCACCGTCCTTTGCCCATTCAATATCCATGGGCCGCTGATAATGCGATTCAATCTCTAATGCCCATTTGGCCAGGTCCTGCACTTCCGCATCGGTAAGCACAAACTGTTCCCTTAAATCCTGGGGCGTCTCTATATTCTTCACAGGCGTTCCGGGGTCATCGCCATATTGCATTAAATATTCCTTCTCTCCCAGTTTCTTTTGCAGCAGCGCATAAAACCCTTTGGCCAGTGTTGGCTTAAATACATAAAACTCATCCGGCGTCACGGTTCCCTGAACGATATTTTCACCAAGGCCCCAGACACCGCTGATATGAATAACATCCCTGAAACCGGATTCCGGTTCCAGGGTAAAACATACTCCCGAACTACCCGTATCCGCTCGCACCATGTGTTGCACACCGACCGAGAGGCTCACTTTCGTGTGTTCGAAACCGTTATCCTCCCTGTATTTAATGGCCCGGTCGGTATATAATGATGCAAAACAACGGTGCACGGCCGCCAGTAAGGCTTCTTCGCCGCGCACATTCAGGTACGATTCATGCTGGCCCGCGAAACTGGCATGGGGCAGGTCTTCCGCAGTAGCGCTGCTCCGAACAGCAACAGCAATAGGGTTTGCGCCGGATAATTCCCGGTATGACGCCCTGATTTCGGAAACCAAATCTTCCGGGAGTGTCCCGCTCATAAAAAGTTCACGGGCAGCTTTCCCGGTTTCCTTCAGGTTGCGGTATGTTTCTTTGTCGAGTTGTGAAAGTATCTCATGTAATTTTTCATGCAGGCCATTAACAGACAAGAAATGCTGAAAGCCAAGCGCGGTCACCGAAAACCCGTCAGGCACGGGGATCCCTTTTCCCGAAAGCCTGGAAATCATTTCACCTAACGAGGCATTTTTACCACCCACAAGCGGTACGTCGGATATGCCTGTTTCAGAAAAAACCTTTATGTATTTTTTCATGTAGTTATGAATAAAATTGAATCAGGGCAATGCGTCCATAATCTTTCAATGCATCGGGTTCCACAAATTCCACATCCCCTCCGTTCGACAACAGCTTTTCAATCGCGTCGTCTACCGCGTCGCGGATATATAAAGACTCATCAGATAGATTATCCAAAGGATTGATTACGGTTTGGTCGCCGCCGCGTTGGGCCGGGTACATGAAATCCCTTTCTACCAGCATGAGCCTTCCGTTATGGTTCATCACTTCCCTCCACACTTCCTGCATGCCCACAGACAATTTCCGCTTATTGGCCGCATCTTCCAGGTCTTTGATCAGCGCGTCCTGCCTGTCTTTTCTCCATTGGTTTACATGTGGCGCAATCAGTTGATTCAATTCCGGATAACTTGACTCATCATAGTTCCCTGTGATAAAGGCGCAGGCCTGCGAAATATTTTTACTAACCTGCCTGAAGTGACCCAACACTTTATCCGGGCCAATCACAATTACCGGAAGCGGGTTTTCTTTCAGGACCCGGCCCAATACCTGGTCCATTTGCTGAATGAATTTCTGTGTGATGATATCCTTACGGTCACCCATATCCGAAAAATTAGCCACCCGTTCGGGCGCTTCATTCAGGTACGCTTCCACTTCCATTGGCTGGTCGGTGATCACTTTATTAAACCGGCCCTGGTTCCAGAGATACAGCGAGCAGATATGGCTACTCAGGCGCATCAGCAGAAAGTGGTTTTTTTGTTTGAGGTTAAATACGAGGTCGCGGATTTCAAAAGAATCGTCTACTACAATTTTCTCTTCTACCGGAACTTCCAGGTAATACACTTTTTGAAAAATGGGCGACACAAATAAGGCCATGCTTTTCCCCTTTGTATCAATCTTCACATCACGGATCAACTGACGGAGTTTATTCATCAGCAGTTCAGACATTTCAGCCGGATAATTATTATTCAACTCCTGCTCTACTTTGTCAGCAGCAACCTTGAGTGAATGCGACAATTCCTTATGCGCATTCACTTTCACGTCGAATGGAAGAATGATGGAAACGGAAGGGCGGTAATGCACGGCATCCATGATTTCACGCACATCAGATGGGATATTATGGTTCATAACAACTGTTTTAGCCAGTTAAATTACGCCCATTGCCCTGCCCGGCAGATGATTACTGTCAGTTTTTCGCTTGATCCATCTCAAGAGGGGCCCGCCTTGTGATTTGATTAAAAGCCTTTGATCCGCCGCAACAACGACAATGCCGTGTGCTTGTTCCAACCGGTAAAGCGCCCGCGCTGCACAATGAGTTCATTCCCTTCGGGCTTGTTGAGGTAGTAATGAAATACAAAACTGTTTTTCCGTTTATGCCAGCCAATGATTTGCCCGAACCTTAAGTCGTTAAATACCAATGTATCACCCCATTGTTCAACGGTATAAAATTGTTGGGAGAAGCGGATGAGTTTCTGCAGGTCTTCGCTGCCTTCCACGGGTTTGAGCAAGTTGCTGTTGCGGGGGAAGTACTCAAAATCGATGTCCTTCTTTTTGTCGAACACCGACCGGAAGCCCACATGATAACCGCTGTCATTGCCGGCTACCACAAACCAGACCCAGTTTTGCAATGGGGCCGGAGTGCTGAAATACCGGTCAACAGGTATTTCCTGTTTCACGAATGCCTGCTTTACTTCATGGTCAATTTTTGCTTTATTGGCCAGGCAATACATAAGGTATATCGAACTAAAACCAAGCCCGAAGCGCCACCAGTTTGCCCTGCGCGGGTTCCAGCGGTTGTGGTATAATAAGAGAATGCTGGCAATGACCGGCCATATCGAGAACAAGGGGTCGGCTACATAAATGGCATTAAACGAAATACGGGCATGGCTGAAAGGCTCAAACCAGCCCACGCCATAATTGTTGAAGGCATCAATAAAGACATGAATAAAAATCAACGCGCCGAAATACAGCAACCATTGCCTGAAACGCATATTATGGGGCCTGTGCAAACGGTCGGCTGTTAACGCGAACAAAGGCGTAATCAATGCGCAAAACAAAAACGAATGCGTGAACCCGCGGTGCGCGAGCAGGTCCGATGGCGTATCCATCCAAAAGGAAGCTACAAAATCAATGTCTGGTACACTTTGCGCGAGTGCGCCCCATATCATGGCTTTCTTGCCCAGTTGTTTACCGGCAAAAGCTTCGCCCATGCAGGCGCCCAGTGCAATGTGGGTGATTGAATCCATCCTCTTGCGTCAGCTGATAAGGCTGTTACTTATTATGCGCGATAAACAATGGGAGCTTCACTTCTTTCATCAGCACATCGGCCATGCTTTCGCGGAACCAGCGGCTGATGGCACTCCTGCGGTAAGCACCAAGTACCACCAGCGTTCCGGCGGGTTGCTCCTTCAGGTGCTTGATGATTTCATCTTCCGCAAGGCCTTTTAATATTTTATATGCCGCTTTGGGATAATGCCTTTTCATGAATTCCTTCATGAGTTTATTGTCTTTCAGGTGCAGGCTGCTGCTCACAGGGTTTACGGAAATAATTTCCACTTCCAGCCCGGCATAGGTTGGCAGAAGGTAGCTGAACATTTTAATCGCGAACACAGAAGATGGCTCACCATCATACAGCAATACAACTTTCTCTAATGGTTTATATTTAGACGGAGCCAGTATTACCGGGCATTGCACATCGGTGAGCAGGTCGCGCACAAAACGGGTAGGCAGTTTTTCTGTATAATGGGTCAGTGTTTCCCTGGAATCAATGATCAGCAGGTCGGCATAAATGCTTTCGTGCTTCAGGTCCTGGATGGCAATGTTTTGGTCGTGATGTATTGAAAAGGATATGCCCGCTTTTTTGCACTGCTCTTCAAAATCTTTAGCGGCGGCCATCCGCGTAGCTTTATCCTTGTCTTCGTACTGTTTCAGCCTGGCGTCCGACACCCCTTCTTCTGTAATCAGCTCATAAATTTTATAGCTGCTATAGGTTTTATCATCTAAGAAAACACCCACCAGGTGGTAATTGCCTTCTTTGGCAACCTGGATCGCGTATTGCCTGGTACTGGCAGAATACTTTAGGCCGTCGAAAGCGGCGATGATTTTTCTCATAACCTGGTTTTTGATGGAGTAACCCCCTGTGATCGATTTTGATGATGTCAAATCTATCAAAGATTTCCGGGAGTGGATATGATTTATGTTAGCTGAAGGGTTGACGGGGATCAATACATCAACCCGCCACTTTTTCAGCAAGCATTGCCTTATACCTTGCAATGGTATTATTTGCTTCGATGAGCTTGAGCTTTAAGGAGTGGATAACCGGCTCACCGGCGCGAAGCAAGGCTTCCGTTTCCTCGTTGCTTTTTTGTAAGAGGAGGATATCTTCATCCATGCGCTTGATTATTGCCTGCGCTTCCTGCAAACGGCTTTCCCATTCCGCCTCGGCGGCCTCCCTTGCTTTGTACACATGGCGGTTTTCCTTTTGAAGCGTCTCCCTGATCAGGCGCTCACTTTCCAGGAAACCGCTGGCGCTCTTATACTGCTTCTTCCATTTGGCGACAGACAGGCTGCGGATGATCCAGGCCAATACAAAACCCGCCAGGAATGCGGCAATACTGTATGTAAGCATATTCATAAAGGATTGGTTGGTGATGCCCGGTTTCAGTGTATATTTGCGCTCCTGAAACGATCACAAATGTAACAGATTTTGTGGCTGACTCGCAAGAAGAGAATGTCCACATCATGTGTAACAAGGATCCTGGTCAACCGGAAACGCCGCTGATCAACAGGTATCTTTAACCTTTCATTAACCGGGCGGCTTCTATTTTTGCCGTCTAAGCGAACATTATGAGAAAAGTACTGCTGATCTGCCTGGCGCTCGTATCCTGCACCGCGGCTTTTTCGCAAACAAAAAAAGACAAAAAGAAATTCAATATCGGTAACCGCGCCGGCGACCACCTCATGCTGCAAATCAGCAGCGACAACTGGATTGGCACGGCAGACAGCGTCAAAAGCAATATGAAAGGCTTCTCACGCGGGCTCAACCTGTATTTCATGCTCGACAGGCCGTTTAAAGGTAACCCGCGCATCAGCGCCGCACTCGGACTTGGCGTGAGTACCAGCCATATGTTTTTTGAACGCATGGCTGTTGATATTGCCGCCAATACACAAACCCTTCCCTTTTACAACCTCGACACACTTAACCACTACAAAAAATATAAACTCAGTACGGCATACCTTGAGTTGCCTGTAGAACTGCGTTTCACCTCAAGGCCCGACCTGCCGAATAAAAGCTTTAAGGCAGCCATCGGCATCAAAGCCGGCACCATGCTGAGCGCGCATACGAAAGGAAAAATTTTCAGGGATAAAAATGGCAATGTGATCAACGATGCCATCCAGAAAACCAGTTCCAAGAGGTTTTTCACCAATACCCGCCTGACGGCAACCGCACGTGTGGGCATGGGAAATTTCACGCTGTTTGGCGCATACAGTTTCACCAATATTTTCAAAGACCAGGTGGCGCCGGAAACCCGGCTTTTGCAAGTGGGCATCACATTCAGCGGATTGTAATCAACCGAATACATATTATCATTCCCTCAAAGGTCCCGCCAGTGGCGGGATTTTTGTTTATAGCTGCAGATTAGTCTAATTTTGCCCCTCAACATGGGCACCCCAACATCATGAGCGACGCCATCAAACATGAATGCGGCCTGGCATTCATCCGACTTCGAAAATCGTTCTCTTATTATCAGCAACAATATAAAACTGTCATGTACGGCCTGAACAAGCTGTACCTGCTGATGGAAAAACAACATAACCGCGGGCAGGATGGCGCGGGTATCGCGGCCGTGAAACTAAACACAGAGCCGGGTTACCCATTCATGCACCGCATCCGCAGCAATGCCAACCAGCCCATTGCGCAATTGTTTGAAGAAATCGGCCAGGAGTTCAAAGAAGCCGAATTGCATCAGCCAGAACTCAGGAACCATCCCGGCCTCATGAAAGGGCACCTCCGTTTTTTAGGCGAAGTGCTGCTCGGGCATCTGCGATATGGCACCCAGGGAAAAAACGATGTACAGTTCTGCCACCCATTCATCAAGCTGGATATCATCCCCGCCCGCAACCTCGCGCTGGCAGGTAATTTTAACCTGGTGAACACGGAAGATATGTTCCGCCACCTGAACATGAACCCAGGCCCTTTCCAGATGCAAAGCGACCTTGCGGCGATGATGGAAGTATTGCACCATTACCTCGTAAAAGCGGATGAAGAAGCACCCGGTGAACCTGACCTTGCAGCCGTTCTCCGCAAAGCCATCCCGCAGTTTGACGGCGGATATCATTTTTCCGGCATCATTGGTAACGGCGACGCTTTTGTGATGCGCGACCCCCATGGTATACGGCCTTCGTATTATTATATCAACGATGATGTAATTGTGGCTGCCAGCGAAAGGCCTGCTATCCGCACCGCGTTCAACCTCGAAGAAAACGAAGTGCAAGAACTGATGCCTGGCCAGGCGATGATCGTGAAAGCCGATGGCAGCATCCATTTTGAACAGATCACGCCGGCGCTGGAACGAAAAGCCTGCAGCTTTGAACGCATTTACTTCAGCCGGGGCAGCGACGAAAGCATTTACCGCGAACGCATCGCGCTAGGCCATAAGCTGAGCAGCACCGTATTGAAAGCCATTGACTACGACCTTAAAAACAGCATCTTCTCCTTTATCCCAAATACCGCCGAAACGGCTTTCTACGGGCTCATCAAGGGCGCGGAGGATTACCTGAACCAGATCAAGATTGAAAGGATATTAAGTTGGGGAAACGACGTGGACCCGGAGAAACTAACGGAGATGGTTAACCGAAGGGTGCGCATTGAAAAAATCGCTATCAAAGACGTGAAGCTGCGTACGTTTATAACGGAAGACAGCAGCCGCAACGAAATGGTGCAACACGTGTACGATATCACTTATGGCACTGTAAGGGCCGGGCAGGATACGCTGGTGGTTATCGACGACAGCATTGTACGCGGCACCACGCTGAAAGAAAGCATCATCCGAATGCTGAGCAGGCTTAAACCCAAACATATCATTATCGTATCATCGGCGCCGCAAATCCGTTATCCCGACTGCTACGGTATCGATATGAGCAAGCTCGGCGATTTTGTGGCATTCAGGGCCGCCATCGCACTGATCAGGGAAAGAAAGATGGACAGTTTACTGACAGACCTGCTGGCCAAATGCCATGAGCTCGACAAAAAAGGCGAACTGCATACCGAGAACTTAGTAAGGCAGGTGTACAAACCTTTCAGCCTCGATGAGATTTCCGATAAAATCGCGCAATTGATCACACCGCAAGACATTGAGATACCCGTGAGCGTGATTTATCAAACCATTGAAACGCTTCATGAAGCCTGCCCGGAAAATACAGGCGACTGGTATTTCACCGGCAACTACCCTACACCCGGGGGCAACAAAGTGTGCAATAAGGCTTTCATGAATTTTATGGAAGGAAGAAACGTAAGGGGCTACGGATCCTGAAATGAATACTGAAATATGAAAACCCTTTACGCGATACGACATGCTAAAGCCTCGCCCGGCGGGCTTTTACAAAGAGACTTCGACCGGCCGTTGCAGGAAAGGGGAATCAGTGATGCCAGGATGATGGCCAAACGCCTGCACGAAAAACAGGTACGCATAGACGCTTTTATCAGCAGTCCGGCCAACCGCGCGCTCAACACCTGCAGGCTTTTTGCAGGACAATACGGATACGAAGAAAAAAACATCGTACAGATTGAACAATTATACCATGCGCCAGCTCCCGTTTTTTTTGATGTGATCAGCCGGCTGGATGAGCAATGGCAGTATGTTGCCATTTTCGCGCATAACCCCGGCATCACCGATTTTGCCATTGAGCTATGCCCGGGTTTGCGCATCGATCATTTACCCACCTGCGCGGTATTCGCGGTTTCCGCGGATTGTAATGATTGGACTGAATTTGAAGCGGCTGAAAAAACTTTTCTCTTTTTTGATTATCCCAAATCTGGTTTATAAATACACCGCGGAGGGTAGTTGGGAATTATCACAAGGTCTTTTCAAAGTACACAGCCCCCGGTTCGGGGTTATGATAATAAGCCGGAATTTCATAAAAACCCGCTTGCCTGTACAATTCCATTGCAGGCGTCATGTGGTTTAACGTATCAAGCCTGACACGTTGATATCCCAATTTCGCTGCCAGTGCCAATGATTCCGACAACAGCAACTTGCCAATGCCAAGTCCCCGGTAAGCATCCTGCAAATACATCCTCTTCAACTCTGCGGTCTCCCGGTCAATCTTCCGAACACCCACGCAACCCACATATAGCCCGGATTGCGTATCCCTGCAAAGCAACAATCCCCCCGTGGGTGCCGCGTACATCTGATCAAGTTTGCTAAGTTCTTCATCAAAACCCTGGAAACACAAATCTATGTTCAGCCATTTCGCGTATTCCCTGAACAAACGGGCCGCTTCAGAAAACTCTTCCCGGGAATTTGCCAGAATGATATCAGTCATTGTTGCTGGTTCGGTTCACAAAATATACGCCTGTAAAAATACAAAGGGCAGCCAAAAAACTGTACCAGCTAATGGCTTCACCCAACACAATCATGGCAATGATGGCCGCGAACACCGGTTGGGCATAGATGTACGAACCGGCCACGGATGCGCCCAATTGCCGGATGCCGTAAACATTAAATAAGTATGCCAGGAAGGTGCCGCCCACTACAATCAAGGATAAAACGAGCCAATCTGTTGAACCATATGAAGCCCAGGGTATCTCGCTGAATTCCGTCCAGCAAACGGGTAACATCAATACAAACCCGATGGAAAACACCATACGTATCACCCTGACAGGTGGGTAATCCTTCATCAGGGGTTTTACCAGGATAAAGTAAAAGGTATAGGAGATCGCGTTCAATAATACCAATACATCGCCCAGCAAAACCTGTGTGCCATCACCACTGTTGCCCCTTGCCATGATCAAAACCGTGGCGCCTGTAACCCCAAGGAACAAGCCAAGTATTTTAATTCCGCTGAGTTTCTCTTGCAACAACCAGGCGGCAATGAAAGTAATCAGGATGGGCGTGGTGAGCATCAGCAGGGAAGCGTGTATGGAATAGGTCATCGACAACCCCTTAATGAATAGCAACTGGTTAATGGCAATGCCGGTCAGCGCGCATAAGAAAAACCTGGGAAGGTCGGCCCGGCGCACAAACGACTTATTGGGCTTAAACAGGAAAAAGACCCACAGCAATATAACGGTCACGCCTACCCGAACAAGATTGAGCCCGAAGGGCTTTACCAGTTGCTGGTTGATCAGGTACTTCACCGCCGTAAAATTGATGGCGAAAAAGATATTGGTCCCCAACAGGGCGAGGTGAGCGGTGATCTGTGGTTTATTTGTTTGCATGAAAGTGCAAATATCGCGCCTGGAAATGAAAGAGCCGTCCTTAGACAAGGACGGCGATACTTAATAACCAACTTCAAAAAAATATGACAACCGCTATCAGTCTTGTACCTGCGCGGTATTTCCGATGCGTTCCCGGATTTTTGTTTCAATTTCAGTAGCCAGTTCGGGATTATCCACCAGCAATTGCTTAACGGATTCGCGGCCCTGGCCAAGTTTGTCGCCATTATAGCTGAACCAGCTACCGCTTTTTTGTACGATTCCCATCTCAACCCCCATATCAATGATTTCACCGGTTTTGGAGATGCCATCGCCATAAATAATATCAAATTCGGCCTGGCGGAAAGGAGGGGCCACTTTGTTTTTCACCACTTTCACTTTCACATGGTTGCCCACCACTTCATCGCCGTCCTTCAATTGTGCCATGCGGCGGATATCAAGCCTGACGGAAGCGTAGAATTTTAACGCGTTACCACCGGTGGTTGTTTCCGGATTACCAAACATCACCCCGATCTTTTCGCGCAACTGGTTGATGAAAATGCAGCAGCAGTTGGTTTTAGAAATGGTAGCCGTGAGCTTCCGCAGAGCCTGGCTCATCAGGCGGGCTTGTAAACCCATTTTGCTATCGCCCATCTCTCCTTCCAATTCACCTTTTGGCACCAGCGCAGCCACGGAGTCGATCACCACCACGTCCAAAGCGCCGGACAGGATCAGTCGGTCGGCGATTTCAAGCGCCTGCTCACCATAATCCGGTTGTGAAATCAAGAGGTTATCGATATCAACACCCAGCTTCTGCGCATAGGAACTGTCGAACGCGTGCTCCGCATCTATAAAGGCGCACATGCCGCCGTTTTTCTGGGCTTCCGCAATGACATGGATGGCGAGGGTTGTTTTACCAGATGATTCCGGGCCGTAAATTTCAACAATACGTCCTTTTGGAAGGCCGCCAATGCCCAGGGCCAAGTCAAGCCCGATGGAGCCTGTTGAAATCACCCCCTGCTCGATCTGTGTTTTTTCATTCATCATCATAACCGAACCCTTGCCAAAATCTTTTTCGATTTTGTCCATCGTCAGTTTCAGTGCCTTCAGTTTTTCTGCGTTGCTCATGTCTTTGTTTTTTTTACGTGATGTATCTGGTTTACCTGAGATCCGGGTGTTGTTTGTCCTGTAAAATTATACCCGGCTCCAAAGGTAGGGGTTTAAATTTATGCACACTAATTTATTTAGCATTTTTAGATAATTTTTTTAGTTTTCTGCTAAAGCGTGTAATAAGCCCCGGCAAGGATACGCCGGGAATGCCTGTACATATTGGGATAATAGCCGTTTTGGAGGAAGAATTTCCACAAAAAAAAAGCCCATTCCGGAAAACCGAAACGGGGAATTGTTCAAGCATGAGAAAAATTTTCAGTTTCCCATCCAGCTATAAGTTGGATACGATAAACGGGCCTGTAAAAATCCGGGATTTTCTGTTATAGCTTGTGCAAAGAGAATATAGTTTAAGCGAATAGAAAATACCCAAAAGTGGGTAATTTCCATTTTTAACAAATTCATCATATCCCTTATATATGTTATTGGCCCTGCGCCAGGGAATACGCTTTTTTCCCGCCATACAGCATCAGCCATTCAATGGAACATAACCTGACCACATTTGCAACCTTAGCCGACAAGTCGAGCATGTTGTGTTGCGTGATGGATGCCGACGGTTGGTCTGCTTCAATCCGAACGCGGTACTGGTTGATGCAATCGGTAAACAGCGATGCGTATGGGAATACCTGTGTGCCTCGGTTACTGATGAGCGTGAGTGCATATCCTTCTGGCAATACGGCTTTGATTTTTTCCGCCAGTACCGAAGGTTGGTCTGTACTTTCTACAAATAAATCAACGCCCACTGTTTCTTCTGATTCCTGGCGGCCACTGAGCATCATGCGGTTGCCCTGGGGCGCTTGCGGCGGACGATATGTAATTTGTTGGGGTGTTACAGAACCGTTGCCGTTGCTTGCCGGAAGATGTTGTATGATTTGCTCCGCGAAGGCTTTTGTTCCATAAGATGGGGCGCCCGGGCGTGCGATATCGCGGGTGTGGATGCCTTTTTGCAATGTGAGGTAGAGCGCTTCTTCTATGCGCAGGGCATGCTGTATCAAGCCCACATGGCGCAGCAGCATGCAGCCGCTCAACAGTAATGAAGTGGGATTGGCCAGGTCTTTACCGGCAATATCCGGGGCCGTTCCATGCACTGCTTCAAATATGGAAATGTGGTCGCCGATATTGGCAGATGGCGCAAAGCCCAATCCGCCCACCAGCCCGGCGCACAAATCAGAAATAATATCGCCCTGCAAATTCGGCAGTACCACCACATCAAATTCCTGAGGTTTTACCACCAGCTTCATCGCCAGGTCATCTACAATCACATCGTTGGCTTCAATCTGCGGGTAGTCTTTGGCCACTTCATAAAAGCATTCGAGGAACAAGCCATCGGTGAGCTTCATGATATTGGCTTTGTGGCCGCAAGTGATTTTTTTCGCGCCTTTCTTCACAGCCATATCAAATGCATAGCGGTGAACCTGCATCGAACCCGGGCGGGTGATGAAGCGGCGGCACAATGCCACATCCTGTGTGAGCATGTGCTCAATGCCGCCATATGTGTCTTCAATATTCTCGCGTACAATGGTTATATTGATGGGTATGCCCGCTTTTGAAAAAACCGTATCAACGCCGTGCAAAGATTTAAATACGCGCTTATTGGCGTATGTGTTCCACACTTTACGGGCGGTTACGTTGATGCTCTTCATGCCCTTGCCCTTTGGTGTTTCCATCGGGCCTTTGAATAAAATACCTGTTAGTTCAATCAGCTGCTTCGCCGCCGGCGTCATTCCGGAAGAAAAGCCGCGTTCAAAAACCGACTTTCCCATTTCAACTTCTACAAATTCAAGCGGGGCACCGGCTGCGCGAAAAATGGATATAACGGCATCCATAATTTCGGGGCCGATCCCGTCTCCTTTAGCCAATGCAATGGGTAATGTTTGCATACGATTGGTATTTAGATTAAATAAGATGACAGGTTTGATAGAGATAATGGGTGATTTGATAATACAGGGGTATGCCCGCTATGATATTAAACGGAAAGCTGATGCCCAGCGATGCCGTCAGGTAAAAAGTGGGGTTAGCCTTAGGCAGGGCGATTTTCATGGCGGCAGGCGCTGCTATATACGATGCACTGGCAGCCATGGTAGCCAGAACGATGGCGCCGCCAACCGATAGCCCGGTGAGCATGGCAACAGCAATCCCTACAAGTGCGGATATGATGGGCATGCCTATACCAAACAAAATAAGGAAGACACCTACTTTCTTCAGGTCGGGGAATCGCTGCGATGCCACTACGCCCATTTCAAGCATAAATATGGCCAGGAAGCCCTTGAATAAATCGAAGAAAAAGAAATTGAGTTGCTTATTGCCGGTGTATGCCGTTACCAGTCCGATCATCAACCCTCCCAACAACAACAAAATGGTTTTTCCCAAAAATACTTCATGCAGGAGTTTCTTCATGCTAAATGACTCATCGCGTTCCGTCCACCGCGCTAAAAATATACCTACGGCGATGGATGGTATTTCGAGCAGTACCAGTAAAACGGTCACGTATTTTTCATAAGGCAAGCCCCTGTCTTGCAAATAACTTAATACCACCGCGAAGGTGACGGCGCTGACCGAACCATAATGCGTAGCGATGGCTACTGCATTGGTTTTATCGAACCTGCCCAGCCGGAACAAAATCTGGAAAGCGATCAGGGTGATGATGGCGCCGAGGCAAATGGTGCCGATGGCAGGCCAGATGATTTCGGATGCCGGATGGTCGAACAATTCAATGCCCCCTTTGATGCCTATAGACAAGAGCAGGTAAATGCTCAGGGTATTATAAAATGCCAATGGTATCCTCAACCCGGATTTCACGAGTCCGGCAAAAGCGCCTAAGACAAAAAATAGTACGACCGGGTCGAGCAGGGTTTGCATATTGTGGTGATTGCCCGACAAAGGTAAGGGGAATTATTTAATTTAATAGTATTACTATTATTTTAGTTTGTATTTATATTATTTATAACAGTATGAATATTTTACTTCGTATCTTTGTCCTTTAGGTATGGAATTAGAAGTCAAAATCAAAATGAATGAAAAGCTGTTCCTCCGCGACCCGGAGGAAACGGCCCTGGGCAGGAAGATCGTCCGGGACAGCATCCACATGATCCATGAACTGGGATTTGAAGACTTCACGTTTAAAAAACTGGCTGCGCGGATAGACACTACGGAAGCCAGCGTGTACCGTTATTTTGAGAACAAACACCGGCTGCTGGTGTACATTAATGCCTGGTACTGGGGCTTGCTGGAATACAGCATCGAACTCAACCTCAGGCATATCCGGCAGCCTGAGCAAAAAATCAAAAGGCTCATTGAACTACTGTTGAACGAAAGCGAAGACAGCATCCTTGGCGACCTGAAACTGAAGAACGCGTTGTACCATATTGCCATCCGCGAAAGCAATAAGGCATACCTCACCCGGGAGGTTACGGAAAACAACAAGGCCCGTTTTTACAAACCCTATAAAGACTTATGCGGCAAGATCGCCGACCTGTTCCTGGCGTACAACCCCCAATATCCTTTCAGCCGCTCGCTGGCCAGCACCCTGATCGAGGCGGCCCATTTTCAATTATTCTTTATGCAGCATCTCCCATCGCTAACGGATTTCGGACATGAAAAAGACTCCGGAAAACTGAAAGCCTTCCTGGAGTCCCTGGTATTTTCTTCCATCCGGAAACGGAAATAATTTTCGTCTATCCTTAGAGGTTATCGTATTCGTACAGGATATCAATATGCGTTCCTGCTGCCATTTCGCAAACGGGCTTGATGATGCCATCTTCGAGCCCATAGACCCAACCGTGCAGGTGCGGGCGTTGATCTTCTTTCCATGCCTTTTGGATGATCGATGTCTTTGCCAGGTTCATGACCTGCTCTTGCACATTCAGCTCCGTTAAGCGGTTTACACGGTCATTCTCATCCGGCAGCGCATCTACTTCTTCGCGGTGAAAACGGTACACATCCTTGATATTGCGCAACCACTTATTGATAATACCCAGTGAATGACGGCCCATGGCGGCTTTCACACCACCGCAGCCATAATGCCCGCAGACGATGATATGTTTCACTTTCAATTGCACTACGGCGTATTCAAGTACGCTGAGCAGGTTCAGGTCGGTATGCACCACCATGTTGGCGATGTTGCGGTGTACAAATATTTCACCGGGTTGCGTGTTGGTGATTTCATTGGCCGGTACGCGGCTGTCGGAGCAACCAATCCACAAGAATTCCGGTGTTTGTAAATGCGAGAGGCGCGAAAAAAACTTAGGGTCCTGCAATAATTTTTCTTTGGCCCAGGCCCTGTTTTCGAGCAATAGTTTTTCGTATGCTTGCATGTGTGTTGATTTTTATTGGTTGATGAAAGGTTTTTTTTGTTTACCTGGCCATGTCATCATCAGCAATGGCTTCCTTTTGTGGGTTGATGAGCTGATGTGAAGCATTGTAGGTTGACTTACTAACGGTGACGCGTATGTTTTTTAATTGCGCGTGCACTATAAATTCATTGATAGTATCCAATATATCCATATCCACAAATTCAGCCCTTGTCATGTCCACGTGCAAGCTCGAATTTTCCGGGATGCTTTCCAGTGATTCCTTCAGCCTGGGTTTCACAAAGAAAGATACGTCTTTACGCATCCTCAGCAGGTAACTGTTATTGTTTTGCACCACAAAAATAGCTGTCCTGAAATTGCTGCGGATCACATAAAAAATACCCACGATGATGCCGATGATCACCCCTTTCAGCAAATCCGTTACCACAATCGCCAGGATGGTGATCACAAAAGGCATAAACTGGTCCCACCCCCTTTGATAATGTTCCCGGAATAATGCCGGCTTGGCCAGTTTGTAACCGGTAAACACCAGGATGGCCGCCAATGCCGCTTTCGGGATCATGTTCAGCAGGTTGGGTACAAATGCCACGCAAACCAAAATCAGGATACCATGCAAAATGGTGCTTGTCTTTGTTTTGGCGCCCGCGTTTACATTGGCGCTGGAGCGTACAATCACGCTGGTCAGCGGCAAGCCCCCAAGTAAGCCGCTCACAATATTTCCCGAGCCCTGCGCCAGCAGTTCGCGGTTGGGGGGTGTTACCCGCTTCATTGGATCGAGTTTATCGACAGCCTCAATACCGAGCAGGGTTTCCAAAGAGGCTACCAGAGCAAGGGTTATCGCCGTTACCCAAACATCCGTATTGGTGATGAAGCCCCAGTTCGGTGTCCGGAAAAAAGAAAAGAACTCGCCGGCAGACTCCGCTACCGGGATATTAACCAGGTGTGAACCTTCCAGCGCGAAGGATGCGCCAAAAGATGATTGGAATGTTGACAACAACACACCGAGTATCACCACCACCAACGGGCCGCTGAGCAGTTGAAATATTTTTTTCGACTTGATCCACTTGGTTTCATACAATGCCAGGATCAACACACCCAAAACACCAATCAAAACCGCCATGGGCGTCAGGTATTTCCATGCATTGAGGATGGCCGTGAATGTGTTTTCGCCGCCGGCTTGTACAAAGGATTCGTCGCCCTCATAATTTTTATCATACCCCACCAGATGCGGGATCTGCTTTAAAATCAGGATGATGCCTATCGCTGCCAGCATACCCTTGATCACGCTGTTGGGTACATAATCGCCAATCACCCCAAGTTTAAACACCCCCATCAGGATTTGAAAAATACCGGCAATCACTACTGCAAGGAAAAAGGCTTCAGGTGCGGGCAATTTGAGTACGGCTGCAGCTACAATGGCCGTGAGGCCCGCGGCAGGACCGCTCACACTCAGGTGGCTGCCGCTCAGCAGGCCCACCACGATGCCGCCGACTACACCTCCGATGATACCCGAAAATTCATCGAGCCCGCTGGCTACGGCAATACCCAGGCAAAGTGGAATGGCTACAAGGAAAACAACAATAGACGAAGGGAAATCAGAACCCAGGTTCTGTAGATATTTTTTCATGTTGGTAATATGGTTGCGCCACATCGCTGCGGCGGAATGATGGCTTACGGTTTATCATTACACAGTCCGTACAGCCATTTCTGTTAAAAGGGAAAAGAAGTTAAAGACAAATGCAATCAGGCGATAAGGCACTTGGGAGGGGGCGTATGCAATTCAAATGGAACATCTTGTGTTTTTTCTACCGCGTGAAAACCAACAGTAGATTTTGAAACTAAAATTAACGGGGGATGTATATGTTCAGTTTCGTGTACATATTCTTCCTGGATCGACAAACTATTGGCAGAAGCAGGCTTTTCTTCAACCGGCCCCTGGGGGTCAGGTTGATGATCTTTTGCGGGCTGATACAAACCCGATATGGCACCCGAAGGGGGATACAGCAAGAAATTGGAGCCAGTCAATAACAACAGGCAGCCAATCATGAGCATCGTGGGTACCCACCTGCAAAGGATTGCTCTTACTGATGTACGGGCTTTTATCATACCCCACAAATATACTTGTTTGCCCGCAGGCCTGAATGTTAAAGGCGGATTAACAAATCTGTTTTTTTCTGCTATATATTAAGTCCACCGCAGGCGCTGATGGTTTGCCCGGTGATATAAGACCCCCAATCCGACGCTAGGAAAAGGGCCACGTGGGCAATGTCTTCCCCGGAGGCAAAACGCCCCAGCGGGATGCCCGCCTTATATTTCTCGGCGCCCTCGCCTTCCTTCAGGTAACTGGTCATATCGGTTTCCACGAAACCCGGGGCGATGGCATTGCAACGGATATTCCGGCTTCCCAGTTCCTTGGCTACGCTTTTGGTAAACCCAATGATGCCCGCCTTGCTGGCCGCGTAACTGCTTTGCCCGGCATTGCCCATTTCGCCGATCACGCTGCTCATATTAATGATGCTGCCGCTTTTGGCTTTCATCATGGGTTTGATGACCTGTTTGGTCATATTAAACACACTCTTCAGGTTTATCTGCATGACATCATCCCATTGCTCAGGGGTCATGCGCAGGAGCAGGTTATCTTTTGAAATGCCCGCGTTGTTGACGCAGATATCCACTTTGCCAAACACGGCCAGTACATCATTCACCAGCGTTTCGCAGGCCGCAAAATCACCGGCGTTGCTCTGGTAGGCTTTTGCCTGTAAGCCAAGGGCGCGCAGTTTTTCCTCCAGCAATTTCGCCCTTTCAGCACTGCTGTCGCTCACATAGGTAAATGCCACATCCGCGCCATGTGTTGCGAATACAGTGGCGATGGCCTCACCAATCCCACGGGCGGCGCCTGTTACAATAGCTGTTTTGCCGGATAATAATTTCATAAGCAGATATTAAATCAAATAAAATGTTGTGTAAAATAAAATGGCTTTATAAATAACGAACATGATGACTATATGCAACAGGCAAAAAGCCATCGCTTTCAGCAATGCCCAAAGATATCCGTTTTGATAAAAGTTTCGAAACGAACGAAAACAAAAGATGAAAAAAACAAAGTAAACAACAAATCCAATAAATGTCTCCGACTGAAGAATGCGAAAGCCGGGAAATAACCAAATGAGGGCCAGCAACAACAATGGAAAAATAAAAAAGCCCGTGATGATCAGGTATGCATTTAATTCTGTTGCCAATACCATATGGTCGAACAGGTATTTTCGCTTTTTTCCTTGCATCAACCACAGTGGAATGGCGGATAAGGGGATCAAAATCAACAGGAGCAGTTTTGATGTTTTTTCAGATTTCCGGTTAAATTCATCAGATAATGATGATAGTGCGGGATTGGCATTAAACAACGAATCCCGCAACCTGGCATGGTAGTAACTTCTATCAAGGTCATCTTCAAAAACAACCCCGGAGGCCTTTGTATCTGCAAAATGCAAAAGGCTATCCACATTAACACTTGTTCTTTCTGATACAAGCCTGCTTGCCTCATTCCCTTTTTTCAGGTAGAACATAAACTGCATATTCAGTCCTTTGAATAAAGGAAAGAGCAGGTATAAAAAAACCAATAACATAAAAAAGGGCAGGGGCTTAAAATATTTCCGCCTGATCCCCGCGCAGTAATCTTTTGACAATTTCCCGGGATGAAAAAATATGGCCCTCAGAGTAGCAAAAAAAGTGCCTTCAAAATGTGTCAGGAAATGAATGGCTTCCTCAAAAAAATGCCATACGGATTTGTCGTGCTCATGCAAAACCTTCTCACCACAATTGGGGCAAAATTTACCCTGGAACAATTGTCCGCAGCTTTTACAATGTTGTTCATGTTCATTCATGCCTGGGCCGTGTGATGAATAGATAGTATTTCTTCCAAAATTTTACGGTCATTGCTGAGCCTGGGCACTTTATGTTGCCCGCCTAGCTTCCCCTTGCACCTCAGCCATTCTGTAAACGTACCTTTCGGTAACGCGTGTACGAGCGGCATGCTGAGCGCGATGTTTTTCTGGCGCTTCGCCTCATAATCGCTGTTCAGGGATTGCAGGCCTGCATCCAGTTCACGGGTAAAAGTCCTGAGGTCGGTCGGCTCCTTATCGAACTCTATCAGCCATTCATGTGCGCCGTTGCCGGATGCCGAGAAATATACGGGGGCTGCCGTGTAGTCATTCACCACCGCGCCCGTTTTTTCGGATGCCATGGCAATGGCCCTGTCGGAATTATCCACCATCACTTCCTCCCCAAACGCGTTGATATAATGCTTCAGCCTGCCAGTGATCACGATGCGGTAAGGCTTGAGTGATGTAAACTTAACCGTATCCCCAATAATATACCTCCACAAACCACCTGTGGTACTGATGATCAGGGCGTATTGTTTATTGAGCTGCACCTGGTTTAAACCGACCGTGTTGGGGAATTTTTTCCCATATTCCTCAACCGGCATAAATTCAAAAAACACGCCATGCTCCGTGAAGAGTGTCATGCCTTCATCATCGGGCTTTTCCTGCGCTGCGATAAAGCCTTCGCTGGCATTATAAATTTCGAGATAATTGATGGGCTTGCCGATCAACCGTTCGAATTGCTCACGGTAAGGCACAAACGAAACACCGCCCACGATATACAATTCCAGGTTGGGCCATACTTCGCTGATGGTTCCCTTGCCTTTGATCTCAAGGATGCGTTTCAGCAGGAGGAGGGTCCAGGTGGGTACGCCGGCGATTGACGTGACATTCTCTTCAGCCGTGGTCTGCGCCAGTTTTTCGAGCTTATCCTCCCAATCGTCGAGCAGGGCAATAGCCAGTTCAGGCGTGCGCAGCCATTGTCCCCAAAAGGGCGCGTTCTGCATAAGGACCGCGCTCAGGTCGCCGTATTGCACAAATTCATTGTGTTGGCTGAGCTGGTGCGATCCCCCCACCACCAACCCCTTACCGGTCAGCAAGTCGCTCGATGGAAAGTTCTTATAATAATTGGTGAGTACGTCCTTACTGGCCTTGTAATGGTTTTCCTGCAGGCTTTCCTCGCTGATGGGGATGAATTTGCTTTTATCGCTGGTGGTGCCGCTGCTTTTCGCGAACCACTGCACCGGCGAATTCCACAATACATTTTCCTCCCCTTCCATCATGCGCTCGATATATGGCCGTAGGTCGTCGTACTCATGCACCGGCACCGTTTGCTTGAAAGTTTTTACGGAGAAAAGTTTCGAAAAGCCGTATTTCTTGCCGAATTCGGTGTACTGGGCGGCGGTAACCAGGTCCTGCAATACCTCACGCTGCGCCGCCACCGGGTGATTCGTCCAGTTTTCAATGCGCCATAAACGCATCCGGGCCAGTTTGGATATGGCTGGAGACAGGAACTTCATTGCTGGAAAGATAAAAAAAAACAGGAATTATGCGTTCCTGCGGCTGATATTTCAGGATGGGGGATGAATTGGCACTGCTGTCAATCGATTTAACCTGCCGCTTCTTCGTGCAGATAATCTTTGCGTTTGAGTTCAAAGTTCCGGCCAAGGTAGAGGCGGCGCACCTGTTCGTCGCCGGCGAGTTCTTCGGCGGTACCATGCTTGAAGATGCTACCGTCGATGAGTAAATAAGCCCTGTCGCAGATCGACAAAGTTTCATTTACATTATGGTCGGTGATGAGGATGCCGATATTTTTGAATTTCAGTTTGGCGACAATGGCCTGGATATCTTCCACGGCAATGGGGTCAACGCCCGCGAAGGGTTCATCGAGCAGGATGAATTTGGGGTCAACCGCCAGGGCCCGCGCGATCTCCGTACGCCTGCGTTCGCCACCGCTCAGGGTGTCGCCATTGTTTTTACGCACATGCTGCAAGCGGAATTCCTGTAAGAGCGATTCGAGTTTTTCTTTTTGCGCGGCACGGGAGAGTTTTGTCATTTCAAGCACAGCCGAAATATTGTCTTCCACGCTGAGCTTGCGGAACACGCTGGCTTCCTGCGGGAGGTAGCCAATGCCCATCTGGGCCCTTTTATACATGGGCAGTTTGGTGATATTGATGTCGTTCAGGTAAACACTGCCGCTGTCTGGTTTCACCAGGCCCACCACCTGGTAAAACGACGTCGTTTTACCGGCACCGTTAGGTCCCAGCAAGCCCACGATTTCGCCCTGGCTAACGGAAAAGCTGACATTATTCACTACCGTTCGGCTTCCGTAGCGCTTGATAAGGTTTTTTGTCTGGATGGTGAGGCTCAAGATGGTTGATTTTAGTATAGCACGTTATTATGAAGTGCCGGAACACATACAAAAATAAGGCAAGCGCGGGCTGCAACAAGCGCCGGGCCGATTTTATGGAAAATTTAGCAGGCCTTGTGCGTCCCGTTCAGGAAATTGATGGCATCAGTTGACACAAAGCCCATTGCATGTTTGTTTTGGTTTTATCTTTACAACTTATCATTTACGCATGAAGGTCACTGATCATATCAACCAATCCGGCAACAAGACTTTACTATCATTCGAGATATTGCCCCCATTAAAAGGCAAGGGAATTCAATCACTGTATCAGCACCTCGACCCGCTGATGGAGTTTAAACCCTCTTTCATCAACGTCACATATCACCGCAGCGAACACACGTTTAAAAAAAGGGCAGACGGCCGTTTTGAAAAAGTGGTCATCCGTAAGCGCCCCGGAACGGAATCGATTTGCGCGGCCATTATGAACAAATACAATGTAGATACGGTACCACACCTGATCTGCGGAGGATTCAGCGTGAATGAAACGGAAGACGCCCTGATCAACCTGAATTACCTGGGCATCGATAATGTGCTGGTACTCCGCGGAGATGCCGCCAAAAACGAAAGCGCCTTCGAAGCAGAACCTGACGGTCACGCATACGCGATAGATTTGCTACAGCAAGTGACCAACCTAAACGCAGGCATTTACCTGGAAGAAGACCTGAAGAACACCACAAGGACCCGCTTTTGCATCGGCGTGGCCGGTTACCCAGAAAAACATTTTGAAGCGCCCAATATGGAATCAGACCTTCGCTACCTCAAAGCCAAGGTAGACGCGGGCGCCGATTATATTGTGACCCAGATGTTTTTCGACAATAAAAAATATTTCGCATTTGTGAAAGCCTGCAGGGACATGGGTATTGAAGTGCCGATCATCCCCGGGCTGAAACCGATTTATACCAAAAAGCAACTCACCACATTACCCAAAACTTTTCATATCGACCTTCCCTCTGACCTTTCGGAAGCCATCCAGCATTGTAAAACTGACGATGAGGTGGAAAAAGTAGGCACCGAATGGTTATTGCAGCAATCTGTGGAATTGAAAAAAGCCGGCGTGCCCGTGCTGCATTATTACACTCTGGGCCGGCCGCATATCGTGGCGAATGTGGTGAAGGACCTGGTATAGGATCAGAACATGGACTTTAATACCGTCTCATTCACTTTTACCGGGTATTTTTTTCGGAGCTGATCGAGCCATTTTTTCTCCAGCACCAACTGATAATCGTTGATCACGAGGCCCCTGGCATCGGAGAAATTCCTCTGTTCCCCGGCAGGGTATTCCTGCAGGTACAAGTAAAATCCCGCGGTGCCATCATTGTTGCGGACCATGGGTGAAAAACTGTTTTTACCGGGGAAGCGCGGATCTTTTTCACCCACAACCTGCGTGAGTTCATAACGGCCGCTGTCGATCTGAATTTCATGTGCGCGAGCGTCGGCCAGGGCACGCCAGGCATCGGGGTTCTGGCGCAGCGCATCCATGGCCCTTTTGGCCGCATCTTCGGAGGCGCAGTTTACAATTAAGATATTGGCGCTAGCGGCCCAGGTATATTGGGATTTGTTGGCTTCATAATGATTCTTCAATGCAACGCTGTCTTCTGATGCCTTGGACCACACTTCCCTTTCCATGATTTCAAAAAGCAGGTTGCCATCCCTGAATTCCTGTACCTGGAAACGGTAATCGGGGCTGAATTGCTCCAAATGGTTTCGGTAATAATCAAGCGTGCTGATATCCACAAATTTATTCCAGAGTTCACGGCCTGTTTCACCCTTGTACTGCGGATTGCCCGACCTATACCCTGCGGCGAATTTCAGCCAATCGCCCGCGGATAATTGCTGCTTGCTGAACGTGATGACGTTCTTTTTGCTGAAGGGCAATTTGTCAATGTATGCGTCTTCGGGATGCAACAATACCGAATCGGCATACCGGAACAAATCGGCATCGCTCACCAGGTTGGTCTTTTTAAAGCCGAGTGAAGGCCTGATCTGTTGCGCGAAACGTTCACGGGCAACGGTGTTGCGGGGGTCCTGTAATAATTTTTGATTGAGCTCGTAGCGGAAGGTATTGTCTGACGTGTCGGACGGAACCGGGCTTTGGCTGATGCGGCGGATGATATGTACGCCAAACGAAGTGGCAAAAGGCTTGCTGAGCATCCCGTCTGTTTTTAATGCCAGCACCTGCTCTTCAAACTCCGGCGCAAATTTTCCCGTGCCAAATTCGGGCATCTCCCCACCTACCAGGTAAGTGAGTTTATCATTACTGTACTGGCGGGCCATATCTGCAAACGAAGCGCCCTGGTTGATCAGGTTCCAGACAGAATCGGCCAGCGCGGCGATGCGTGCCTTATCCGATGCCTGCGCTTCCGGCGGATATGAGAAGAGGATCTGCGCGATCTTCCATTTTCCCGCGGCCGGCCTTTGCGCGGTTACGCGGAAAATAATCCAGCTGTTTTTGGTGCGGACCGGCCCGCTGAATGAGCCTACCGGTAAGGCATAGACGATATTTTCATACGCATAGGGCAGGCTGAATGCCGTTACATAACCAAGGTCTTTCCACGACAGGTTACCGGCGCCATAAGTAGAAATATCCTTTCCGGATTTCAGGTGCTGATAGGCCTCCGTTGCCGTCTTTGCCAACTGCAAAGTATCGGCTGGCGAGGCTTCCAGGGGAACAGGAATGCTGATGATGGACACCCTTCTGTCGGACTGGCTGCGATCAAACGCTTCCTGCAACAAAGCACGCATACCCTTTTCGTCGTTCAGGTAATTTTCCGCTACCTGCCGCTTGAAATTATCCAGGTCGGTGTGGAGTTGCGGGATGGTATCAAGCTTCAGGTCTTCCGCGGCCTTTACCTTCAGCTTAAAATTGCTGTAGAGTTCCAGGTATTCCCTGATGGATTGTTCTCGGTTGCTAACAGCGGTTTTGTTCTTATTGTATGCCCTTAAAAATTCATCTTTTGATACCGCGTATTTGCCAAACGTAAACAGGGTTTGCGCGCCGGCTGTTCCCATGCCCAGGGCGGCGATGCATGCCAGTAAAACTTTTCTCATAACGTGCAGGATTAGCCTTTTTTATCTTTCCACTTGGTTTCCAGGAAATCGTTTAATTGTTTCCAGGTTAGTTTTTTGCCAATGATCCTTTTCTCTTTGTCGAGCAGGAAAAGCGTGGGCGTCATGGTTACATCATACAATTGCCTGAAGCTCGGCCGCTGCGCATCCAGGTCGGCTTTCTCCATTTCTTTGGTTTGATACACATGCGCCCAGTCGAACAGTTTTTGCTCGTTAATATATTTCTTCCATGCGGGCACCTGTCCGGGCTCAATCATCACCGCGTACACTTTCACGCCTTTCTTTTTCCATGTGGCCTTATACACCGAATCTATTTTTGGAATTTCTTCCTTGCAATGCCCGCAATTCGGATCCCAGAACACTACGATGGTGAATTCAGCGGGGAAGTCGTACAGGTTTTTTTTCCTCCCTGCGCTGTCGATCATGATGAGGTTTGAGGCTTTCTCACCAATCAGGTTGGCCATCTGCATATAGGCCCTGCGGGTGATGGTCTCCATCTGCTTTTCGTTCAGCCAGGGGCTTAGTCCTTTACTGTGGTATTTTTCAAACAGGTGAACAAAGATGGCGTCATGCCCCATGATTTTGGGGTTGAGGTATTCATCTGTCAGCCAGTTCAGCAGGAATTTGTACATCTCCGGGCTGGTCCTTGCAAGCAGGAGTTTGTAGTCGGCGTCGTTCTTGATGCTATCAGCCATCTGCGGCATCACATCGCGGTAATAACGCTCCAGCTTGGGCAGGAAAAAAGGTGAGCGGATAATGCGTTCATCCATAAACGTTACCCCGTCCCAGTAATGGGATTTGTAATAATAATAATTGTCGAGTGAATCTTGCCGTGTGACGGGCTTTTTGGTGGGCAGCGCCGGTTCCTTCATCGCTTTCAATAAGGCTGCCATCATGGATTGTGGATGGTTTTTTACAATCTCATCCCTGTAATCGCCCAGTTCCTGGTTCAGCACTTTATACCGTTCTTCATGGCGAACGGAGTCTTCGCGGGTGGTGGAACTCATATACGCCGCGCGGGCCTGTTGCAGTTGCCGGCCTTTATCGGCTACAAAACGCTGGTATTGCTGAAAGAGCAGGTTTTCCGGTGAACCCTTCACTTCAGAATTCACGAGGTTGGATGTATCTGCATTGATCGTTATTTGCTGGTCTTTGTCGACCAGGAAATCGTATGAGAGCGATTTGCCGGGAAAAACAATGGCATAGATGCCACCGGGCAGTTTCGTGTTACCCTTGAATTCGGCCACACCATCGCTGCTGACTTCCGCGGAATCCTGCACATTCAGGTTTTTACCCATGTGATAGGTGAGGTAAGCCATGCCCGACTTATAGCCCTTCGCGTTCAATAGAATCTTGTACCCATTTTGGGCGCTGACAGCCAGTGAACATAAAGAAACAATAAGGGTCAATGCGCTTTTTGGAAACATATTGGAAAAATTAAAAGTGAACAAATGTACTCATAATGTGAAAAGGATGCAACGGGCATTAAAACAGGCCCTCAGAAAATTACATATCGTTAACAATTCGAAATCATAGCTGAAAGGCTATTTTTGCCGCGTGAGAAAACGACAAGCCCCGCTGATCCTGGAAGATATAGATATAACGGATTATGCCGCCGAAGGCAAAGCCATTGCACGGCATGAAGGAAAAGTGATATTTGTGTCCGGCGCCGTTCCGGGCGACCGTGCAAGGCTGCAAGTGACTAAAAACAAGAAAGACTGGGCCGAAGCGCGGGTACTGGAAATCACTAAACCGTCGGCCGACAGGGTCCAGCCATTTTGCAGGCATTTCGGGACCTGCGGCGGCTGCAAGTGGCAGATGCTGCCTTACCCCAAACAATTGCAATACAAACAGCAGGAAGCAGAACAAAACCTGCTCCGTATCGGTAAAGTGGAGATACCTGAATTTTTACCGATCATTGGCGCTGATGCGGATACGCGTTACCGTAATAAGCTCGAATTCACTTTTTCGAACAAGCGCTACCTGAGGCCCGAAGAGCTGAATACGGGCGTGGAGGTCGCGCCGGAAAACGCGCTGGGTTACCATGCGCCGCGCATCTTTGATAAAGTGATTGACATCAAAGAATGTTTTTTGATGGATGATGTCAATAACCAGGTCCGCAACAGGATCAGGGAGATCGCGGAGGAACACGGGTTCAGCTTTTACGATATCCGTCAGCATACCGGGTGGCTGCGCAACATCATCATCCGTTATTGCAGTACCGGTGAACTGATGGTCAACATCTGCCTCAACAATGAGGATGAAGCCAACAGGAAAATCCTCTTAGACGCACTGCTGGCTTCCGTTCCATCCATCAGCACCTTGCTGTACACCATCAACCCAAAATGGAACGACAGTATTTACGACCTGGAACCACAGGTATACTACGGGCCGGGATATGTGATGGAAAAGCTGGGCGACTGTTCCTTTATCATCAGTCCGAAATCATTTTTCCAGACAAACAGCGGCCAGGCGAAAAAATTATATGATGTGGTGCGGGATTTCGCGCAACTAAGCGGCTCGGAAATTGTTTATGATTTGTATTGCGGCACAGGCAGCATTAGCATTTATGTGGCCAGCGGCGCGAAGAAGCTGATTGGCGTGGAACTGGTGGAAGATGCCATTGTGGATGCCCGGAAAAACGCCGCCCTCAACCAGGTCAGCCACGCGGAATTTTTTGCGGGCGATGTGATTAAAGTTTGTACCGACGCGTTTTTTGATAAACATGGTCGCCCCGACCTGGTCATCACCGATCCACCACGGGCAGGCATGCACGAAAAACTGGTCAATAAATTGCTGGACATGGCCGCACCGCGCATCGTTTATGTAAGTTGCAATACCGCCACACAGGCGCGGGATATCAGTTTGTTGTCTGAAAAATACCAGGTGGAAAAAATCCAGCCTGTCGATATGTTCCCGCATACCCATCATATTGAAAGCGTTGCCCTGCTCAGCCTGCGCTCCTCAAATTAATAAATACCTTTGCCCCATGAATTTTGGAAACAGCTACCAGCGCACAACACCTATTGTACTCAACCTCATCATCATCAATGTGCTGGTGTATTTCGCTCAAATGGTATTTGGTGGCAATGAGCCCCTGAATAAGGTGAACGACCTGTTTGCATTGCACCACTTTAAATCATCCGTGTTCAGGCCTTACCAGTTGGTCACGCATATGTTCATGCATGGCGGATTGTTTCACCTGCTGTTCAATATGCTGGCCTTGTGGATGTTTGGCTCGGTACTGGAAAGGGTTTGGGGGCCCAAGCGCTTCCTGACCTTCTTCCTGGTATGCGGCGTGGGCGCGGGTTTGGCCCAAATGGGCAATTACATGTACGATTTCCGCCATTTCGATTCAGGCGCTTATTCCTTTAACCCGGAAGAATACGATATTATGATGCGGGCAGGTGCCACCGTGGGCGCGTCCGGCGCGATTATGGGCGTGGTTGCCGCCTTTGGTTACCTCTTCCCCAATACCCAGTTATTCATCATGCCCATCCCATTCCCGGTGAAAGCCAAATGGGCCATCCTCGGCATTATAGCATTGGATGTATTCGGGGGGATTACGAGGGCAGCCAACGATAATATCGCGCATTTTGCGCATGTGGGCGGGGCCCTGATTGGGTTCCTTATTGTGCTGTACTGGAACAAAACCAAAAAGCAAACATTTTATTAAACATCCTCATTTGAAAATTTAATCGGGATAAGGGCTTAATTTTAATGTTCAATACCGGGCATGGGAGAATCAGACAGATACCAGGATTACAGAAGGCCAAAGAAAAGGTTTTCACTCGGGCAGGACAACAATGCCCTCATGGCCTTATTCAGCCTGAATGTGATCGGCTTCCTGATCCTGATGCTGGCCCAGGTGGTTTTCTTTTTTTACCAGCAAACACCAACCCAGTTCAACGAAAAAATGGTTCAGTGGATCGCCCTGCCATCCGACCTCAAAACTTTTAGTGAGCGCCCCTGGACCTTGATCACGTATATGTTTACCGATACGGGAGCGGGCCTGATGCGCTTACTGAGCAATATGCTGTGGTTATGGGCATTTGGGTATATCCTGCAGCAAATGTCTGGCAACGACAAAATCATTCCGGTCTATATCTATGGCGGATTAGCCGGCGCGTTATTCTTTATCCTCAGCCATTACCTGCTGCCACCATTGCGTAATTTGGGCGGGCAACAATTCATCATCGGCGCCAATGCGGGCACCATGGCCGTAGCGATGGCCACTACCACCCTCGCGCCGAATTACCGCTTTTTTACACAGATACGCGGGGGCATACCCATTTGGGTGCTCATGCTGGCTTACCTGATCATCAATTTTGCAGGCGTGGCAGGCATGAACGCGGCCTACAGCCTCTCGCATATGGGCGGTGCCCTGGCCGGATTCCTGTTTGTGTTTTTTTTGAAGAAAGGATACGATGGCAGCACATGGATGAACCGCTTCTACCACAAGATGGTGAATATGTTTAGCCCGGCCGCCACACCCGATAAAAAAACCATCCGCGAAAAAGTGTTCTACCAGTCAGGCGGCAGGAGCCCATATAAAAAATCAACCATCATCACACAGCAACGCATAGACGAAATTTTGGATAAGATCAACCAGAAAGGATATCACTTTTTAACAGAGGAAGAAAAACAGATCCTGAAAAAAGCCGCCGAAGAAGATAATCTATGATCATTCATACATCATACATCATACATCCCACATCATACATCCCAAATCACACATCATACATCCCAAATCATACATCCCACATCATACATCACACATCATACATCCCAAATCATACATCCCAAATCACACATCACACATCAAAATGAAACATTCCATCCTCATTATTAGTACTTGTTTGCTGTTCGCTGCTTGCGGCAATAACGACAAAGAACCGGAAACGGACCCGAGCCTGGGTACACCCAGTGTAATGAAGCAAGACAGTATGGCAACTGCACCCGCTCCCGTGCCGACCACCGACAGTTTTTCCATGCCCGCGACCACAGCAGCGGTCCCGGCAGGTACAGTACCCGTTGCTGCAGGCACCAACCCACCACACGGACAACCCGGCCACCGTTGCGATATCGCTGTTGGCGCACCGCTCAATTCAGCGCCGGCACAACAAGCTGCAAAGCCAGCTACACCGGCAATTACCACAACACCTGCCGCGGTTCCAGCCACAGCAACTAAAACAGCCCCGGGCATGAACCCGCCGCACGGTCAACCCGGCCACCGCTGTGATATCGCCGTAGGCGCACCCCTGAACTCTGCGCCGGCCGCCGCGCCTGCACCAGTACAAGTGAGCCCTGCCGCAAAACCTGCAGAATCGGCCGCACCGGCAATGGCTGCACCTGCCGGAGCAACGGAAGAGAAAAAGCCCTAATTTAGGCTCCGGTATAATATTAGTTATCCCGGCCTTGTTTGTGCCGGGATTTCTTTTGGGAAAAGGTTTTAACCTAGCATTATGTTGATCCGGTTTTTGCGCAAGACAGCCAAATCAATCCTGGTAGCTGTGAACAGCTTATTGGCTCTTTGCATGCTGGCCGGATCGTTTGGGGGATGGCTCAACCCCATTCATTACTGGTTTACCGGGTACTTTACACTTGGGCTCTTTTACATCGCGCTGGCGCTCATCATCTTCTTTTTTTTCTGGCTCATGACGCGGCCATGGATCAGCCTGATCAGTTTATTAACCCTGATCATTTGCTGGAACCCGCTCACTGAAGTGCTTCCCGCAAGGCTGTCGAGCCATTTCAACACAAACAAAGAAAATGGCAATATGCGGGTGATGAGCTGGAATGTAGAGCATTTCGACATCCTCGAACACAAAACGCACCCTGAGCGCAAACAGGAAATGCTTTCGCTGATCAATAGTTATCGGCCCGATATCGCCTGCTTCCAGGAAATGGTGGCCAGTGATTCTTTTCCGGACGCGATTAATTACCTGCCCGCCTTTGTGAAAGCGCTGGGCATGGATGAACTGCATTATTCCTTCAACCCAAAACTTGATTTTGATAAGAAGCACCATTTTGGTTTGATCATATTCTCGCGCCACCCCATCATCAACCGGCAAACCATCAGTTACAGGCCCAACGATTACAATTCCATTTTTCAATACGCGGATATTGTAGCAGGAAAAGACACGTTCCGCGTGTTCAATATCCACCTGCAATCGCTGAGGTTCAGCGGTGAAAACAAAAGGTATATCGAGGCGCCCGAAATGAATGATGAAGCGGATATCAAACAATCAAAAAACCTGCTCGATAAATTCAGGACCGGGTTTTTAAAACGGTACCGGCAGAGCGACCGCATCCGTGAGGAAATCCGCCAAAGCCCTTACCCCGTAATTGTTTGCGGCGATTTCAATGATGTGCCAAACAGTTACGCGTATAACCATATCGGTTATGGGCTCCAGAACGCATTCGCGGAAAAAGGCATAGGCACAGGCCGTACTTATTCCGGCATATCGCCCACATTACGCATCGACAATATCTTTTGCGATAACCGATTTACGGTGGAACAATACATCCGCGTGCGCAAAAAACTCAGCGACCACTTCCCTATCCTCGCCGACCTGCAATACCGGCCACAATAAGAAATCAGGAAAATCCTGTATCTTGCGTCATATGAAACAGATTTACCTGTCATATTTTACTTCCTGCTGCTGTTGCCCTTGCGGCATAGCTTAATTGTCATGGGAACCCATCCCACATCATATACCCTTATTTTATTGCCGCAATATTTCCTGTATCATACAAGTTTTGCATATTAAATACCGACCAAATGCCTCTATCTATTTACAATTCATATAGCCGTACAAAGGAACTTTTCAAACCCATAACTGAGGGCCATGTGGGCATGTATGTGTGCGGCCCAACCGTTAGCGGCGAAAGCCACCTGGGGCACGCAAGGCCTTATATCAGTTTCGATGTGGTGTACCGATACCTCTCGCACCTCGGTTATAAAGTGCGTTATGTGCGCAACATCACAGACGCCGGGCATTTTGAGGAAGAAGGTCGGGAAGCGGAAGACAAAGTAAGCAAGAAAGCCCTGCTGGAAAAACTGGAGCCCATGGAACTCGTGCAGAAATACACGAACCTCTTTCACTGGGCCATGAAACAATTCAATTGCATCGAACCCAGCATTGAGCCAACAGCCACAGGCCATATCGTGGAACAAATCAATATGATCGAAGGGATCATTGCAGCTGGATACGCGTATGAAGTAAACGGATCTGTGTATTTCGACGTGAAGAAATACGCGGCATCGCATGATTACGGAAAACTCAGCGGACGTGTGATAGATGACCTGCTCGAAACCACGCGTGAACTGGATGGACAGGAGGAAAAGCGCGACAGGGCCGATTTCGCGTTATGGAAAGCAGCGCCGCCGGAACATATCATGCGTTGGAAAAGCCCATGGGGAGAAGGTTTCCCGGGATGGCACATTGAGTGCTCCGCGATGGCCACCAAATACCTGGGCGCACGTTTTGATATTCACGGCGGCGGTATGGACCTGCAGTTCCCGCACCATGAATCGGAGATCGCGCAAAGCACCATTTGCAACCACCAGCCCCCGGTGAACTACTGGATGCACAACAATATGATTACGATCAACGGGCGGAAAATGGGCAAGAGCTACAACAACGTGATCAAACTCACGGAACTGTTTTCGGGCAACCACCCATTGCTCACACAGGCATACCACCCGATGACCATCCGTTTCTTCATCCTGCAAAGCCATTACCGCAGCACACTCGATTTCAGCAATGAAGCCTTACAGGCCAGCGAAAAAGCGCTGAAGCGTTTGTGGGATTCATACGAAAACCTGAAAAAACTGGACTTGCCGGCCGACCAGGCGGCGGATGACCAGGAACTGAACGGCCGCATCGAAAAACTACTGGCTGAACTGGAATCATTTATGGACGATGATTTCAGCACGCCTAAAGTGATTGCCAACCTGTTTGACATGGCGCCGGTGATTAATTCGATTAAAGACGGGCTCATACCGGCCAATGCCATATCCGGGCAAACCCTGGCCAACCTGAAATCGTCCTTCACCCTATACCTGGAAGATATTTTTGGCTTGCAATCGCCCTACCAGTCAGACAACAGTTTACTGCAAGGTGTCATGCAATTGCTGATAGATATCCGCAAAGAGTCGAGGGCAAAGAAGGATTTTGCCACGAGCGATAAAATCCGCAACCAGTTATCGGCCCTGGGCATCCTGATCAAGGATGAAAAAGACGGAAACATGAGCTGGAGCCTTTCCTGATACATCATTTCATACCCAAAAATTGCCTCCTGAACCGGGGGCATTTTTGTTTTGTGTAAGCCCTGAGAAGAAATGCTGAACACAATTAAGCGGGTTTTTATACAGTTCACACCCTGTTTTCATACAGTTCACGGCTTTTTAACTGCATTTGTCGTGATATGATGTTTTAATGCTATAAAAACGAATAAACATGAAAATGATGCATCAACTCCGTAACAGCTTTTTGCTCCTGGCAACAGGTTTGGTTATGACGTCTACAATGGTTTCCTGCTCTAAGGACGACGATCCGGCTCCCGTGCAGCCCAATATCGTAGATGTAGTGAACAGTAACGCAAACTTTAGCCTGTTGAAGCAAGCTATCGACCGCGCGGGCATAGGATCCGCGTTAACAGGTTCGAATTTAACCGTATTTGCACCGGATAATGACGCTTTTGCTGCTTCCGGCATCACCAGCACCGTTATCAACAGCCTCACGCCGGCCCAGTTGACCGACATCCTGACTTACCACGTAGTTGGCGCCAGGGTTGCTTCCGGTTCAGTACCTGTGAGCGACACAGTTAAGACCCTGCAAGGCCAAAACATTTACGCTTCACGTAATGCCAATGGCGTATTTGTAAATGGTGTAGCTGTAAAATCTGCTGACGTTGCTGCTTCAAATGGCGTTATTCATGTGATTTCCAGCGTGTTAATGGCTCCAACCGAGAACATCGCCGAAATCGCTACCGGTGAACCCGAACTGTCACGCCTGGTTACTGCTGTAGTACATGCAGGCTTGCTGCCAGCCATCCAGGGCCCAGGTAAATTCACAGTATTTGCCCCAACTAATGCCGCTTTCACCGCTGCAGGCTTCCCGGATGATGCCAGCATTACCGCTGCTCCATCCAGTGTTGTTGCAGATATCGTAAGGGCACACATCCTGCCTACCAACGTATTCGCCAGCGACCTGATTGCCGGTGCCAATACCCCAACCATCCAAACCGGTGTGAGCCTGCTCATCGCTACCACACCCCCATCAGTAAAAATTAACGGCAGCGCCAACCCCGCATCGAACATCGTAGTGCCTGCCGGTGTTAATATCATGGCTAAAAATGGCGTGGTTCACCTGATCGACAGGGTAATCCTCCCATAATTATTGTTTGAATTGTAATTTAGATTTAAGGTTTACATCGCATCAACGGTTGACATATTCATTATGGAAACCGTTGATGCATTTATAGACGACCATGTTTACACACCGGTACAGATACCTTTTCGCGCTGCTGCTCTCGGTATACACATACCTGAACACGGAGTTCTGTGAGGTGTATGATTATTTCAATATCCGCATCGAATGGTATATGGCTTTCGGCACGATCCTGGCCATTACATTCCTGACATTGGAAAGCAGCCAGATGATTGAAGCTTTTGTCCGGAAAAAATTCCCTCCCGAAACACATAAGAAAGCATTTCCACTGGCATTTTTCCTGGCGTCAAGTACCCTGGCAACATTCATCTCGATTGGCGTTGTTTTAGTGGTGGGCATGGGTTTGCACGCTTTTTCGCTGGAAGATAATATCACGCCCCTGAAACTAAACCTGATGTATGCCTGGCTGGTGACATTATTGTTTCACCTCATCAATACCATCATCTTTTACTTTAAGGAATATAAATCGAGCCGTCTTGAAGCGGAGGAACTGAAAAGCGCGCAGGTGCAGGCTGAATTGCAATTGATCAAATCGCAGATCAACCCCCATTTCCTGTTCAACAACCTGAACGTATTGTCTTCGCTGGTGATGAAGAACCACGAGGAAGCGAATAAGTTTATTGAAGAATTCTCCAAAGTGTACCGCTATATCCTGCAACACCACGACACCGAACTGGTGCCCCTGAAAACGGAATTGCATTTCATCAAGCCTTATATGTTTTTGCTGGAAAAACGGTTTGGCGAAAGTTTGCAGTTTAAGATCGAGGTTGACCCGCACCATGAAGACAAACTCATCATCCCGGCCGCCTTGCAGATCCTGATTGAAAACGCGATCAAACACAATATCCTCAGCAGGAACAAGCCTTTACACATCCAACTGCATGCCAACGGCAACGACCGGATCGATATTGTAAACAACCTGCAGTACAGGCAATCCACCGAACCATCAACCGGTATTGGTTTGAGGAATATCGTGAAGCGGTACAAAAATGTATGCCAGGAGGATGTGCACATCTATCATGATGACGCCATTTATAAAGTATCGCTTCCGCTGATCAGGAGCCATCATGCATTAAACCCGCAAGTATGAATGTGTTGATCATTGAAGATGAAATGCTGGCGGCCGAACGCTTACAACTCCTCTTGCAATCCTATGACCCGGGGATAAAGGTACTGGCTGTATTAGACAGCATCGAAGACAGCGTACAATGGCTGAATACAAAGCCGCACCCGGATTTGATTTTTATGGATATCCAGTTGTCTGACGGGCAAAGCTTCGACATCTTCAACCAGGTTCGTCTACACAAGCCCGTTATATTCACCACCGCATACGACCAATACGCGCTCGACGCATTTCAACACCTCAGCATTGATTATATCCTGAAACCCGTTACCGCCGAAGCACTGGCCAATGCCATGCGCAAATACCAAACCCTGTCATCGGGCTTTGTGCCACCCAACTACAGCCACTGGGCCAACCAGGTGAAAGACTCGATGCAAAACAGGCACAAAGACCGTTTCCTCGCCAAGGTTGGTACGCGTACATTTTTTATACAAACAGACGAAGTGGCTTATTTCACGGCCGACAACAAAACCGTGTACCTGGTAGACAAGGAAGGCAACCGGTTCATCATCAACTATAGCATAGAAAAACTCGAAACACAACTGGACCCCTATTATTTTTTCCGCATCAACCGGAAAACAATTGTGTACAGCAAGATGATCGACCTTGTGAAACCCTACTACAATAACCGCCTCAAGCTATCCATCAAAAACCTCAAAACGGATGAAGAGTTCATTGTCAGCCGCGAAAGGGTGAGCGCCTTCAAGAAATGGGCGGATGGATAAATCAATTTGCCGTCAATCATAAAATGCGCGCAACCCTTCAGGGATTGATTAATTTCAGGCAACCATTATTGCCTGTTTATGGAACATATCGCACACCTCAGCAAAGACAAAAAATTAAAAAAACTCATATCGGGCCTTCCGCCCATGACGTTAAAAAAATCAAAGCCCATTTACCTTGAGCTGGTATTCTCCATCATCAGCCAGCAATTAAGCACCAAGGTAGCACAGGTTATACAGGGCCGTTTCCTTGATTTGTTTGACACCCGGAAACCCGGGTTGGACGAGATTTTATCGGTTCCTTTTGAGCAGCTTCGCGCTGTTGGATTATCAAATGCAAAAACTGTATACGTGCGAGAGGTCTGCCAGTTTTTTATACAACATAAACTGGAAGATAAAGCGCTTCAGCGGTTAGCAGATGAAGAACTCATTGCGCTGCTCACGCAAATCAAGGGTGTGGGCCGGTGGACGTCGGAGATGATCCTGATGTTCAGCATGGCCCGTGAAGATGTGTTTGCCGCCGACGACCTCGGTATTCAGCAGGCCATGGCCAGGTTATACCAGTTGGATGCAACTGATAAAAAACAATTCCGCGAGCAGATGCTGAAAATTTCCGCCAAATGGAGCCCATACCGAACATATGCCTGCCGGTATTTATGGGCCTGGAAGGATGGGAAATGATAATACAGAATTACAATTTCCCGTTTTTAATGTCATCAACCACCCCTGGATCCAACAGGGTTGTGGTATCACCGAGATTTGACATTTCGCCTTCAGCAATTTTACGCAGGATGCGCCGCATGATTTTACCGCTTCGAGTTTTGGGGAGCCCGCTCACAAACTGAATCTTATCCGGCTTGGCAATGGGGCCGATGATGCGGGTCACGGTTTGCAGGATATCCTGCCGCGTAAGGTTTTCATCGCTGTGCAGGTGGTTGAAAATCACAAAGGCATAAATACCCTGTCCTTTGATATCGTGCGGATAGCCTACCACCGCGCTTTCCACTACGCCCGCGTGCATATTGATCGCGTTCTCCACTTCTGCGGTACCAATGCGGTGTCCACTCACATTCAACACATCATCCACACGGCCCGTGATGCGGTAATTTCCGTCCGCATCCCTTAACGCGCCGTCGCCTGTGAAATATAAATTTTCATATGTGGCAAAATAATTGGTCCGGCAGCGTTCGTGGTCGCCATATGTGGTGCGGATGGTGGAAGGCCATGGTGACTGTATGCATAAATTCCCTTTCCACAATCCCTGGTCATCCGCATCTTTGATTTCTTCGCCGCGCTCATCCACTAAAACCGGTCGAACACCCGGCAGGGGCAAAGTGGCCCATCCCGGCTTGGCCGGCGTGATGCCCGCAAGATTTGAAATGAGGATGCCCCCGGTTTCCGTTTGCCACCAGGTATCCACGATCGGGCATTTCTTTTTGCCCACATGTTCGTTGTACCAATGCCAGGCTTCTTCATTAATAGGTTCACCAACGGTACCCAGCACTTTTAAAGACGAAAGGTTTTTACCTTTCAACGGATCAAGCCCGTAACCCATCAGGCTGCGAATGGCCGTGGGCGCGGTGTAGAGGATGTTCACCTGGTGCTTGTCGACAATATCCCAGAAACGTCCTGCATCGGGCCAGGTTGGGATGCCTTCAAACATAAGCGATGTGGCGCCGGCCGACAGTGGCCCATACACGATATAACTATGGCCGGTGATCCAGCCAATATCCGCGGTACAAAAATGGATATCGCCCGGCTTGTATTGAAACACATTCACAAACGTGTAGTTCGTCCACACCATATAACCCGCGCTGGAGTGCACCACCCCTTTGGGTTTACCTGTTGAACCTGATGTATATAAAATGAACAGCGGGTCTTCGGCATCCATTTCCACTGCCGGAAATGATACCACACCGTCTTTTTCAATCTGTGTTTCGGCATGTTCCATTTCATCTTCCCACCACACATCGCGGCCCTTGATCATAGACACCGGGGTGCGGGTGCGCGTGTACACAATCACACGTTTCACCGTACGGTTGCCGATCAGGGCATCATCTATCACCGACTTCAATGGAATATCCTTATTGCCCCTGAAAGCGCCATCGCAGGTGATAATGAACTCCGCGTTCGCGTCATATAAACGGTCGGCAATACTCTGCGCGCTGAAGCCTCCGAATATCACACTGTGTATAGCGCCAATGCGTGCACATCCCAATACCGCATACACCAGTTCGGGCACCATGCCCATATAAATACACACGCGGTCACCCTTCTTCACGCCATTATTCACGAGCATTTGGGCAACCTGGCAAACCCTTTTATGCAAACGGTTGTACGTGACTACACGCACACGCTCGTCGGGATTATTGGGTTCCCAGATGATCGCGGGTTTATCGCCCAGCTTCTCCAGGTGCCTGTCGATGCAGTTCTCCGTGATATTCAGTTTGGCTCCCGAAAACCAGTTGATCTTTGGCTCGGTGAAATTCCAATCAGAAACAGTATCCCATTTTTTCCTCCAGTGAAAATGATTAGCGACATCAGCCCAAAAGCCCGCGGGATCGTCTACGCTGCGGCGGTAGTCTGATTGATATTGCTCAAACGATTTGATTTGATATGGATATGACATGTGCATCGGTTTTAGACAATTAAAAGTAAAGAAAGCCCGGAGCCTGTCAAGCTTTTATTTGCTAATTAAGTATATTTATGCTAATTAAGTATATCCATCTGTTTATATTGCATATATGAAACATATAGCCTGCCCCAAATGCCGGGAAGAAGAAGTGGTGAAAAGCGGCGTCGTTAAAGGCCGCCAGCGGTACAGATGCAAAACTTGCGGGTATTTTTTTACGGTATTGAAAGAGGGTAAACAGATAGACCCATACTATGTCATTAAGGCATTGCAGTTGTACATGGAAGGTGTTAGCTTCCGGGAGATCGAGCGCATACTTGGCATCAGCCATGTGTCGGTGATGAACTGGGTGAAGAAGTACCGCATCACCGCACCTGAAAACTATGAATACAGGCCCACCTACAAAGTGCTTGACCACACTGAGTTACAGGCATTTTTCACGCAGCGTGACAGCCTTAAAAACTCGGGATGCCTGATAACCGAGCTGGGCGATAAATTCATGCTGATTAAATGGGAACGTTTCAGGCGAAATACCTGGCAATAAGTATACCGGTTAACAGGGATATAGTTCAAACTTGATTCAGGCTGATGATTCTGGTGAAATTAGGGTTGCAATATTCACTCATCACCTGAACACTCGCTTATGTACAAAAAAAGTTTACTGGTCATGCTGGCCTCCTGCTTTCTTGGTGCAACCGGTATGGCACAGGGCAACGCGCCGGGCATTGATCATAGTTACAAACCCATGATGATTAAGCTGGATGATAAAGGCCAGAAATTCATCCGCCTCATTACCTGGCACCAAATGTGGGTTACACATACCAACAACAATCCGGGCACACTCGACGTCAATGGGAAACCCCAATCATCCGCAACGGATATTGCCATCCGCCGTTCCCGCTTCCTGGTTCAGGCGCAGATATCTCCGCGTTTTATGATCGTCAGCCACTGGGGCATCAACAACCAGAGTTTTGTGAATGGGGGAGGATCGGGCGCCCTGGGAACAGGTTCCAGCGCCACGGCACAGGGTGGCAAACGCCCGCAACTGTACATTCATGATGCCTGGACGGAATACGCCGTGGTTCCGGGTAAACTGCACCTGGGCACGGGCCTGCATTATTGGAACGGCGTGTCGCGCAACAGCAGCCACAGCACACTCACGTTCATGACGATGGATGCGCCCATTTTCAACTGGTATAATATTGAAGCCACAGACCAGTTTGCCAGGCAACTGGGTATTTATGCAAAAGGCCAGTTGGGCAGGCTCGATTATCGTGTACACCTTAATAAACCTTTCGCATTCGGCATCAATCCATCCACTGTCAGCAGTACCGCTGCAACCAATGTGCTCAACGAAAACTGGTCAACCGGCGGTTACCTGAATTATATGTTCTGGGATAAGGAAAATAATGTTTTACCTTTTTTCACCGGTACTTATTTCGGCACCAAAAGGGTTTTCAATATCGGCGCGGGATGGTATACACATAGCGGCGCTACTGCCAGCCGGAAGAGCCCGGTTGATTCGGTGCAAACACATAACCAGAGCAACCTGGGCGTAGATGTTTTCCTGGATATGCCCATCAACAAGGCAAAAGGTACGGCATTGAGCGTGTACAGTGTTTTTTATGATTACGATTATGGCCCCAACTACCTGCGCAATATCGGCATCCTGAACCTGCACGGCGCCACGCAACCGGTAGCTGCAAATCCCGATGCAAGCTGGGCCGGCGGCGGCAATTTGCAACCCACCATCGGCACAGGACAGATCTGGTACACACAGGCCGGATACCTGCTCCCCAAACTTAAGAATGGAACGGCTTTCATGCCTTATGCTACGTTTACGTATAAGAACTTCGACAGGATCGGAAAATCATCCGGTCAGTTTGACCTTGGCCTGAACTACCTGATCAATAACCACCATGCAAAAATCACCGCGCAATACAGCAGCAGGCCGGTGTACAAAACCGTTAACGGCAATCCCGAACGCAATGGTAGCAAGGGTGAGTTCATCCTGCAAACGCAAATATTTCTCTAAACACAAGCCCACCATATAAATACACACACATGGCAAACCAACCATTAACCAACAAAGGGATGGGCTTCATTATTGGAGCTTCATCCGTAGGTACACTCATTGAGTGGTACGATTTCTACATCTTCGGGATGCTCGCCACCATCATCTCCAAGCAGTTTTTCCCGGAAGACTCAGGCACATCGGCATTGCTGAGTACGCTCGCCATCTTCGCGGCAGGCTTTATTGTTAGGCCTTTCGGGGCGCTGGTCTTTGGCCGCCTCGGCGACCTGATCGGCCGCAAATACACATTCCTCCTTACACTGGTGCTGATGGGCGGATCCACATTCGCTATTGGGCTTGTACCCGGTTTCCAAACCATTGGATGGGCTGCACCAATCCTCGTTCTCATCTTACGCCTGGTACAAGGCCTGGCATTGGGTGGCGAATATGGCGGCGCCGCCACTTATGTGGCAGAACACGCGCCCGCGCACCGCAGGGGCTTCTGGACGAGTTGGATCCAAACCACAGCCACACTCGGCTTATTCCTCGCCCTTGGCATCATCATCCTGATCAGGCAAAGCCAGGGAGTGGAAACATTTACATCCGAATGGGGCGGCTGGCGTTACCCATTCTGGATTTCCTTGTTGCTGGTGATTGTGTCGATTGTGATCCGCATGCGTATGAGCGAATCGCCCTTGTTTGCGAAAGTGAAAGCGGAAGGAAAAATTTCAAAGAACCCGTTGAAAGAAAGTTTCGGGCACCGTTCAAATTTCAAAATGGTGTTGCTGGCTTTATTCGGCGCGGTGATGGGGCAGGGCGTGATCTGGTACACAGGACAATTTTACGCGCAATCATTTATCGAAAACGTGTGCAAGGTCAACTTCATTGATTCCCGCAACATCATACTCATCGCCATCCTGTTTGCGACTCCCTTCTTTGTGATATTCGGTTCACTAAGTGACCGCGTTGGACGTAAATGGATCATGATGCTGGGTATGATCCTGGGTATTATCAGTTACAGGCCGATTTACAAAACATTCCTCGAATGGACCAAGCCTGCCAACAAAACCGAACTGGTAAACCTTACGGAAACCAAAGCATCACCGGCAGTTGCTGCCATTGATGCAAAAGACCAAACCAAAGTTTTACTCACCGTAAAATACGATACCGTATACACTGACGGTGCCGTGTACACGCACAGCAAAACAGACACCCTTCACCTCGCATCCCCGCTTAAAGCTTCTGTGGCCAATGCAAGCTTCATCATGCCAGGGGGCGATACCATAACAAGCCATATCAAAACAGCCAAAGACGTTGTTCTTCCGGAAGGCATCCAATACGCTTCCGTATCCTCACACTCCGCTAAACCCGGTGTAGTGCTGGAAAAATCACTTGATAAAGGAACATTCTGGGGCATGGTATTGCTTGTATTCGTACAGATATTGTATGTAACCATGGTTTACGGGCCAATAGCCGCCTTCCTGGTGGAATTATTCCCGACAAAAATCAGGTACACATCCATGTCTTTACCCTACCATATCGGTAACGGCGTGTTTGGCGGACTGGTTCCCTTCCTGGGAACACTGATTGTTGAGTTCACCAAAACGGATACCAACCCGGCCGGCGACCCGCTTGCAGGGCTTTGGTACCCTATTGGCGTGGCCATACTAAGTTTGATCATCGGCGTGGTATATCTTCAGAATAAGATCGACGAAAACGTCATGGACTAACCCACATTTCATCATGCATAAAACTATTTGATATGAACGCGTTAAAAAGATTACTCGGATTTGTTTGGATGGCGCTGGCGCCCTTACTGGTGGCATTCATGTTCTGGCAGGCAGCCGACAAAATCAGTAAAGCATCGGAAGCAACCAAATCAAACATCACCCTGCAATGGGCCATCATCCTTTTTATCTTCATCCCGGTCTGCATCGGTTTGATGATATTCGGCTACTACTCGGTGAAAGGATTGTATGACCATTTACCGGAAAGCTCTGCCGAGATCACCGATTAAGCTGTAAGCGGATTTGACCATAAGAACATTCTTTGCTACATTAGGCTGGCAAAGAATGTTCTTTTTAATTATATCATGCCCGACCGGATTAAAAAACAACGATTCGCCGCACTGGCCGTGTTATTGCTGGTGCTGTTCAGTTACCCGCTTTTGTCGATTGCCGACAAGAACAGGATGCTGGCGGGCTTTCCCATGTTATACCTGTATATCTTCCTGGCCTGGGCCATTGGCATTTATTTATTATACAGGGCGGCTGAAAAAGACAACGGCAAAAAAGGTAAGGAACCATGAGCAACTGGATCGTTATAGGCACGGCGCTAGCTTACCTGTTTCTGTTGTTTGGCATCGCGTACTACGCGGAATACAGGATGAAGAAAGGCAAAAGCCTGATCAGCAATCCTTACGTATATGCGTTATCGTTAGGTGTTTTCTGTACGGCATGGACTTATTACGGAAGCGTTGGCCAGGCAAGCACCAGGGGTATTGATTTCATTACAGTGTACATCGGGCCAACCATAATGGCCGCATTGTTCTGGCCCATGCTGCGCAAAATCATCCGCATCTGCCATACACAACGCATCAACAGCATCGCCGATTTTATTTCAACCCGTTACGGCAAAAATTTTTCGCTCGCGGTTGTGATCACCATTCTTTGTGTGCTGGGTATCATCCCTTACATAGCCTTGCAACTCAAAGCGATCTCAGCAAGCATGGGCATCCTCGCCAAATCAGGCCCTGAACAAAGCGGATTGTCCGGCTTCCTGGGCGATAACACATTTTATATTTCACTCGCGCTGGCCGCATTCATCACACTGTTTGGCACAAGGTCGATTGATGCCTCCGAAAAACATGAAGGGCTTGTAGCCGCCGTGGCATTTGAATCTGTTGTGAAATTATTGGCCTTCCTGGCTGTTGGCCTCTTTGTGACTTATGGCATATTCAACGGGTTTGGGGACATTTTCACACGCGCATCAGCAGACCTATCCCTGAAAAAATTATTTGTACTCGAAGAAAACAGCACATACAGCTCCTGGTTTTTCCTTTGCATGCTTTCCATGCTGGCAATTGTGTTCCTGCCCCGGCAATTTCAAATGGGCGTGGTGGAAAACACGAACGAATCGCATGTGAAAAAAGCGATCTGGGTTTTTCCCTTGTACCTTTTGCTCATCAATATTTTTGTGTTACCCATCGCGTTTGGAGGCAAACTGATTTTCGCGCAAACAGATGTGCATGCAGACACTTATGTATTGTCGCTGCCCCTGCATTACGGCGCCGACATACTGAGCCTGCTCACTTTTATTGGTGGCTTTTCCGCAGCCACCAGCATGATCATTGTGGAAACTATTGCCTTAAGCACCATGATGAGCAATAATATCGCTACGCCATTGCTGCTCACCAGCAAACGTTTCCGCTCCGGCCGGGAGGGCTCTTTCAGTAAAATCATCCTAAATATCCGCCGTTTCAGCATCCTGCTCATCATCCTGCTGGCATACATGTACGATAAGATGGTGGCGCTGCATATCAGCCTTGTCTCCATCGGGTTGATTTCATTTGCCGCAGTTGCCCAGTTTGCACCCGCGCTGATTGGCGGCATATACTGGAAACAAGCATCGCAAAAGGGCGCCATGGCCGGCATCCTGCTGGGTTTTGTCATTTGGTTTTATACCGCCATTATTCCTTCCATGGCCAATGCGGGAATCATAGGCAACGACATGTTGCTGAACGGTTTGTTCGGGCAAAGCTGGCTCAGGCCGACGGCGTTGTTTGGCCTGGAAGGGATGGACAGCATTTCGCATTGTTTTTTCTGGAGCATGCTGTTTAATATCGGAAGCTTTGTGGCCGTATCGATCAACAGCGGAAAATCTGACCAGGAAAGGTACCAGGCTGAAATTTTTGTAGACATATTCCGGCATGCCAACAGCCCGGCAACCGGTACATTCTGGAAGGGCACGGCATCCATGCCTGACCTGTCGGACCTCATATCAAATTTTCTTGGCCGTGACAGGGCGCAGAAACTGATCAGGCAGTACGCGCAGCGGCACCAGATTCCACTTGATCAAAAAAACGCTGACCCGAGAATGGTGAACTTCGCGGAAAAAGTACTCAGTGGCGTCATTGGCTCCGCATCTGCCCGCATCATGGTGGGCACCGTTACCAAGGAAGAAAACATCCGCATCGACGAAGTGCTCCGCATCCTGCAGGAATCGCAGCAGATGATTGAACTCAACAAAGAGCTTCGCCGAAAATCACTGGAGTTGCAAAAAGCAACGGATGAATTGAGGAAGGCCAACGACCAGTTGCGCGATATGGATGAAATCAAGGATGAATTTTTATATACCGTTACCCATGAACTGCGCACGCCACTGACATCAATCCGTGCCATGGCGGAAATAATCTATGATAACCCAGAGATGGAAGCTGATGAAAAAACAAGGTTTATTTCCGGCATCATCCGCGAAACCGAAAGGCTGAGCCACCTCATCTCACAGGTGTTAAACCTGGAAAGGTATGAGAGCGGCCGGCAGAAACTGAATAGCAGTGCGGTTCAGCTCAATACCTTGCTGAATAATATCATTGATTCTGTTGAGCCGCTCGCGATGGAAAAAAATATCCGCATCATCCGGAACTGGCCTGATGCCATGTATTTGCTGCAATGCGATGCGGCATTGATTGAACAGGTTGTGTATAATTTGCTGACCAATGCCATTCGGTTTTCTCCGGAAAACCACGGCATCATCAAAGTATCTATCCGCAATAACCATGATGAGTGGGAGGTTTGGGTGGAAGACAACGGCAAAGGCATTCCGGCCGACCTGCATACCCTGATCTTTGATAAATTCTTCCAGGCACGCAACCAAACACTCAGGAAACCGGAAGGGACGGGGCTTGGACTCGCCATCTGCAAAAAAATCATTGACATGCATGGTGGAAAAATATGGGTGGAGAGTGAAGAAGGAAAAGGGTCGAAATTTATTTTTACACTTCCGCTGCAATAACTTTGTACCATGAAGAAGATCCTGGTTGTTGACGATGATCCGTACATCCTGATGTCGCTTGAATTCCTTATGAAAAAGGAAGGCTTCGATGTGAAAGTGGCGCGCAATGGCACAGAAGCGCTCGACATCATCCAACAGGAAACACCTGCACTGGTTTTGCTGGATATCATGATGCCCGACATGGACGGATATGCCATCTGCAAACACATCAAAGGGAATAAAAAACTGCAGCATATCAAAGTGGTTTTTCTCAGCGCGAAATCAAAGGAAAGCGATATCCAAAAAGGATACGACCTCGGCGCCAGCCTGTATGTAACCAAACCCTTCTCCACCCGTGACCTCATGAAAAAAGTGCGGGAACTCCTGGCCGCGGCCTGATATTTTCTGGTTATTTGGTATAGATTTCCGGGAACCGGTATTTGTTTTAGGTAACTTACAATGACCCTTAAACAGCCGAGCCATGGTATACCAGTCACTCTACCGTAAAAGCATAGACGAAAAAGAAAAATTCTGGAAAGAACAGTCGGAACGCATTCCCTGGTTTACAGAACCGCAAACAATTTTATCTGTCAACGAGCAAGGTTTCTACCGCTGGTTCACCGATGGCCGCTGCAATATATCCTATGCCTGTCTTGACTGGCAGATTGAACAAGGAAGGGGGAGCCAGGTTGCGCTGATTTATGATTCCCCGGTGGCAAATAAAAAGGAAAAGATTAGTTACGATGAACTGGCTACGCGTGTCGCGCGGTTCGCGCATGGTTTGCAATCACTCGGTATTGGCAAGGGCGACACGGTAGTGGTCTACATGCCGATGATCCCTGAAGCCGTCATCAGTATGCTGGCTTGCGCGAGGATTGGCGCCATCCATTCCGTGGTGTTTGGCGGGTTCGCGCCACATGAACTGGCAATGCGCATCGACGACGCGAAGCCGGTAGCCATCATATCGGCGAGCTATGGCATTGAGTTCGATAAAAAAATCCCATATAAACCACTGGTTGACCAGGCCCTTCGGGAAGCGGTGCATCAGCCTGCACACCGCATTTTTGTGCAAAGGGAGCCGGGTTACGACAAACTGGAAAAAAAAGGTGAATACGATTTTGATAACCTCCAAACTTTCGAAGAATCGGAGGCAGTGCCGATGCTGTCTACAGATCCTTTATATATCCTGTACACATCCGGTACCACCGGCAAACCCAAAGGTATTGTGCGAGATCACGGCGGATACGCCACAGCCCTGGCTTTCAGCATGAAACATGTGTACGACGCTCATGCCGGCGATGTTTTTTGGGCTGCAAGCGATGTAGGCTGGGTGGTTGGGCATAGTTATATCGTCTATGGCCCACTGTTAGCCGGGTGCACTACGGTACTTTACGAGGGGAAACCCGTGCGCACTCCCGATGCCGGGGCGTTCTGGCGCGTGATATCGGAATATGGCGTCAATGTATTTTTCACCGCGCCCACTGCCATTCGTGCCATTCGAAAAGAAGACCATGAAGCAGCATTACTGTCCCCATACAAGCTATCATCGCTCAGGTACTTGTTTTTAGCAGGAGAACGCTGCGACCCCGCTACTTTTCACTGGGCGCGCGAAATCCTGCAAGTACCCGTAATTGACCATTGGTGGCAAACAGAAAGCGGCTGGCCAATGCTGGGTATCATGATGGGCGTGGAACCTTTACCGGTGAAAGCAGGTTCGGCGGGATTGCCTGTTTGCGGTTTTGATATCCGGATTATTTCCGAAGATGGCGCGCCTTTACCTCCCGGGCGCGAAGGCCTCGTCACGGTGCGCTTGCCCCTACCACCGGGATGCCTGCCTACATTATGGAAAAACGACGAGCGTTTTATTGCAGGCTACCTGAGCCAGGTTGAAGGGCATTACCTCACAGGAGATGGCGGATATTATGACGAGGATGGGTATTTTTTCATCATGGGCCGTGTAGATGATGTCATTAACGTAAGTGGCCATCGCCTGAGTACCGGGGAAATGGAAGAACTGGTGGCCACGCATCCGGCTGTTGCAGAATCGGCCGTGGTGGGCATCGCTGATGAACTCCGTGGACAAAGGCCGGTCGCGCTTGTGGTCATGAAAGACGGGCGACAGGAAACGGAAGTGCAGTTGGAACAGGAACTGGTTAGCCTGATCCGTGAAAAAATCGGGGCCGTGGCATTCTTCAGGAATGTACTGCTGGTAAAAAGATTACCGAAAACAAGGAGTGGAAAAATTTTACGGAAGACCATCCGCCAAATAGCTGACGGTGACGCATATACGATTCCATCCACCATCGACGACCCGGTTATTTTGCAGGAAATCACCGGCAGATTGAAAGAAAGGGAAATTGGCAGGATTGGGGAAAAGAATGTATCGGGCAATTAAATCCTAATCTCTTGTCAAAATAAAACGGCCCATCCATGTTTCGGTGGTTTATATACATGGATGGGCCGTTCCAGGCCTTTCAGGGTATTGTATATAAAAGATTCCTCATGCAGGTATCATCATATGAAGCGCTTTTGGAAACAGGATATTGTTTTCGAGGTGAACATGTTCATGCATACGGGCCTCAAACTCTTCCAGTTCCATCAGGCTGATGCGGAATGTTGTGCAGGCCTGTTCGGGAATGGTATAGTTATTGGTCAGTGTACGGATTTCTTCCAGCAAAAAGCCGGCTTCATCATGCTCCTGTTCCATCACGCGGATAGGCGCCTGTATGTGTACGTTTGAATTTGATCCGGGTAAATCAAGCGAACGTATAGCCGGGAACAATACTTCTTCTTCCTTGCGCATGTGCTGCAGCAATTCTTCCAGCAAAGCGGAGAACACAGCCGCCACCCTGATCATGTATGGAAAATTACCGCCATGTTTATGCGCCACTTTTTCCAGGTGCTGGAGTATAATCGGGCCATATTGCCGGATATAAAAATGGTGCTGCAATAAAATATAACTGATCAGGGTTCCGCTATCCATTTGCTGAAAGGCCTTCGCGGGATCAGCGGATTGAGTCAATTGCCGCAAATCGGCTTCCACTTCTTCCACGTTGATCTGGCGCTGGCTGCAGGCTTCGCCCAGCAACTTTTTACCGCCGCAGCAAAAATCAAGTCGGTATTTATCAAAAACGGCAGCCGCCTGGTAGTTTTCCGCTACAATGCTGCCAATGGTCTTTTCTGCATATTTCATATAAAATCGTTTTTGCAAATCTCCAACCCGGTCTCAGCTTGTATTATGCTTGCGCGCATATTCGACTTTAATTCGCTTACCAGATCGGGAAATTCACACACATATTTATGCGGTTGCGCAGGCGTACGCAATCCGATAATTTTACATCATGAAAATTCCAAAACTCCTTCCGGTATTATCATGCCTGGTTGGCATGTGCCTTTTTAGTTTGCGTACCGAAGCGCAGCAGGGCATCCGCAGGGAAACATATGAGAAACTGATGCAAATGCCCGATAGCACCAGGCTTTTCGATGGCAAATTAACCGTGTACAATATCTTCAAACAGCAAGTGAGGGTAATGTATGAACAAGCAGGCGCTTCGGAACAAAACTGGCGTGCCGCGATGCTGGCCCATAGTTTTAAGCCTTACCAGGATGTGTGGAGCGGTTATGTAGGAACCGAAGAGAGGTACATACAGATCATGAACAAATTGCGGAACGACAGTCTTTCCATGATGGATGCTAAAACAAGTGCATTCCTGCAACAGCACCTGCCCTCTTTCATTGAACAAACAGCAACCGCCATATTCCAATACAGCGGCTTGCCGGCTGAAGGGAAATGGTGTTTTCTCTTTGGAAGTAAAGTAACAGATATGGGCGGTTTGGGTGATGGCATTATGGTGCTCGATATGTCGCACCCGATCAACAGCATTGAACATATTGTGCGCATGCTGCCGCATGAAATCAATCACCAGGTGTATGATTTCAGCGTTGTTCCCGACACAACGGCCCGCGGCCTGTACCGTTGCGTTAATGAAGGTTTTGCGGTGTATGTCAATCAGAAAATATTAGGCGACAGCATCCCATTGCAGGACTACCTGATGTATTCAAGCAAGGAACTGGCATTCTGCAGGGAAAATGAAAAAAAGATTTTCGAAAAACTCAAACCCTTCCTCTTTACATCAAATCCCGATCACGCGCTCGCCCTTGCGAGCCGTTCAGAAAAAATTTTCAAAAACGGGGGCCCGGGGGCCATTGGATATTATATCGGCTACCGCATCGTAGAAGCTTATGTAGAAAAACATGGCCCTGAAAGCTGGACCGATATTTACCGCATGCCGGTGCGGGTATTATGGGAGAAAAGCGGGTTCGGACAATAAGTAAGTGCAGGCATCCTGCAAATCATGTCTTAAATCATCTCCCTTAATTCCTCCCATGCCATTATTTTTGCGGCATGACAAAGCCCGTTATCAGCATTGGCGCGGCCCTGGTGGATGAATTGTTCCATGCCACCGAGGGGGTTTTAACCGCCACCACCAACCCCGCAACAGTTACCAAAACAGCCGGGGGCGTAAGCCGCAACATTGCACACCAGTTATCCCTTTTTGGTGTGCCGGTACAATTGATCAGCGCCGTAGGCAACGACAGCGACGGCGACTGGCTCAGGCAAGTATGCGCCGAGGCCGGCGTATTGATGGATGGCATGATCATCCGTGATGGACTGTCTGGAAAATATACGGGCATACTCGACGCGGACGGTTCATTATACACCGCTTTCCTCACCAATGCATCCATTCACCTTATTACACCGGAACACCTGCAGAAAAACAGGGACCTGCTCAGCACCGCAGCCTACCTGCTCGCGGATGCCAATATCAGCAGGGAATCCATTGAATGGTTGCTGGCATTCAGCAATGAAACAGGGATCCCTTTTATCATTGAGCCGGTATCGGTGCCGCCTGCACGAAAATTAAAAGATATTGATTTGCGTGGCCTGCACCTGGTTACTCCAAACGAAGACGAGATCCCGGCGATATGTTCTGAAAAAGCCTTTTTCACGCAGCAACAGGTGGAAGAACTCCTGGGCCGCGGTGTCCACCAAATATGGCTGCACAATGGGCAGCATGGGTCCGCGCTGTATAGCCGGGAACAAACAATAACCCTGCCTGCTCCGGATATTGAAGTGGTTGACTGTACCGGCGCGGGCGATGGTTCGCTGACGGGCTTCATCCTGGGTAAATACCTCGGACTGCCGGATGAAGGCTGCCTGAAGCTGGCCCACACACTGTCTGCCGAAATTTTACAGGTTCATGGCGCCAATGCCCCTCACCTGGACCAGGAACAACTTTTAAACCTGGTTCATAAATACTATCCTGCCTGATGAATCCTTACCTGCATGTATTGCCCGAGGTCAGCGAAGCGCTGTCAACCGGGAAACCCGTAGTGGCGCTTGAGTCCACCATTATTTCTCACGGTATGCCCTACCCGAAAAATGTGGAAACGGCCCTCGCGGTTGAGCAAGCCGTGCGCGACAACGGCGCCATCCCCGCCACCATCGCCATATTTGGGGGCAAATGCCACGTGGGGCTGAGCCGGGAAGAACTGGAATATTTTGGCCACGCGCCGGATGTATGGAAAGTAAGCCTCCGCGATATGCCATACGTGATCAGCAGGGAATTATACGGCGCCACCACCGTTGCGGCTACCATGCGCATCGCATCCATGGCAGGTATTAAAATTTTTGTTACGGGCGGCATCGGCGGCGTGCACCGGGGCGCGGAAACCAGCATGGATATTTCAGCGGACCTCACGGAAATGGCCGATACCTCAGTGGCCGTTGTATCCGCGGGCGTAAAATCTATCCTCGACATCGGGCTGACGCTGGAATACCTCGAAACGAAAGGGATTCCCGTAGTAACCATCGGGCAAGACGAATTCCCGAGTTTCTATTCGTCAAAAAGCGGGTATAAATCACCGTTACGAATAGACGAAACAAACTCCCTGGCCCGCATGATCCATACCAAGTGGGGGCTTGGGCTGAAAGGTTCGGTGTTGATTGCCAACCCCTTGCCCGCGTCAGATGAAATAGACGCCGCTGTTATGGAAACACATATCCGGGAAGCTTTACAGGCGGCGGCGGCCAAACAGGTTAAGGGTAAAGATGTAACACCTTTTATTCTACAATACATTGCCCAACACAGTAAGGGGGAAAGCCTGGAAGCGAATATATCACTGATCAAAAATAACGCCGCTCTTGGCGCGAAAATAGCCGTTTCAATGTTGGAGTTAGTATAAAACAGGAATCCCGCTCGCCGGTTTTTCAAACGGTTCGCGGGAATCTCTGCTGCTGCTTCTTACTAAACAATGGATACGGATATATGACACACACAATCTGAAAACCTGTATTACTTTTTGGCGATGGCCGGCTGGCACTTGCGTACGGTTTTGCTCATCTGTATTTCAATATCCGGGCTTGATTCAACAGCTACATCGCCGTTTGACCTGATATTGAATGTTGCTTCACCGTGAATTTTCAGGCGGAGGGATGGTCCGCTTAAGGGACCGGCGCTGCTCACATGTGAGTTGCCCATAACTTCAAGGGTTTGCAGGTTTTTCACCGGTACATACACTACCGCTTTGCCTTTCATGGAACGTCCTTTGCTGTAAATGTGCAGGACGCCTTTTTTCACTTTGAACTGAATGGCCCTTGTTGCATCGTCGTTGGCAACAACGGTAATGCCTGCCAGGTTAGTTTCGGTTAACACCACATCAATATCATTTTCGATGCGGATACTGTGGAAACTGCCGCGGGAAATACCATCGGCCGGACGGCTGTACGCGGTGCTGATATGCTTGTTGTTATCGGTAGCATTTGAACCGGGGCCCGCAATGGCTATGGACGCCATGCTGAGGATGGAGAGGCTGAGGATGAATAATTTTTTCATGGCTTTACTTTTTAATCCGGTTTTCCGGTGTGATGTTTATTTGTTTTTGACGATACAAAGATGGCGTCAAAAAAAGCCCTGCACAATCGCATGATTGTGTGAAAATTCAGGCATATTCAATTGTTAACATAAAGCAAAACCCTTGCCAGGCAAGGGTTTCATATAATGTTACAGTATGGGTGATACATAAATATGTGGTTTTACCATCCGCCGCCACCGCCGCCACCGCCGCCGCCGCCTGAACTTCCACCTCCGGAACTGCCCCCGCTGCTGCTGGATGGTGGCGTGGATGCAGATGATATGGCGCCGCTCAAACCGCTGCTGATACCGGAGTATAACCCGGCCGACCTGAACCCAGACCCGGAAACCCCGCGCAGGTATGAGGGGGATTGCCCTTGTTGCATCGTTGACTCGAGCACATCGGCAAACTGGTCAGACCATGCCTGTTCACAATTCAGGGCAATGGCATAGGGAAGGTATTTTTCAAATAATTGCAGGTTCTTCTCCGGTGGGTTCATCGCATCGTATACATGTTGCTCCGCTGTGGCCAGGTACATGCGAAAGCCCTGCACTTCATCCATGTACTTCCTGCCCTCCGGTGTATATGCCTTAATGATTCTCATAAAGACAATCTGTATGATGAGGCAGACCAACCACAATGCCGCAGATAACAAGACCAAAGTTTTTGTACCAAACATCGCTAAGTAGATAATGCCGCCAAAACCCAACAAAAACAATACAAATATGCCAATGCCAACAGCCTGGTCATTCAATGAAAAAAGGGATTTAAAACTGTTTGCACGCCCCTTCGTTTTCAACATCCTGTTTTTAAGTTGCTGATGTAAACTCCTGTTTATGGCCGCGATGGATGCATTATATGTACCATTAGAAACCTCTTTTCCATATAAACTGCTCACATCATACCCATACCATTCATAAGATTGCCAATGGCGCTCCGTTTGGTATTGTGAGCCCGGTGGTGCATCAAAAGCATAATGTGTGCTTTTGAAAATCACACCTTCCTTACTCACGTTGATGATTAAACGCCGATTCACCGCGTGGTCTATCACTGATGCGGCAAATAAATCCTCGCTGTATGCCTGCCGGTAGAGGTAGCCGGCATCGGCAGGTGAAAAGCCGGCAGGCGGCGCAAAGCGTGGAATGACGGTGCCGCCCCTGGGGTCACGGCCAACCTTCCACCAATGCCTGAAATGAAAAAATAAAAACAACAACACAAACAAGCCCATCACCGGAACGATCAGGTTATCCTTGGTCCATTGCCAGGCATTTTGCAATTGTGATGGCGGCGAAACCACCCCTTTTTCAACAGAAGCGGCAATGGTCAGGCCTTCAAAAGGCATCAGCGAACCGATGGCTGAAAAAAATATGCTGGAATCTGATAAAATTCTGGACCGGCATGATGTACTTGCAGACCCCTGTACACCGGTATAACATGCCGATTCCATGATCCGGGCATTTTTGGGAAATTGGATAAGGGCGGAAATACTGTCGCATGAAAAACTCCACCCGTTGCCATTCACATTCCAGTACAGTTCATCTTTCTGATTATGAAAAATCAACTGCCTTTCTGTTTCATAAGTAATCCCGTAAGTATATACCCCCTTGTCGAGATTCACCACCGGGTTACCAATATACATATCTACCCCATTGGGCGCTTTCTTTAATTCATATATTTCCCGATCCCCATTGACTGTCACGGACAGCACCCTGAAACCTGTACTGCTATTGAAGCCTTTAGCTGTTTTATAGCGTGTGGGAAAACTTCTTCTGATGCCTCGTTGTATCTCATCATTTGAACTGCGTGCAACTCCATTGCCATTATAAACTTCTATTTGCTCATCCACAATGATCCTCCCATCACTGTGTACTTTTATATCACTATGAAATGAAAGGATGCGGTCTGTTTCATCCACATGCAATAGGATGGCTTGCATGAACGATGGTTGCGCGAGCATTGATGCGCGCACAGTGCTTTCCAGTTCCCTTACATACTCTGCCCTGATTTGCCGAAAACTTTCGGAACCTGCAGCAGGGACGGTTTTATACTTCTTGTCGATCACGCGGAAATGATCAGGCAATCGCTTACGGATCATTTGCTGAAGCACCGGCCGGTACTCCGCATACTTCCGGTAAAATACAGATTTAGGCATGCCCCTGTCTTGCATCAGGCCGGCGGCTGCGCCACGAATCAAACTATCTTGTTCCAGTTCCGATAAAAATAGGAGCGACTTCTTCGCATAATCCCGGGGCTGCGCATGCACAGGCATTCCTGCCAGGCAAGAGAATAAGAAAATGATGATCGGCCTCAATATCATGTAAGCAGGTTTAAAAAGAAACCTTGGGGGCCGTTTGTGCTGAGGCATCTTCGAGGAAAAATGGTGATGCCTTAAAGCCGAAGACAGAGGCCACCATGTTATGAGGAAACACGGATATGCTTTGATTGTAGTTGCGCACGGTGCCATTATAATACCTGCGGCTTTGATTCAGCTTTTCTTCAATAGCAGCCAACTCTTCCTGTAACCGTACAAAGTTCATATTCGCTTTAAGGTCAGGGTATTGTTCAGACAAAGCCCTTACATTCATCAAAGCGGCCTGCATATGTTTAGCCGCTTCAATCTGGGCTTCAGGGGTCAGCGCGCTGATCGATTCATTCCGCACTTTAATCACATCCGTCAGCGTCTTATTTTCATGGCCCGCATAACCTTTCACCACTTCCACCAGGTTGGGGACCAGGTCAAGCCTTTGCTGAAGGGTCGCTCCAATCCCGCTCCAGGCTTCCTGTGTCAGGATGCGCATGCGCGTCATTTTATTATATAATCCAATCACGATGAGTACTACCAGTCCAAGTACTGCAATGGCAATTAAATAAGTAGGCATGTTGAAAATATTTATAACAGGTATAAGAGATGGTAAATTAGATTTTAACAACGCGCATTTCCACGCGGCGGTTTTTTGCTCGGTTGGGTTCCGTATCATTTGGCGCAACCGGCTTATCTGGCCCATACCCAACCGCAATAACCCTGCCCGGGTCGATTCCCTTTTGTACAATGTATTCCTTGCAGGCGTTCACGCGCAGGTACGACAAAGAGCGGTTCATAGCAGCCATGCCTTCTGAAGATGTATGGCCCGATAATTCAATTTCAGCGCCCGGGTTGGCTTGCAAAAATTGCACCACTTTATCGAGCTCGGGCTTTGATTCGGCCCTTAGGTCAGATTTCCCCTGGTCGAACATGATATTATTCAGACTAACGGTTTCGCCTACACGAATTGACTGGTTGTTGAATGTAGCCTGTACGCCTTTTTTAAGATAGATGACAGTTTCCGGGTTATCTTCTCCTTCGCCGATATCAGCCCCTGCAGCGCCATCATTATAGCCTGCATAACTGGCGCTGACGATTTCATAGCCTGTCGGCACCCCTGTGATCCGGAACTGCCCTTCCGCATTGGTTGTTACACTTGATTTATCCGCCAGGAAAACGGTCGCGTTTGCTATGGGTTGCTCTGTTTCCTTATCCAGTACACGCCCAATGATGGTTCCCTTGCAGGTGTTGTCACGCTTGCGGTTAACCAGCAAGCGGATAAAATCAATCGCAAAACCATCCCCCGAACCATTCACATCATCAATATACAGGCTCATTACCGGTTTTTCTTTAAACCCTTTATAAAATTCTTCGGGTATTGGTATGGTGACGAGTTTACCCACCGGGCCGGTTTGATCAAGAAAGGATAAAAGCTTTTCCGCTTCCGCGAAACGGCTACCGTTTATGGTTACACGAAATTTTGAACAGAACGTAGGCGATTGAAAATCGTCCAGGAAAATTTGCAGGTAGGCATTTTGTATATCCGCGTCTTTCAAAATCTTTGTGGGCAACTGGTAGGTGACAGGCTTGCTCAATTTGGGATCATACGCGGCGCTGTAGCCATCATTGCCACATGTCAAAGACGCGTTGGGATTAAATTTCGATGACATAAGGATCCTGTCGAATCCCGCTGCATCCTCTTTCTTTGCCTCCCATGGGTAACTGTGCACTTCGGTGCTTCTGCTACAGAAAGGATCAAAGCCCTCGGGCCAGCCAAAGCCCAGGTTATCAATATCGCCTACCCGGATGATATAATCTGCTTCAAGGGTATTTGCCAATTCGGCTGACTGTGCCGTCCAGTTTTTATCTTCAGTCCTTGTTTTTACCTGTGCCTGTATATTGTTGGCTAAACAAATACCAAGAATGAAGATGGGGAAAAAATGCCTGGTCATATAGTTGAGTTGTTTTGGTCATGAACATGGCTAAAGGATATGAAATGTACGCAAATTATTCGTAATCATAATGATACGGATACGTATATACGCAATTTGTGGTATCTATTGCAGGCTTGCATGATTTGAAAAGGGTAAAAAAATTATCTTTAAGGAATCAATATGAAAGCAAGGTTACCATTTTGGATTCATGGCATGCAAGACCGTAGGTTTATCTGGACGGTGGCTTTTTTATTGATTGTATTTGGCATTTTAGAAGATTACCTGGAGTCGTTATTCAAGGATTTTTCATTTTATATGTCTGAATCTTTTTTATTCAGCACACATTGGCTATTCATGGTTCCATTAACCGCGTTGCAATATTTATCGATTAAAAAATTGCAGGCTTACCCCATAGCATCATATATAATCGGATTCTTTGCGCCGGTGCTCCTGCATATCCTCAGTTATCCCGCCTGGGTAAACCTCGTATCGGGACTGTTCTTTGAGCATCGCTTCGCGTATGGACAAACACTTTCTTATGCTTTATCTGCCCAACTGATTCCTATCTGCATATGGTATGCCCTGCCTTTGTTATTCCGGAAGACTGAAAATATACCGCTTCATTTACCTGGATCAGCGATAGCAGAACATCCGGCTGCAAACAACTATGCGGATCATTTCATGGTTTCCCATGGCGGGCAAAAAATTAAAGTTCCGGTAAATGATATCTTATATATCAGCGCACAGTCACCTTATGTTTGCCTGCACATCGATGGCAGAAAATTCCTTTTAACGGGGAGCCTGTCGGCAACAGGCGATCGCCTCAACCCTGACCGTTTTATACGGGTTCACAGGTCTGCCATTATACAAATGAATAAGGTTGTTTCCTATCAGTCAAGGTTGAATGGCGATTATGATGCCCGTCTCTGCGATGGGACGCTGGTCCGGGTGAGCAGGCTTTATGCGGCTGAATTCAAAAAGATGTATGAACAGGGTCATCGCCTGAAAGCATAATCCCATCGTTTCGCCTTTATTCTTTTGTATTTGGGCCTGTTGCAACCACATATTTGCAGAAAACAAATTTATGGGCCTTACAAAAATCTTATTGGGAAAACCCGGCCTCCTGATTGTATGCCTAAGCCTGTTTTGTGCCTGCCAGGGCCAAAGCGGAAAGGAAAATCCTACACAACCTGCTCGTGAAATTGGCGGACCATTCGAAAACCGGGATTATATGTACATGGGAATGCCCTCTCAAATCCCTTCGGCCGACAGCAGTTCCGGGTTGCAGGAAAACGCACCCCGCATCATGGTAACCGGGGTGGTATACCGGTTAAATCCCCGGAGGCCCGCACCTGGAACCATTATTTACTATTATCATACCAACGCGGATGGCCGGTACCTGCATAAGCCATCTGTGCCTGTCAGTATGCCGCCTAACGGTCAGGGGCAAACGCATGGGTATATCAGGGGATGGGTGAAGACCGACAGCCTGGGCCGGTATAAAATTTACACAATCCGTCCGGGTGTATATCCCACACGCGATGAGCCTGCGCATATCCACCTTACCGTAAAAGAACCCAATGATATCCCTGGGTACTATATTGATGATATCATGTTTGATGATGACAAACTGCTGACCTCTGCCAAAAGATTGGCACAACCCAACCGTGCTGGCAGCGGCGTGGTGAGGCTGGTATCAAAGGATGGATGGCAGGTTGGGGAAAGGGATATCTACCTGGGGATGCGTATCCCGGGGCACCCGGAAGAAAAAACCCTTAACAGTCTTAAGGGAATTCAGGCCGGTGAAGAAGTACAGTCTTTTATTCCCTGGCATGCCTGGGGCCCTGATAAGGGCAAACGAACCTGCCCCGTCTGTGCTTATGGTTGGTACCATGGTATCCTGTACCTGGTAAAACAGGAACCCGACTGGGCCGATACACGCAAATGGCTCATGATGCTGGAAGAAGCATGCATAAAAAGAGACACAGCACTCACCGTATACTTCGTATATGGTAACCCGGTAGGATACACGAAAGAAAAAAGGATGCAGGAGCTCAGCCGGATTGGACGTGAACTGGGATTAAAGAGGATAGCAGTAACATTTGTGCCTTCATTTACAGATGAAGAATCGGAAATAAACCTCAATAATTTTCAACCGGGAGATATGAACAGTTTTATCCTGTTTAAAAGGAGAAAAGTGATTGACCGATTTGAAAACCTGCAGGCCACCGAAGGGAATTTTCAAAAAATCATGAACGCGCTGGACGGGTCGGAGAATGAATACTTTCACCTGGAATCACCAACTTATCATTAAAAATATAGCCACCGAGGGACCCGGTGGCTATTTAGCTTGATATAGGATTTAGTTAGAAGACAATGGTTATGGGGAAGATATACTCTTTATATTCCTCCACACAATGAAGATTGGAATAAGACACGCACACCTCTTTTTTCATAAACCCACAATTGAATGAAAGCGCACCTTGACAGTCATAATCAAGACAGGTGTACCCCCAACGTGCACAATAATTCACTTTTACTTCTGTCCAGTTTTTTCTTTCACAATTTTTCATATACAACCTGCCATTATAAACGCCGGGTGGTACATTAACACCATTCACAGTGCCATCCCAGAATATTGCCGGATTGGGGAAACCCTGGCAGGTTTCAATTTCATCCTCTATGGTCCTTATAATCTGTCCCCACCTGTCATAAATGTCTAATTTGAAATGTGTGGCAAAATAATTTCCATAAGAGGGCAATGGGTCTTCCACATGCATAATATAAAATGCATTGTATGAATTCACATTGGTGCCACTGGAGTAAAACGAATTGTTCGCGCTTAAGCTGATATCCCTGTAATACCTGTCTACTTCCTGGGAAGCTACGGTGATACTCATCGTTACTTCACTGCAACTGTTACCATAAGTTACCGTATACGTACCACCCGTTATGATTGTAATGTTGTCCGTATTGGTGGCACCGGTAGACCAATAAATATATGTATAGTCTGGCGGCGTGTTAAGCGTGAGTTTCATTCCACAACAAGTTTGTTCTTTGTCAATCCGTCCTTTTTCCACTGCACACTGAACAACAACTTCATCACTGGCCCTGCAACCTGTTCGTAAATCTGTAACTGTAAGTGTATATGTTATGGGATAATTGACTGAATGTTCAATATGTGTGGTATATGGCACATTAGGATTTGTCAGCCCAATTGATGGGCTCCAACTGTATGATAAATGACTGGCAACAGGGGCCCTTGGGTCACCGATAGGCAAAAGCCTTGACACCGTTGGTTTGCTGCAATCCACGCAAATATCTGGGCCTGCGTTTACCTTCGGACAAGAAATATAAATCAGTTTTACAATTTCATTCCATGGGCTACAATCATTGCCTGCAGCCAGTTTCAACCTGTAATACTTATTGCATTGAAATGTAAATCCGTTTGACTGGAAAATGTCTGTAATATTTAATGAAGTTGGGATTACCTGGTTGGGAAAATGCAAAATCACTTCAGACGCCGGGTTTGGCCTACCCATATTGGCATCCGATTCTTCAATGGTCAAATAATAGAAGGTTTCTCCAATAGTTGCGGAAGGATCAATAATGATGTCTTCATCCAGGCAGTATGTGGATTTATTCATGTCGAATGACACATTAACATCACCGGAATTGCACAAGCCATCAATAAAGGCATATGCTTTATGGCCTGTCAGGCTGCAATCTGCAATGGTGAACTCAACCGTAACCGTTTGGCCAACATATGCGCTCAAATCACAAACCTGGCAATCCCAGTCACGATAATCGAAATTATTGAATGTTTGAAAAAACGGGTCGCCTACACCTGCTGTCTTTCTTCCTGTTTCACAAATAACAGTTTTACCTACCATTACCCTTGCCGAAAAAAATGGCCTTTGCCCATCTAAATGACCGGTACCAGGAAGTTCCAATACTACTGCATAATTATATTTAAAGATCTTATTGCTGTTTGTAATTAATGTTGAATAGACGACACGTTCCGCAAATGCGCCCGAACTATCATCCCCAAGCCTGATAGCAAAATTCCCTTCAAATACCCTCTGAACGGGCGCATTTGTATCAAGGCCCGGGGTTACAATGGTTATCCTGTTTGTGCTTGGAAGTGATGTCGGGCTAAAGTTTAAGCCTGAATTAATATCAGAAATATTTGTTGCTCCCGTGAAGTTGCCGATAAATCCGGTAAAGTTTGCAAAAGTCCCCTGTTCAATTCCTCCATTAAAACAATCTCTTGATACCTGTGCATTCAGCAGGGCGGGCATAAGCACTAACAGTAACCAATACCCGAAATATATCCCCTTTTTTATATGTTGTAAGTAAAATGACATAACATGAAATTTTTAGAAATGAGAAATGATTATGCTTATTGATGGATGACGGTTTCAGTAAAAACCTGTTTTTCAAAAACCACTTTCAGCACATAAGCCCCTTTGGCAAAACCAGTCATGTTTAATTTGAACTGCGGGCTGTTTGTCTCCTGCATCAACACCTGCCTTCCTGCCATATCCGTAACTGTTACCTGGCTGATACCATACCTGTCGCGCAATGGCAACCGCACATGCAATACATCTTTCACCGGGTTGGGGAACACAGAAATCTTATCCGGCTCCGCACCCGGTTGTTCCTTGGTGATTTTTGCCACTTCTGTTTTATCTGCATGTAAGAAGCTATAATGGTTCCAGCCGGGTACCTGTACCAGCTGGTTGAATTCGCCGCCTCCTATGCGAGGCGCCCGGTACATGAGTTTGACGGCATATTCCCCGTTCATATCGCATGTATAAAATACCTGTTTGTTTTTGGCGATGCTGTCGAGTGTGGCATCAACCGCGAAATCCGTTTTACGGCAGTCTATGCCGCAGGGAGGCACCACACGCACAAACACATGGTCATTCCCGGTTTTTGTTCCAACCAGGCTAAAGCGGATATGCTCATCATCCAAAAGCGTTTGTTCATCTGGCGAAATGGCTTTTTCATTGAGGAGCAGCCGGATATCAACCGGGGGTGTTTTTTCCTTTTGCACTACTATGCGGAAGTATTGTAACCCGTAAGTTGTGTTGCGGCATTCCGCTTCCGCACGCAGATTCATGACGCCCACAACAGCCTTGAAATCGTGAACGCGTAAACTCATAGATTTATCCTTGCTTCCAATCACCCTGCCCTTCAAATGGTCATTGTACAACCTGAACTCACTGTTCCCGCATGGGGGAGGAATGACAGACGGAATAATATGCTGTTTCGCCTCCACCACCGGGGTATTGATACAATCCAGTTTGGCTTTAAGGGATTCTTCAAAAAACGGAATGGTCAGCACATATTCAATGACAGAAACTTCCTGCCCGTTAACCGTTTCACGGGTGGCTTGCCGTTTCATGTCGATGGCATTTGTCTCAACCCATTTCAGGTCAATGGAAAAACGGGAATCGGGTTTGTTAGCAGGCGGTTCAGGGAGGTTCCCTGCACGGGATGCAGTCAGGATACTTCCCAGGAACAGCAGCAGAAAAGTCATCTTCATTTTCATAATTAAAAGTTTTGCGCACAAGCATGGCCTGTACAATGTCAGGAATGAGGTTGATGCATGGGTTGGTAAGCTGGGTAGAACAATGGCCAAGGTTCAAAACCAACAAGACAAAGCTCCTTCCATTGGTTGGCCCAATCAATGAGGTATGAACTGAAAATGCATTCGTCATTCACCCGGGGAGGGCAAGTGATTTGGCAATCAGGAACTTTATGTGCAGACGGAAAAATGGGAGCGTAAAACCCCGGCCTTAAATACCGTTTAAAGACGGTTTGCCGGGTGCTAAATACCTGCTTTCTTAGTAGCTGATTATTGATTAAGGGGTTTTTCTCCTCCAAAATGGGGGTTTTCCCCCTGAGGTTCAGATGTAAATGGCTGAATTTGAGGAGGAAATTCCCATCAGCATGATCAATCAACAACTTATGAATCCATACAAAGGCGCCGTTCTAACAGCACTAGACAAACTGATTGAAGCCAACCTGACCGTTATGGAGGGGGCACTTGGTATTGCTTTACAGGGCCCGCTCAAAGAATGGAGCAATGGGGTACCTGATGGGGAAGAACACGCTTTTACATTTGATACCATTTCGAAACTTGAAGACGATAATGTACAAATGCTGGTTGCCCTGATGGAACAAATCCAGGGCGTGTATGAATGTTTATGTGTGGTAAATGATATTGAGGCCGATAATGGTCAATTAAAAAACTAAAACCATGTCCATTTAGTTTCCCCTTTTTTGCCTCCTCCAGTCCCAGGGTGCTACAGGATCTGCATCAATCCATAATCCCCTTTTTTCTTTACGGGCTGATTGCTCAGCTTCGTGCAGGTTTTGGTCTGACGAATACCGGGTAAAATGCCAGGCCATGCCGGCAAGGATCATCTGCTCCCCAGCCTCTTTGCCATCGGGCAGGAATGTTTTGCCCACCACACGGCCATTCCGGTCTGTCGTCATCATCTCCATCCTCACTTCCCTCGAAAAACAAAGTGAAGCCAGGTAGTCCTTCGACTTACTGTAAAATGGCATACTGCGTTCGGGCGCGTCGATACCGTACATGCGGATACGCATGACCGTTTGTTCCGGGGTAAGCAGGTCGTAGGTATCGCCATCAATGATGCGCACCACTTTTCCCATGATGGATTGGGCCATGCCCACACAGGATATGAAGAGGAAAAAGCAAATCAACAAAGCGCGCATGAATCTATATCGCATAGTTGGTTCGGTTTGGGCCATGCAATGTACGTGATTTAGATGGGCCTGAAACATCTGTTCATACCTTTCAACAGCAATCGCACCGTATAAAGTATTAAACTCTTTTCCCTCAAAATTGTCATATCATAAGATATGGCAATGGAAAAGACATTAACCGACGCGGAAATAGACAGGATCATTGAGATGGCCTGGGAAGACAGGACCAACTTTGATGCCATACTGTTTCAGTTTGGACTGATGGAAAAAGATGTGATCGCGCTCATGCGGCAGGAAATGAAGCCCTCGAGTTTCCGGATGTGGCGGAAAAGGGTCAGCGGCCGGCAAAGCAAACATGCCAAACTGCGGGGCATGGCTGCTACCCGGTTTAAATGCAGCAGGCAAAAAACCATCAGCCTGAATAAAATCAGCAAACGCTGATCAATCCCCTTTCACCTGCGGCAGTACTTTGGTGCCAAACAGTTCAATAGACTTCATCAGGTCTTTATGCTGTGGGCCACCAACATCCATATGGGCGGCAAAGCGCGTTAGCCCGAATGTGTCGCGCAAGTACAGGATTTTATCGGCCACCTGGTTTGGCTCGCCGATCAGCAAAGCCCCGTTGCGCGTTTTTCCGAAGTCAAATTGCTGGCGCTGGTATGGGGGCCAGCCACGGGAACGGCCAACCCGGTCCATTTGAGCGGCATACAGTGGAAAATACTTGTCAGATACGGCTTTGTCATCCTCCCCCAAAAAAGCATGCGCATGCACACCCATGCGCATGGTAGCGGGGTCGTGGCCACTGTCGAGATAGGTTTTTTCATACAGTTCAAACAAAGGCTTAAACTGAATGGGCGAGCCTCCGATAATCGCTACCATCAGGGGCAGCCCGAGGCGGGCGGCACGCAGCACAGACTGGGGTGTTCCGCCAACCGCGATCCATATATCCAGTTTTTGCCGATAAGCCCTGGGCAGGATCTGCTGGTCTTTTAGCTCAGGGCGAAAACCGCCCTTCCAGGTAACGCGTTCGTTTTCGTTTACCCGTAACAGTAAGTTAAGTTTCTCAGTGAACAATTCCTCGTAATCTTCCAGGTTATACCCAAACAGCGGGAAGGATTCGATAAAGCTTCCCCTCCCTGCCATGAGCTCCGCGCGACCGCCTGAAAGCTGATCGATCATCGCGAAGTTTTGATATAGTTTCACGGGGTCGGATGAACTGATGACCGAAACGGCGCTGCCGAGTTTGATGTTTTTCGTAACAACGGCCGCGGCAGCCAGCACAATTTCCGGGCTCGGAACGGCATAATCCGGACGATGGTGCTCCCCAATCCCGAAGTAGTCAATCCCGAGTTCATCCATCAGTTTGACTTGTTCAATCAGTTCCCTCAGCCGCTCACCAACCGGCTGAAAAGCCTTTCGGGTTGTATCGTAATGCAGGTCTCCAAACATGCTGATGCCTAATTCCATCTTTCAGATTTTATTCCTGCAAAGATAAAATCGTATGATGGCATGCCTGTTGATCTGCGTCAACAAATACATGTAAACCCATACACCTGCCCTGTTGCATTACCCAACAAACCAGGGACAGGCGATGGGCGGCAGATAATTTTCATCCAAAGGGGTCATGTCAAACCGGTCAATGCAGTTTTCATGATTCCTTATTTCTTTGCCAGTTTATCATACAGCGCTGTGAGCAATAAAGGCACAGTTAAGAACAGTGCCATATACCATGATGAATCCTTCACCATGGCAGCTTTAAGGATTTCCGCGCTTACTAAAACCAATAACAAAATGATCAGGTTATTTACTGATGAATTTTTTGAATACATGGCCTTACAATTTATTCGCATTGGCTTTCGCCTGAACCTATGCCAAACCCTGGTTGGGCCAACATGACAAACTTTACCAATGGTTATTGAAATAAATGGTACATCAAACGCCTGATGCACGCGATGGACAGCCATACAAGCGTGCGTTCAACCCTGTACGGGTTGACATGCGTTTTCCCCGGGCCTGGCTTAGGCCGGGGTAAGCGTTTTAAAGGCCTTGAAAGATGAGAAATCAAAAAGATGGTTGCAGAACGGAAGGAACTCCGTAAACGAACAGGTATGGCAGTCGGTGAGGTCAGTGATAAGGACCACCGGCACCGGGCATGATTTATGTTCTGTGCACCTGCTCATATTACTAAAGTTAATGTATCTATATCAAATGTCAAGGATATTTCCACGGAAATAAAAAAATGCAATCCAAAAACAAAACCGGTTTTGGTCTGATCATTGTAGTTATGACATTGCCCTGGCTGTTTCGTGCTTTACATCTTCAATCAGGAAAGTCTTTTCCCCTGAAGGAACCGTCCATTGCACGACATCGGCTTTTCTGAAGCCAATCAGCGCCGTGCCAATCGGGGATAAAATGGATATCCTTTTTTCCTTTACGTTCGCGAGTTCCGGAATTACGATTTTCAACGTCATCCTGCTGCCTGAACGCATTTCCTTAACGGTTACGCTGCTGTTCAAAGAAACCACATCCGAAGGCAGATCTGAATTGTCTACTATTTCAGCCCTTTTTAATTCAGCTTCAAGTTGAATTGCGTTGGGTTGATCAGACGGTTTCAACCAGGTTCCGTTACGCAGGTATTCCGTGATCAATCCATGATCCTGTTTACTTAATACTATTGGCTTTTGTTGTGTTAACATGGTAGAATATTTTTAAAGTTTGTAAGTGTTGTACTAACCCTTGGAAAATATATTTCTTCAAAACTCTCTGTTTGCTGGTCGGCTGTCCTGCGGAAAAACTTTGATGGCAATACTTTATCCAGGCTGCTGAACCCGCAGGCTTCCATGATCTCTTTAGTTGCCTCAATAGTGTTGGCATGAAACGACGCGACCCTATGCCTTTTGTCTTCCGGGTGCAGGCCCTTGTACAACCGCGGGTCCTGTGTAGCCACGCCCGTCGGGCACCGTCCGCTATCGCATACCAGCGCCTGTATACAACCGAGCGCCATCATCATACCCCTTGCGCTATAACAGGCGGATGCTCCTAATGACATGAGTTTGAGGATATCAAACCCCGTAATGATTTTACCCGAAGCGATGATCTTCACCTGTTGATGCAAACCAAATTCCCGAAGCGTTGCTGCGGCGAATGATACGGCATCATACAATGGCATTCCCAGGTGATCGGTGAATTCCAATGGCGCGGCCCCTGTTCCACCTTCAGCGCCATCAATGGAAATAAAATCTGGCCTGATGCCCGTTTCACGCATGGCCACACAGATATCCCTGAATTCCCTTTTATCCCCGATGCATAACTTAAACCCTACGGGTTTGCCATCGCTGAGTTGCCTGAGTTTTTCGATGAACATCAACAATTCTTTCGGATCATCAAACTCACGGTGAGCCATAGGCGAAAATACAGTCGTGCCCGGCTCTACTTTTCTGATGGCCGCGATCTCCGCTGTATTCTTGGCGGCCGGCAGGATGCCCCCATGCCCGGGTTTTGCACCCTGCGAAAGCTTCAATTCAATCATTTTCACCTGTGATAAGGTTGCCCGCTCTTTAAAACTTACCGGGTCAAAGCGCCCTTCCTCTGTCCTGCACCCAAAATATCCTGTACCGATTTGCCAGATCAGGTCTCCGCCGCACAAATGGTGCTGACTGATTCCTCCCTCGCCGGTATTGTGCGCGAAGCCGCCCAGCATGGCGCCTTCATTCAGCGACATGATCGCCGTTTTACTCAGCGCCCCATAGCTCATGGCTCCGATATTCAGGATGCTTGCAGCGTATGGCTTGCGGCAATACTCGTTCCCAATCGTCACACGCAGGTCTTTCACATCTACATGAACCGGGTACATGCTATGCGCTACCCATTCATATCCGGGTTGAAGCGGATCGGCCTGCATGCCAAAAGCCACTGTCTGCTTTTCGTTTTTGGCGCGCTGGTACACAATCGAGCGCTGCCTCCTGTTAAAAGGCTTGCCATCCAGGTCAGACTCAAAAAAATATTGCCTCAACTCGGGGCGAATGGATTCAAAAAAATATCGCAGCCTTCCAATAACAGGGTAATTTCTTTTAATGGATTGCTTTTTCTGTGACCTGTCGTACACAGATACCAGCAATAGCGGCAGCGTTAGCATCAATACCAGGTACCAGGCTTTACTAACATTGAGCGCGGCCAACAGTATTACCACATTGACTGCGAAAAGAGAAAACAGGATGATGCCGCTTACGGAAAATATTTTACTTTTCATGTTGCCATCATTAACGAAATATCAGCCGCAAACCCGCACAATTGCTGTGCCGGGCGCAGGCTGAAAAGAATGATAAATTGAATGACGAAAGAGGATCAGCAGGAAAAGGCTGATCGCCGAATTAACCCCGGAGATGTATGATCATGCCGGGGATGCGGTATTAAAGTCTTTAAAGGAAGAGTAGTAAAACAGGCTTTTGCAGAAGGGTACAAACTCCGTAAATGAACTGATATAACCATCAGCGCCAGCGCCAATATTTTGTTGGCGTGATTCAATGGCTTTATATGTATATCTCCTGTTCACGATACAAAGTTAATATAAATAATACGAACAGGCCCGATAACCCTTGTTAAAATTATTATATAAGATACTCCGGGCTTCTGATTGCACAAGGATTAGACAACGATATAGGCAATCTTTCAGAACAATCCTATTCCGCGAAACGGGAAATAGAAATTACAAATGCCGGGCATCATTACTGATCGGTATATTTTCTTCCCATATCCGCAATCAGCCCCGCGATTTCATCGCGCAGTGATACCGGTTCAATGACCTGCACCTCAGGGCCATAGGATAATATGGCCATGCGCAGTTCCGGCGTGAGGTAAACATGAAGGGAAATCCGCAACTCATTAGCATTTTCCTGAATAACGGTTTGAGAATGGTGCATAGGCTGGCTCAGGATATACGGGGCCTGTGCCTGGGAGAAAGATAAAATCACCTGCTCGGGCTTTGTACCATGTACTTGTGTAATACCAATGGAATAACGGAAAAAATCAGCGGGTGAAAAATCGGGCGCGCTTACGTAGGGCTCTGGTGAAGGTTGTACATCGTTGATCCTGTCGAGCGCCATGACCAATATATTTTTCGCCCGGGATGAATACCCAATCAGGTACCACCGGTTACGGTATTCCTTGAGGAGATAAGCCGACATGGTATGTGTTTTTTCTTCACGGCCAAACCCCTGGTAAGCAATTTGCAATGCGGTTCGCTCAACAATAGCCGTGAGGATTTTTTCGAGCCAGCGGCTGCTGTCTGTGCGCAGTGGCTCTTCCACCTGCAAAATCTGTGATTCCGATTTTCCCAGGATCGGTGAAAGCCTGTAGCCTTCAATAACTTTATTGATCGCGTTTTCAAAATGCTGAAACATGCGCGTACCTTTAAGCTGTTGCAGCAGGGCAGTTGAATAATCGAGGGCCTGCACTTCTTCATGCGTCAGCGGGAATTCACGGATGGAAAACCCTTCCTCATCATAACAATACCCGTTCCTCCCACGGTCATACCGGATGGGCGCGTGAAACATTTGCTTCATTTGCTGGATGTCCTTGCTAAACATAGATGGGGAAATGGAAGTTCCGAGTTGCGTTTCAATTTTTGCCAGGATATCCTGCATGGTTGGATAGCGCCGCATCGGGTTGGTCAGGCAACTGTCAATAATACGGTAACGAATAAACGCAGATTTATTGATGGGCATTATCTCAATGTTGGGTTAAAAGGGGTATGATTTACGCACTAAAATAAGCATTTATTATGATGATTACAGAACACACATTTACTTACGGAAGTCCATAGACGTTTTCAAATTTTCTGAGTGACTGATCCTCCGAATGCCCAACAACTATATAAACCCATGCCCTGTTTACTGAGGCAATGAACTGAATCAGTACATAAATCCCCACCTGGCAGAAAATTTTTGAAAAATAATTTCTCCTTGCAAATAGATGGCAAAGTGGCTTTTGACCTTTACCCCAATAACTTAATAACCTAAACTTCAATCAATGAAACAGTCATTTCTTCCCATCGGGACCTGGTCCGTTTTTGTCCTTACCCTACTCTACTCCTGCAGCCCGACACAAAAAGCCAAAACATTCGACTACGATTATCTTTTCATCAACAAGCAGGGCATCATACAAAGGCCACTGGTTGCTGATCTTGAGGTAGGCGCTAAAAAAACTTACAGCAACACATTTAAAAATGTAACAGTAGGCGATGCGCGGCAACAGGCTATTGAAGCGTTCATACAGCAGCATAATGCCGACCTGATCGTACAACCTTTGTTCAGTATCCAGGCTGTAGACCAGCAAACAAAGTCTACCGTCAGCATTACACTATCTGGTTACCCCGCGAATTATAAAAATTTCAGGCCTTATGAACCAAAAGACAAAGACTTACTGCTTCCCCGTGAGTATTTTTTAACCCTGCACGATTACCCCGCCCGGTCGGTATCGGCATCACAAAGTACAACGGAGCCAAAGCCAAAGGGCTCCGCATCTAAAAAAACGGGATTGCTTCCTGTAAGCTTGCTGCCGGTCAGTCATTAATTGAAATTATTCATGCTGCAACAGATTCAAGTTTGTACCGGGAAAAAATATGCGCTTACGCATAATTTATCCGAAGGCACTGGTGGTTTTTTCATGAATTTTTACTTATGCAGCATTCCGATATATTTGCCATGAACAACTGCGACAACAGGTAAGGCATTTTCTGTTTTGATACTGAAATAAAGCGTTATGATTACTGACGAACAAACCAACTCTTTGTTCTTAGCTGATACTTTGCCTGTAAAGTATCCGGCTTTCTATGCGGACCTGAACAAAAGGTTATTGGAACTGGGGGTTACCCATCAATTACTCAACGGCACCCGCGACGTGTGGGCCGCCGATTATATGCCGGTCCAGGTTGACCGAAACCGATTTGTACAATTCAGGTATGAGCCAGATTACCTGATGTCGACCGTTAAATGGAAGAAAACCATTTCGGATCCACAGGCCATTTGCGAAAACCTCGGTATCAAAGTAGTACAAAGCGGAATTGTATTAGACGGTGGTAATCTGAGCAGGAGTTATCACCGGGCCATCATGTGCGACAAAATTTTTTCTGAAAATCGCGATTGGTCTGAGAAATCCCTGATCCGGCAACTTGAATCATTACTGGAAGTTGAAAAAATCATCATCATACCTACCCATCCCTTCGACAGCAGTGGCCATTCCGATGGCATCCTGCGTTGGTACGGAAAAGATGAAGTCCTGATCAACGATTACGGAAACGATGCCACCTCATACGGCAGGCACTTGCGTATGGCACTAAGAAATGCCGGGATCGATTATATTGAATTTCCCTATAACCCATCTCAGGTTTTAACCGCCGATGATGCCACAGGAGAATACATCAATTTCCTTTGGATGGAACAGGGAATCATATTTCCGGAATTCGGATTGCCGGAGGATAAGCAGGCACAGCGGATGCTGGAACAATTATTTCCGTGGAAAACGATTATGGGAATTCCCGCTACCGACCTTTCAAGAAGCGGAGGAATCTTAAACTGTATCAGTTGGAATATTATGCAATAAGTGATGATGAACCAGGACACATACGAAAAAGGCATTATTGAAGCGCTCAACAAGTTGATTGAAGCCAACAATGCCATATTTGATGGCGCTGTGGGCATCGCGCTGCATGGCGAATTAAAGGAGTGGAGCGATACGGTACCCGACGGAGAAACGCATACATTCGAATTTGCGCTACTCAAACAATCCGATGACCCAAACATCAAACTTTTGATCGCGCTAATGGAAGAAATCGAATCAATGTATGATGCCATTTGTACATTGAATGGCATTGACAGGAAATAAAGGTTGCACTTCACACGGGATATCGATCATCAACAAAATCAACATCTACCATCCTTTCATTACTTCAGCGAAAGATGGATGTACCTGGTCAGCCAGAAATACCGCCAAAGCCTGGTCATCCAAGATATCACGTTGCCTTTTGAATGCATGCCATGCTTTATTAAAAACAGTTGGTCCGGCTCGATCATAAATGGTTCCCGCTGATGCATGCCAGCGGCACTGGTACCAGCCATAGTTCCGGGGATGGCGTTGCGCGATTACATCATAATATTTTTCAAGGTCGGCCAGTGAGCTGTATTGCAAATCGGATTTATTTGTACCGGCGATCACCATATTCGGAAATACAGTCAGCGCGGGAAGTTTATCCGGCTCCGCCTGCGCTATGTAATTATGCAGAAAGATATTTACAAAAAGTTCAGACATCCATTTGCGCTGCATCTGAAGACTGTCTTGAAAATGGTAAGCATGGCCCAGTTCATGAATGGCAAGTAAATCAAAGAAAGGCTCCATGCTGATTTGGCCATTTACATCCACATACGTTTTTTTGATCATCCCTGCCAGTTGATCCAGCAAATTGTCAACAGGTGGAATAAAGCTTTTCCAGAAATCATTATTCTCCGATGCCACGATCAGCACCTGTTTGCCGGTATAATGCGGCATCCCGTAAACCACATCCCTGCTGTATTTCGGCCAGTCTGCCGGGGATAGAATGAGCAATGTCACGTCAGGCGTAAACTGAATTTGTTGCTTATAAAAAGCCATGACATGATCAATCTGCTTAGCCATCCTTGCCGCTTTTGTTTCGGCGCCTGAGCTGAAATACAATTTAAAGCTGTACCCTTTTAATGATTGCAAATCCTGATACTGCTGCGCTTCCGATGAGGCATGGCAGGCAATGCAAATAAGGCTTAGGATGAACCTGCGGAATAAGAAATATGTAAAGGGATGGTTACTGATAAACTGGAGCATGGTCTTTTTTTACGAAGGTATCCTACAGCCATGCCTGCGGAATAGTATAAAACCGACATTCTATTTAGTCGGATGCCCGTTATGCTTCGTATATCCTTAAATCCTTTTGCATCCTCAGTGGCGTATGTTGCAACTCCTGTTCTATGATGGTAGGGTTCACGCCGGCAAACAATTTAAAATCCCTGATCAGGTGCATTTGATCATAATAGCCTGCTTCGTAAGCGATTTTCGTCCAGCTTAAACCCGGAAACGCTTCATGCAGCCTGTATGCTTTTGAAAACCTCAGGATGCGTGCATACGTTTTAGGGCCCATGCCAATGATTTCCTTGCATTTTCTTTCAAACTGCCGGAGGCCCATGCAGGCAATGGAAGCGCTGTCTTCGATCCGTATATTTCCCTGTTTGCGCAACATCTCTTTCATTGCTTCATGAAAAGGCAATACGGAATGCAGGGCTGCGGCTTTTTTAATCAGAAACTTTTCAACGAGGCTTTTAGCAACCTTGATATCCTGCTCTTGTTGAATCTGCTCATGCAGGCTCCTCAGTTCGCTGCCCCAGAAATCAGCGGCGTCAAAACCTCCGTCAAATAATTCGGTCATGGGGATCCCTAAAAACCTGTGCAGGGCGCCCGGCAAGAAATCGACGCGTATGGCATGCAATCGTCCAACCACTTTAATATTCACACGCGAAAACTGAGGGCCTGTCAGTATCGTAGCGGGTTGTTTCTCAAATGCAGCATGCCCGGATTTCGACATGTAAATGGGATCATTGCAATAGAAAAACAGGGATTGAAAAGGTGTGGGTGGATATGGTGTCACCGCTTCCCCGGCGCTTTCAGGCAAACAGGCTTTGACGGTGGAAATATTCAGTACATATTCGCGTAAAGCCGGATCTGGTATGTAAATATTTACCTCCAAGGATTCCTTGTAAAATGATTGGATCAGAAGCGCCTGGTGCGCTAATGATCATACAAGGTAAAAATATTTTCCTGAACCGGCTTCTGCAAAAACCGTCCCGTTGCGCGAACCAGGGTGCTCGTGTTGTCATCTCATATTTTACACAACAGCTTCATCTGCCGGCCAACACATCCACTTCAGGATACTTGCTGATCGCCGCCCGGTGCAGCACCAGTTGATCCAATGAAGTATTCATGGTAAAACTGATGTATCCATTATAACGCAGGCCTCCCGAAACAATTTGAAATGGCAGGTAGCGATCCGTTAAGCCAAGCCAATCGCCCTCCCAGCGCGCAGGAGGCGCCATTGAAATGATTTTTTGAGCCAGCATGATAGAAGTCACATTATTCCATTCATAGCCTGTTGGATTCCCCACGGGTATACGGTCGTTCCGCTTCAGGACGGGCGTGCGCTCATCCATGCTAACCAGCAACATACTGTTAATGCCCCCATTCACCCGAAACTGGTATTTATCCTGTTGCAGGATGGGGTCGCCCACCAGCCAGATATCAAATAAAAAATCTGAACGGCCGTCCTGGTTCAGGTCAAGAAATGCCGATGGCCCCGCATAGCGTACAACCTGGTTATGCAATGAAATGTACAGCATCTCGGGCGCCGAAGGTTCCGGGGCCGGCACTACATTGTCTGTTTCTTTTTTACAAGACAATAAAAGGAGGAGGCCGCCAATTAGCGGGATGGAATAGAAGAATTTCATGGCTGATACTTTCGGCAAATCTATGGACCAGAAAATATGCAGTCAATCACATAAAGGTGTGAATTAGCGTGAGTGAATGTTTACCTGTCAGTACACCACCAGTTCATAAAAATTTTCCGGCTGCAGGTAACGATTGGCCAGCTCCCTCAGTTCTTCGGGGCTTACCTGTTTAATAGTTTCAATGGATTGGTAGAAATACTGCTCATCCAATTGGTTCAGGATGATGTTCTTCCATTTTGCCATGATATGAAAAGGACCATCAAGGTCACCCAAAATACCACCGATCATATAATTCCTGACGAGGTTGAGTTCATCCTCCGGTACCAGCTCTTCGCGCAGCAATGCCATTTCTTTGTAAACCTCTTCAATGGTGGCTTCACATACATCTTTGCCCGCTTCCGTGCTCACGAGCCAGGCGCTTTGCTGTATATGGTTTTGGATATAGCTGTAAATGCCATAGGTGTACCCTTTGTCTTCACGGATATTACTCATCAGCCTTGAACCAAAAAATCCACCAAATACATTGTTCAAAACAATCGCTTTCTGAAAGTCGGGGTGGTGGCGGTTGGGAAAGGGGATGGCCAGCCTGACCGCGCCCTGTACAGCGTCGGGATCATTCTGCACCCGGTATTTTTTTTCAGTTGCCGGCACGGACTGAACAGCGGGCAAAATACCGGAAGGCGCACTGATTGATGCCTGGCCGAAATTTTTATTGAGTTGTTCCCGCAGGTCGGGTGGTAAATAACCAGACACAAACAAGGCGCATGTACCCTGTTTGTAATATTTCTCATAAAAAGCCTTTACCGGGGCAAGCTGCAACGCTTCAATATCTAACGGTGATGTATACACGCCGTAAGGGTGCTTATCGCCATACACATAACTGTCGATTAAACGGCCCGCGACAAACTCACATTTCTTCAGGTTCACCATCAGGCGCTGGCCAGCATTCTGCTTATAAATCTGCAACTCCTCTTCCGGAAAAACCGAATCAAACAACATCTCCTGCACAACCGGCAACAATGTGCCAAGGTGCTTGGTCAGGCAATGCAGGCTCACCACCGCTGTTTCATTATAACAGGTCCGGTTGCACCAGGCGCCGTAATAATCAAAGGCTTCGTTGATCTCAAATGCCGTTTTAGTTGACGTGCCATTCTTCAGTAAAAAATTGGCGGCGGCTGCAATACCCTTGCTTTCCTCATAACAGTTTCCCGCGTTAAAAACCCATTCCAGCTGCAACACTTCCTGGCTGCCTGCGTGGATGCAATACACCGGTACGCCGTTGTCGAGCGTATAATGTTCATAGGGTTTTAATTTGAGGCTGAATGCCGTGGCATCCTTTATGGCTGGTGCTTTTTTCCTGTTCATGTGTGCGATTCGTTTTCAGCGAGATAGTAAAGGGTATTGCAATTATTGGGGTTAAAAATGATGCGTGATTCGCGGAGGATATCTTCAGTGCTCACGGCCTGGTACCGCTGCAATTCTGTATTCATCAGGTTTGCATCGCCCAACAGTTCATACATGGCAATGCTCGATGCACGGTTGAGCAGGCTCATGTCTTCAAAAGCCATGGCACTCTCCGTTTTGTTTTTCACCTTTTGCAATTCCTGTTCCGTTACGCCGTTCTCCATCATCTTCTTCAACTCTTCTTCGATGGCAAGGTCAGCCGTTTTTATGTCAATCCCTTTCACCAGTTTTCCTTCAATGGTTAGTAATCCGGGGTCGGTGCTGCCCAAATGATAACATTCAATATTGCTGAATAATTTCTTTTCCTTCACCAGGGATTGAAACAGGCGCGACGATCCGCCGCCGCCTAATATATCGGTGATCAGGTCGGCGGTATAATAACGGGCGTCGGTACGGCTGTAGATATGCCATCCTTTGTACAGCGCGTCAAGTGGCACCTGTGCTTTTCGTTCGAGAAGACGCGGAGCCTGCTGGGCAGGTTCCACCGGCAGGTTGCGATGATATTTTTCGCCTGCGGGAATCGACCCAAACCATTTTTCGGACAACTCGCGGACCCGCTCCAGTTCTACATTTCCGGCCACCACCAAAATGGCGTTGCATGGCGTATAATGCTTAAAGAAAAACGATTTCACATCTTCCAGTGTGGCCTGCTCAATATGCTCCAACTTGGCGCCAATGGTCATCCAGCGATAAGGGTGTGTGCTGTATGCCAAACGCCTGAACTCATGCCATACATCGCCGTAAGGTTTATTGATATAGTGTTCGCGGAATTCTTCGCATACCACTTTGCGCTGCACGTCGAGGCTTTTTTTGCTGAACGCGAGGCTGAGCATGCGGTCACTCTCGAGCCAAAAAGCGGTCTCCAGGTTTTCGGCAGGCAATTGGCAATAATAATTGGTCAGGTCGTTGGTGGTGTATGCGTTGTTTTCACCCCCGGCAACCTGTAAAGGTTCATCATACACAGGGATATTCACGCTGCCGCCAAACATCAGGTGTTCAAATAAATGCGCGAAGCCCGTCTTTTCCGGGTTTTCATCCCTGGCGCCAACATCATACAATACATTCACAACAGCCATCGGTGTGCTTTGGTCGGGATGCACCAAAACCCTGAGTCCGTTCGATAAAGTAAATTTCTCAAAACTGATCATGCCGCAAAGGTAACGCAGAACATCCGCATCATCGCGAATGGTTGAACCCTTCGGAAACGCTTTGGGGATGAGGCGCTTGTATTACCTTTACAGGCCCTATCCGTCTGTATGTCCAGGTTTTTTATGCTCATATTTTTTGTGTTACTGGCTGCAACCGTTTTGTCGCAACCGGCTGCTATACCTGGTACTCCAGACATATCGGCTTTACCGGTACATACTTCCTCTGCCGACGAGGCATTTCGATACCTCGACAGCATCGGGCCGCTTCCCCGCAGCAAACACTGGCCCAATGTGCGCCCGCAATTATTTATCGATAATATTAAATTGAATATCGAAAAGCCCGCCAGCATATATCCCGGCAGGGAAACAAACTTTTGCGGTTATGGCGCCATTTCCTATTTATTGTTAAACGACGATCCGCTGGGTTATGCAAAACTCATGTACAGCCTGTACACTGAAGGCCGTGCCGTTTACAGGGGCGTGAAGTTTAATCCTTCCGCACGCGTCAAAAAAGCCGCTGGGACACTGCGTTTTAAAGGGGTACTCGATATCAGGCCGGCAGAACAACTCTGGTACCTTTGCCTGGCCGACCACTATAAAGGCTACCTCAATTTTTTCAACCGACGGTACGACCCCGGCGACGAAAATACCATGTGGGCCGCCGTGAATTACGCGAAGTTCAACAGGATGGCGAGGCAGTTACTGCATTACAACGTGAAAGCGCGCGGATCAGACCTGGTGCGTCCAAACCTGCTCCACCCGGATGCATATATCAATGAAAAATTACAATCCGGCACCGTGGTATTGTACCTCAACAACCGCATCCTGCACAAAAAGAAACTCGATAAAATAAAAATTCAAATCCCTACGCATTATGTGGTTTTGCACTGGATATACAGAGACGACCATTCCGTAACCATCAGGTATTGGGATTACGGAAGCCAGACGCTGAGGCAGGTGCACCCTGAATTTTTCAAGCGGCTGGTCTTTGGTATTTCTTATTGCACGAAAAAAAACAAGGATGAGTAAAGCGCACTCACATATCATTTTCTCAATGCTATTATTCCTGTCGGCATGCACGGGTAAAAATATCACGGGCCGTTTTTATACGGAACAACAGGCGGAACTCGACAGCATCAAAAACCTGTACGGGGCCCTCTATGCGCAACATCCTTTCTCCATGGCATTTACCGACAAAGGTTTTCAGAATATTTCACTCGACATCCACACCGACAGCCTCACGTATATTTATGATTTCCAGGTTGCAGACCCAAGGCTGCGCGATACACTGCGGCATTATGATTTTGCACTCAGCGGCACCATGCAACTGATCCGGCTGATGCAAACCATCAAAAGCACATGGGTCAACCGTTTCGATTATTATTCTAACGGAAAGAAAGAACATATGATCATGATTTCCGTGAAGCCAAGGGCGTTTAAGCCAATATTCGGATCGAGAAAATATTACATCCTCACCTATTACGCGCAACCACAGTTATTTGATGAAAAAGGAAACCTGCTCGACAGGAGGCGTTCGCGGCGCTTACGGAAAATCAATGGCATCAGCTTTCAGCGGATAAACGACAGCATCTGTTACGGCATATCCGCGCAATTCAGGTAAACCATTATCCATCCCGGATATTACCGAATGCTCATGGTTTCGATAACGAGTTGCTGCAACTGGTCATTCCGCCTAACAATCACGGTTATACGCTTTTTGGGTTCCTGCAGGATATTTTTGTATTGCTGGATGATACCGGAGAAATTGGTACCTACACTGATCAGTTCATCATCCGTCTTAAAGCCCGCCTCATCTGCAGGCGACCCGGGGATCACGTCGCCTACGGTAATCTTATCGCCGGTCTGGTAAATGCTCAGCCCGGTGTATCCATATTCGAATGAGTCGTGGAAATGTGAATTAGGAATGATATTGATTTCCCGTTGCGGGTAATTCACAATCATGTTGAAGCGGCGCAGGATATCATTGCCCACAAGGCCGCCCGTATATGGATAAGCCGTAACATTATAAACATCTTTATACAAATATGTGGGGACGGCCCTGAAATGATATGGCCCCAGTTTCACTTCCTTCACAACCGTAAGCCTCATTTGCATTTTGCCGCCCATGCCCTCGGCCTGTGTCAGCAATGGTTTCCGTTTCCGGTGCAGGATGCTGCTGTCGTGTATAAAACGTTCGCTCATCAAAAAACAAAGTCCGGCCCCGGTATCAAAATAAAAATTAGACTGCACTTTTCGTTTATCCTTCACCTGCATATTTTGTATGGGGATGGTGGTGAAAATAGGCCGAAGGGTGGTGCTGCCATACGGATATTCAATTTTGCCGGGTGTGAATACCTCAAGGTAAAGGCTGTCGAAATTGATCTTTACCACATACCTGCTGAAAAAACTATACCCGATGATGCCATCAATTTTTTCGCCGTAAACGCTGCTTAATATATCGTAATCATTCACATGAAAATTAAGCTTGTCAACATCCAGTCCGGGCAGGTGCAGGGTTTTATTGAAGGCAAAAGGCACTTTTTTGACACCGGCGATCCCGGTAATGCTGGTATCGGAAGGCCTGATGCTGATGCCCAGGTCGGTGCAGGTGGCCGAATCAAGGGAAATGCCGCCGCTGCCGGTATCTAAAATAAAATTCAGGCTGTCTTTGACATGGTCAACCGTGGCACGGATAATCATAATACCACCACTAAACTGCCGAAAAGGGACACGGGCCAGGAACCCGGCTTCAGGTTGTTCCATGATCTCCTGCGCCCCGGCAGGGTTAACAGTTAATAAGCAGGCGCAAATCCAGGCAAAAACCCATTTCATCATGTTCGTTCCGGTTGTACAACCTAATAGGCTTAATTTTGTTGATGTTATACCAGCCTTAATCCTGGTTGCCGATTTATGAATGTGAACGATTTATTGCAAAAAGCCCTTCGCTTCGAATTCCTTTCTGTAGAAGAAGGCTGCTTTTTGTTTGAAAATGCTGCACTGGCCGACCTGATGTTTGTGGCCGATACCCTCCGCCGGAAACAGGTGCCCCATGGTAAAGTTACCTGGCAGATCGACCGGAATGTGAACACCACCAATGTGTGCATCGCCAATTGCAAGTTCTGTAACTTTTACCGGATACCGGGACATCCCGAAGCCTATATCACGGACATAGATACTTACAAACAGAAAATTGAAGAGACCATCCGTTATGGCGGCGACCAGCTCCTCCTGCAGGGCGGCCACCACCCTGAACTCGGCCTCTCTTTTTATGTGAACCTGTTCCGGGAACTCAAATCCCATTATCCCAATATCAAGCTGCACACCCTCGGCCCCCCGGAGATCGCCCATATCACGAAACTGGAAAAAAGTACGCACCACGAAGTGCTCGCCGCTTTGAAGGAAGCCGGCATGGACAGTTTGCCCGGGGCAGGCGCGGAGATCCTGACAGACCGTGTACGCAGGCTGATCAGCAAAGGCAAATGCGGCGCGCAGGAATGGCTTGATATCATGCACGAAGCGCATAAACTGCACATCACCACATCAGCCACCATGATGTTCGGCCATGTAGAAACCCTTCAGGAACGTTTTGAGCACCTGGTGAAAATCCGCGAAGTGCAAAGCCGCAAACCGGCTGATGCCAAGGGTTTCCTCGCTTTCATCCCCTGGACTTTCCAGGATGTGGACACCCTGCTCACAAAAATCCGTGGCGTACATAACCTCACTACAGCGGAGGAATACATCCGCATGATCGCGCTCAGCCGTATCATGCTGCCAAATGTCATCAACATACAAGCCAGTTGGCTCACCGTGGGAAAAGACGTGGCACAACTCTGCCTGCACGCGGGCGCCAACGATTTCGGAAGCATCATGATTGAAGAAAACGTAGTCAGCGCGGCCGGCGCCCCTCACCGATTCACCAGCAGGAGCATGCAGGAAGCCATCCGCGAAGCGGGCTTCGAGCCGCAATTGCGCAACCAGCAATATGAATGGCGCGAAACGCCTGAGATGATCGAACAAGTTATCAATTACTAAAGCGCAACCCTGTCGCGCATACCATTATGAAATCAACTAAACTGTTTTCCTGGTTCCGAAAAGTAGCCTTTATTGAAGGTATCTCCTATATCCTGCTGCTGGGTGTTGCCATGCCCCTGAAGTACCTGGCCGATATGCCAAAAGCCGTAAGCGTAGTAGGCGGATTGCACGGCGCCCTGTTTGTAGGGATGATGGTGCTGGCATGGGAAAGCTATTCCCAGTACCGCAAAAGCTTTGCCTGGTTTGTGAAAGTATTTGTGTCTTCGCTGGTCCCTTTCGGTACGTTTGTGCTTGACCGTGAGTGGAAAAAAGAAGAGGCCGAATTGAAGGCCGCCGGTCATTGACAGGTATCGCTCACGATCTCCCCGTCTATCATCACGCCGCATACCCGTGTCAAGTATTCAAACGGTTCGCCATCGTACATCACAAGGTCTGCGTCTTTCCCCGGCTCTATGCTCCCAACCCTTTGTTCAATGCCCAGTAAAATGGCCGGGTTCAGCGTAATGGCGCGAAGCGCGTCTTCCACCGAAAGGCCGTAAGCCGTTGCCTGCGCGGCTTCAAGCAATACAACCCTTGTTTTCGGCACATAGGCTTCATAGCCGCTCTCAATTGATACGCGTATACCCGCTGCCGTTAGTAAAGCGGCGCTCTCGCGGTTCATGTTTACACGGTCGCCTTCGTTGCGGGCCATGGTGGCATGCAGAATGATTTCCGCACCGGATTGTTTGATTTCAGGAATGAGGCGATAGGCTTCCGCGGCGCCGTCGAGCACCAGCTTAAAGCCAAACTCCTTTTGCAAGCGGATGGCATTCATGATGTCAAGCGAACTGTTGGCGGTGATCAACCCTTTGATGTCGCCTTTCAGTAATTTAGCCAGCGCTTCCATTTTCAAGTCAGTAGCCGGCCTTTTGGTACTGTCTTTATCCTGTTGCTTTTTCAGGTAATCTCTCGCTTTCAACAATTCTGTCCGCAGCATTGACATTTGCTTAGCCTTAGTACCAGGTGATGAAAAATTTCCCGACACGGATGGGCCGATCGTCATAGCCAGCATGGCCAATGGGTTGATGGTAACGGTTTCCACCGTACCCGGTTTTGTTTTCGCAATCATGGTTTGTCCGCTCACCAGTGCGCCAATGCCATGACCTGTATGGATGCTGGTTACACCAAACCCGCGCAGGGTCTTTACCAAAGTTTCTTCAGGGTTGTACGCGTCTATGGCGCGGAGATCAGGTTGCACAGGGGATGATTTCTCCAGCTGGTCCTGGTCAACAGGTATGTTCAGGGCGCCGGCCATGCCCACCACCGTGCGGGCGTCGATGAGCCCGGGTGTCAGCACTTTTGTGTTGATGACTTTATATCCTGCGGGAATGTTCACGCCGGATGCAGGGCCAACTTTTTCGATTTTGCCTTTCTGCACCAGCACCACTGCATCACGGATAGGGCTACCCGAAACCGGGTACAGTATTTCGGCCCTGATGGCTGTTTGCGCCAGCGCCGGGATGCTGATGAGCAGGGTAAAAGAAGCTGATATGATATGTTTGATCGTCATACTTAATTGTTTGTCGGTTATTGTTCGTGGCGATGGTCGTCGTCGGTATGGTGATGGAATTCGGAACGGATGGGAGAGTACACATCATATCCGCCCAGCAAAAACGCCTTATCGGCAGGGTTGCCCAGGTCAAAGCGCTTGATGCCTTCCACCCAGGTTTGTTCCACTTTTGTGTTAACGCTGAACGGGTCGCCCGACAATACGATAAAGTCCGCGTCTTTCCCAACTTCGAGTGTGCCTACCCGTGAGGAAAGGTCGAGCATGCGGGCACCGGTGATGGTTAACCCTTCCAGGGCCTTATCGCGGCTCATCCCGGCCCTGACCATCATGGCCGCCGAACGCAGGAAAAGCCTTGAATCGGTAATGCCGTCATCCGTGTGAAAACCTACCGGGGCTCCCGCTTTTTCGAGTGCGGCCCCTGTGCCGAGGGATAGGTTCATGGCTTCCATCTTTCCCCCGGGCGCGTCGATGCTGATGATGGATGAAGGGAAACCCGATTGGGCAATTTCATCGGCTACCATCCATCCTTCAGACACGTGATGCAGTACCGTCCGGAAACCAAACTCCTTACTCAGCCGGATGGCCGTCATGATATCATTTGATTTGTGTGTATGAAAATGCACCACTCTTTGCCCGCGCAACACTTCCACCAATGGTTCCATCCTCAAATCACGCTCCGGCATTTTGCTGCTGTCTCTTCCGGCCTTTTCTATTTTTTTCTGGTATTCGCGCGCTTTTAAAAATAATTCGCGCACCATGGAAGCGCTTTTTGCCCTCGTTCCCGGGAAAGGACCAGCCGCGGTCCGCATGGGATTGGTGCCATTCGCCATTTTCAATCCGCCATATAAACCTTTTTCATTGGTAATAAGCAGGTCGTCAATGGTTTTTCCCGCACGCATTTTTACATAAATCGTTTGCCCGCTCATCAGGTGGCCCGAACCTGGCATGATATTAATGGTGGTGATGCCGCCGGCGAGCGCTTTCTTAAACCCGTCGCTTGTGGGGTTCACCGCATCCATGGCCCTGGTTTCGGGGTTCAGGGCCGCGGAATTATCGCCACCCTCCGGACCGCCCAGGTGCGAATGTGTATCAACCAATCCGGGCATGATCAGTTTGCCCTGCAGGTTGGTGACTGTGGCGTTGGCTGGTATGGGGGTCGTCTGGTCGCCAACAGCGAGGATCTTACCCTGCTGCACGATCATCACCCCATTGGTTATGGGTTTACCCGAAATGGGGTATATCGTGGCGCCGGTAAATGCAATGGGCTTATCTTGCCCGAAAGCCAGTAAAGATTGGCCAGTCAGGCAAAAAATGAAGAATCTTTTCAGCATAATCAATGAATTGAAGGTTCCCGCGAAAGCAGGATGAACCAATATACAACGAAAATGAATGTAAAGTTGGATTGCGTTGATTGACAGCCGGCTAACTGAAACAATAAATGAAATTCCGCAGCGTTTTCTTTAATCAAACCTATTGAATATGGCACATCCAACCCTAAACCAGCCACTCATAGTACGCATGGTCAAAAACTTCTTCCTGAAGCTGCGCCAAAACCCGGAAGTGTACCCGATAAAGTATTACAAAAAAGGGCAGCGCATGCGCCGCAACGTACAAAGGGTTTGGTGAAACCCCGCGCATATTTCGGAATTTACGCATATAAAAATTCCGTGATATCGCGCTTGATTGGGTTTAGGGGCTGATTTACTTTTGTACTGTACCCCCAAAATCCAACTTTTATGAAAAAAAATGAACACATCACCCTGAACCTGGCCTCGATTGCCAAAGCCATGGCCAATGCCATCAACAGTTTGTTTTTCTCTGACAGCAACAGGGAATTTCAAAGGCTCAAAAACTTTATTGCATCATAAAAAGCGTATACCTCGATCCCGATGATTCCCTTACGGTCACACGTAGGGGAATTTTCATTTTAGGTTAATAAATTTCCAGAACAGAATAATCATGAGAAACTGAAAAATTTATGATTTGCTCTTTATGTCTTATCAATGTGTCTTGAATAAAAGAATTACTTTGATTGCCAGTTTTCAATAAGATGATTTTGGGTGGAGAACCCTTGATACTGGCTAATGTCAAAAAATCTTCATCGTTAGTTATTATAATAAGATTCTTCCTGGTTGCGTATTCCCAAATCAAAGTGTCGGATGCCGGAATAGGCAAATCTGTATGTTCTACATGAATGCAAAATCCGAAAACGTTTGCAAGTGGAGTTGCAATTCTCCAGGAGATATTTGCATCTAACAATAAACTTAGCATCAGGCCGCAATCATTTTAATCATAGCTTCCCTGTTAGCTGCAAAGGCCAGAGCTGCCAATATATGTTCATTTGTTAAAAAAGGATACGATTCAAGAATATCTTCATGCGACATTCCTGATGCCAGCCAGGACAAAATATCTGAAACGGCAATCCGTGTCCCCACTATACATGGTTTCCCAAACCTTATTTCGGGATTTATAGTGATGTATGAACTTAGATTTGTCATCATTGCAAAATTAGTTCTTTTCTAACTAAAAAGATACTCGACATCCTCCCTGGTCAGCGCTTTCACAAAGCTGCTGTCATCCGCGATCAGTTCTTTGGCGAGCAGGCGTTTCTTCTCCTGCAGTTGCAGGATCTTATCTTCAATGCTATCCACGCAAATCATGCGGTAAGCGAAAATATTTTTTGTTTGCCCGATGCGGTGCGTCCGGTCAATGGCCTGTTGTTCCACCGCGGGGTTCCACCAGGGATCTACGATGTACACGTAATCGGCCGCCGTAAGGTTCAAACCCACACCACCGGCTTTCAATGATATCAGGAACACCCTGCAGTCTTCATTCTGCTGGAAATTCTGTACGGCCTTCTCACGGTCAACCGCCGATGTGCTTCCATCAAAATATTCGAATGGCACGCCGTCTTCCTTCAGTTTTTTACGGATGAGGTCGAGCATGCCCAGGAACTGCGAGAAGATCAGGGCCTTGTGTTCACCGATGTTCTCTTCGATCTCGCGCGCCAGTTCCTCCAGTTTTATGGAGTGGTTCGGGTACTTTTCATCCTCATTCAAAATGGCCGGGCTGTCGCAGATCTGCCTCAGTTTCATCAGGCCCTGTAAAATGGTGAGCTGCGACTTATCGATACCCTGCTGTTCAATGGTGCCAAGGATTTTATCACGGTACATATTCCGGTACGCGTCATAAATGCGGCGTTGCTCCTTATCCATCTCGCAGTACAAAATGGTTTCTGTTTTCTCCGGAAGGTCTTTGGCCACCTGCTCCTTGGTGCGGCGCAGGATAAAAGGATAGAGCAATTTGCGCAAATGCTCTTTTTGGTCCTGCTCGCCAAACTTGTCGATCGGTGTAGCGAATTCATTCCTGAAAAATTCCATACTGCCCAGTAAGCCCGGGTTGAGGAAATTCATCTGCGCGTAAATATCAAAAGTGTTGTTCTGCAATGGCGTACCGCTCATACAGAGGCGGTTTTTGCCGGCCAGTAAAGATGCCGCTTTCGTGACTTTTGATGCCGGGTTCTTGATCGCCTGGCTTTCATCCAATACAATATAATCAAACAAAATCTTCATGAACAACTGTACATCGCTCCTCAATGTTCCGTATGTGGTGATGATGATGTTGTGCTGCTTCAACGCTTCCGCGTCGCGCGTACGGGTATTGCCATGGTGTATATGATAGGTCAGCGCCGGCGTGAATTTTTTTATTTCGTTCTGCCAGTTGTATATCAACGTGGTCGGACAAACAACGATGGCCTGCAATTCGCCCTCGTTGATATTCCGGTAATGGTCCATCATCGTCAGGGCCTGTACGGTTTTACCCAAACCCATATCATCGGCCAGGATACCGCCCCAACCCACATCGTTCAGGTAGTTCAGCCATTGAAAGCCCGACAATTGGTAGGGCCTTAAAATCGGCCGCAAGTGTTCCGGGGCGGGCGTTTCAGGGATATGCTTAAACTCCCGCAGGCGTTCAAATTTCTCGTCCAGCGCGAAACTGATTTCGGTTTCATCACGGTTCTCATACAATTCATCAATCACACTCAGGTGGTACCGCGATAACCTCAGTTTATCTGTACGGCCCTCGCCCACTTTAAACAGCAGGGCGTAACGCTTCAGCCATTCGTCGGGAAGTATCCCCAAAGTACCATCACCCAATTGCACAAAGGATTGCTTTCCGGCCAATGCCTTTTTAATATCGGCAATGCCTACACGCTGTTCGCCAAACTCAATCTCCACTTTCGCGTCAAACCAATCAAGGCCGCTGCTCACATGAATGTGGGTATTGGGCCTCGCCGTATTAAACCGGAAATTGCGCAAGGCTTCAAAACCAAATACAGGCACTTTCATTTCCTTCATCGCGTCAACAAAAAGGAAAAACCAGTTGTTGCGCAACACATCCACGCCTTTTAACACCAAACTATTGGTTTCAGTTTGGCGAACAAACTGGGAATGAAGGCCCTGCAGTTTTTGTATAAATGATTCTTCCGCTTCCGGGTTACGGTGTATGATCAGTATCTTATCCGCGCCTGGAATGGTGATGCTGCCTTTGTCTTGTGGCTTTGTTTCATACCCCTGGTATGTAAACACTGGCTGAAACACCAGGTAGTCGCCTTTCTCCAGCAGGTTCAGCTTTACTTCAGGGTTAACCGATTTTACTTCTTTTATCAGCGACTTATCAAAGTCAACCTGGTATTCCCTGGTTAAAGGCAAAATTACCTGCTGCATGCGTTCGGTCCAGTTGGTACGACTGAGTTTCATCGGCCCGTCCTTCATGAACCTCGCCACCTGCATCGCGTCCTCCGGCCTTTTCCATATATATATTATGCCATCGCGTAAAAATATCAGGTTGCTTTTGCAGGCATTTTGCTGCAAGCCGGTGAGCTGTCCGCTGATGCGGGTCATGCAGTTCAATTCCAGTTGCTCTGTGCCCGACATCAGCTTAAACAGCGGCGATAATACCTCCGCACTCAATTCCACCTGCTGCAGGTTGGCCGTTTTGAAATTTGTTTTTTCCGGAAGGATAAATACAAACGGATTCGAAGCCTGTTCTTCAAAAATGCGCAATAGCTTTGGGTGCAGGTATTCCGCGATCAGCGCCTGCGTCTCCTCCGGCAATTCATCCTCATCCGTGTGGATGATATTCTCCCAAATCCCACTGAATGGTGAATTCCTGTTCAGGTATTTATTGATTTCAGGTTCCTGTAATTTCCTGACCTGCTGAAACAACATCTTATCTTCCTCACTAAAAGGCTCGGTGTTCACAAACTTGGTCAGGTCCAACAACTCCACTTTACCCAAAAATTGCTCCTGCTGTTCATCGGGTTCGCCCTGCACGGCCTGTACCACAAAACCCGGGTACTTATCGGGTTTCATTTGAAACACCAGCCCCAGGCGCATCCTCGGCGCTTCCGCAACTGCCGTCTCCGCCTCTGCTGGAGGGTTCAGTGACGATGCGGCCGCGGGCCTCGATTCAGGCATGGAGCTGACTTTGCGGATAGAAGGGTCAAGCACTTTCAAAAAAGGTTTGCCCTCTTTATAGGTAAATTCAAACTTACCGGTAAGGTCGTCGGTCAGGCTGTAACCGTACATCTGCAGGAGCTTGTTCTTTTCCTTGTCCCAGTTTCTTATGCTGTCGAAATAATTAGGGCCATAGGCGTTAAGCAACTGCAAAAACAAAAGCGTTTTATGTTCGCAGAGCGGGTGCTGCGTTTCGCCGCAGGTACATGATGTGTCAAAATTTCGTTCATCATTCTTCTGTATAACAAGCGGGTACACGTAACCGTTATATTGCAGTTCCGCTTCCACGCGTTCGTCTTTTGCCAGCGTGATATTCGCCTTGTTCGCGCGGAGCATCTTCTCCGCCTCCTCATAAATGGCAGGCGACGTGAGCATCCGGATCATCTTAAGGTCGATGACCTTCATTTTGATCACAGTATGGTACTGGTTGTATTCGATGTCCCTGCCGCTGAGTAAGTTCTTATCCGCCATTTCCTGCAAACGGAACAGGGCCGCGGCTTCGTGCTTGCAGATATCGCCCATATTGTACGGGCAACCGCAACGCAGCGTCATGCGCTTGGGGTCCGCATACTTCTGGATGTACACTTTGTAATATGTATTGTAGGTATCGTCTTTCACGCGGAAGACAATACCACCCATCAGTTCGTCGTGCTCAACCAGGTCAACAAACCCCATCCCGTGGATCTTCTTCCCTTTGCGGATTACTTCGTCGGAGCCGTTGTTGTATATGTGCTTGATGATATGCGTTAATGCCAAAACAGAGGTGCTTTATATGAAATGTAACTGTGATTCATATGCGCTTTTCAGGAACGGAAATATCCAAACCCTTTCAGAAAAAGGCAATTTGCAAAAGTAAAGGAAAATAGCTGAGGGATGGCGCTGAAATGGAAACTTTGTGGAGAAAAAGGAATGACGGGAACCCCGGATTTGTGGAATCCGTTGCCATATTAAATGATTGTTATAACATTGAATCTTGCTTCCTTATGAAGCCAGGGATTTGTTCACCAGCTTTCCGTTTTCATACACGGGCAAAGCCCTGACGGTATTGGGTTCCAGGCAGAACCTGATATCGCGCTCCAACCCAAAGGAACTGAGCCGCTGGTAATGCGAGGCGTTCCTGGATTTCATAAATTCAAACATATTGTCTTTAGCCGCTTCATATAATGTGAGGGCGAGATGCGAAGCATCACAGTTAATGGTAACATGTTCGCGGATACGTTGAATTACGGCGCCCGCGAAGAGCGTATCTTCCATGTTCACCTTATCCTTCCAGGCGGCACAGGCAAGCACTACGGGCTTTTTTTGTTTCAGCAGGTAATCGCAAATCACATCGAGGTTAGAGAACGCGCCCGTGATGATATCGGTCGCGCCCTTATCAAGCGCCATATGCAGGAGCTTGGTGCCATTGGTGGTGGTCAGCACCAGTGTGCGGCCCTTGATGAATGATTCGGGGTATTCGAATGGGGAATTGCCGTGCTGCAGCCCTTCGGCAACTTTTCCATCCCTTTCACCCGCGGTGATCGCGTCGATCTGTTTGCCAATGCGGATGCATTCGGCTACGCTGTCAACGGGTATGATGGATTTAGCGCCATTTTCCATCGCGGTGGCAATGGTGGATGTGGCACGCAGGATATCAATAATAACCACCACGCTGTTTGACACATCATAAAGGTTCAGCAGAGCCGGCGAGAGAATCGTGTATAAGGAAGGTTTCATTTTGTACGTTTATTCAAAAGGCACTTTCACAACTTTGGCTGCAACCGCGTTGTTGCGGATCTGAATGAATATCGGCGAATCAATGGCTGTGTACGGCATTTGCACATAGCCCAACCCGATGGCTTTGCCCAACGAAGGAGATTGTGTACCGGAAGTTACATGCCCGATAACTTCCCCTGCCGCGTTGCATATGTCATATCCATGACGGGCGATGCCACGCTCGGTCATTTCAAAACCAACCAGTTTGCGGGTAATGCCTTCGGCTTTTTGTTTTTCCAGCACTGGCTTACCAACAAAGTCTTTGCTGAACTTCGTGATCCAGCCAAGGCCGGCTTCCAGGGGCGATGTATGGTCGTCGATATCATTGCCATACAAACAGAAGCCCATTTCGAGGCGGAGTGTATCGCGTGCGCCCAATCCAATGGGTTTGATGCCCTGGGCCTTGCCTGCTTCAAAAATGGCATCCCAGATGGTACCGGCAACGTTATGCTTATTGTCGAAATAAATTTCCACGCCGCCTGCGCCGGTATAACCCGTTGCGCTGATCAATACATTATCAACACCCGCGAATGTACCTTTTACAAAAGTGTAATACTTTAAATTTAGGATATCCATTTCCGTTAGTGACTGCAGGATGCGTGTGGCGAAGGGCCCCTGCACAGCCAGCAGGCCGGTGCGGTCCGATATGTCTTCCATATCCACGCCTTCGGTGTTATGGCTGCTGATCCAATCCCAGTCTTTGCGGATATTGCCCGCGTTCACCACGAGCATGTATACTTTCTGTTCTTCAATGCAATATACCAGCAGGTCATCTACAATGCCACCGTTTTCATTAGGCATGCAACTGTATTGGGCCATGCCCGTTTTCAGTTTAGAAGCGTCGTTGCTTGCGATCTTCTGGATCAAAGCCAGCGCGTTCGGACCTTTCAGGATGAACTCACCCATATGGCTCACGTCAAATACACCCGCGTTGTTGCGCACGGCAGCATGTTCTTCATTAATGCCGCTGTAAGAGATGGGCATATTATAGCCCGCGAACTCCGCCATCTTGGCGCCCAGCGCGATATGTTTATCGGTGAATGGAGTGGTCTTCATGAAAAAAATTTAGGATGCAAATGTAATTGAATTTACACAAAGAACCCGGCATACACCGGGTTCTTTGATAGGGGTTCCGCTCAACAACGAAACATCGTTTATGGATAAATCATCAACATCGGACTGTACGACATGATGCTGCTTGTTTGCAAAATAGGGCTTCGGTCTGTGCGGGCTTCCAGGCGGTTGAGCTGCGCTTCCGCTTCTTCTTTCTCCTTGCGTAAAGAATCCTTCACGCGTTGCTTTTCCAGTTGCTGCTTCATCAAAACCGAATCCGTAGCGCCGCGGTTATCACCCCTGTTATCATAGCGGTAACGGTCAGTGTCATCCGGGGTTCCGGAATTATCCCAGTCGTCAATAATTTTTTGTTCCTTTTCCCATTGATTGGCGGGTTGCCCCCCAATTGTGTACAATCCGTCTTTCTTCATGATGTACTCCACACCAAAATCCCATCCATGCTGAATATCCTTAGTCTCTACTTCCCAATCGCGGTCATCGTCCCATGGGCCATCAAACTGCACATTATGCCAGTTGGCGGCGCTGCGGTCAACTTTCACACGTTTGCCTACAGGCACAAATACAGTAATGATGACGCGTTGGTTGCGGAATTTATCCTTTCGGGTGATGGGTATGCCCCTGTCTAAGAGCAGCAGGCTGTCTTGCTGCACGGCATTAAACTGGATCAGCGAAGCCAGCGTATCGGCATAACGGCGGGTATTGCCCCTGGCCATCCTGTGCATCACCACGCGGAAACTGTCGGTTTTAGACTGAATGATTTGAACCCTGACATTGCGCACGATGGCTGTGTCTTCATCCAGGTTTTCAAATGGCTCGAGCCTGAACCAGTTGCTGCGGTAAACCGTTTGGTTTGGCCTCACGGAAGTAAGTTCCAGGTAATCGACTGCAGGGTTGCTGAGTACAATTTCTTCTTCATACAGGTTATTGCCTGATTTGAAATCGCGGGTAACCGATGCGAGGAGGAATGTGAAACAAACCCAACCGATGATCCACAACCCGGAGAAAGTGAAACCCATGAGTTTGCTGTTGCTGCGGATGCGCGCGAGCTTGCGGATCAGCCAGGTAATGATACCGATAATGGGTACGGCGATGAAGAAAATCAATGTACCCCATGCAAAAATGTTTTGCCATCCATCTTTTAATAAAAAGTCTTTTACAGGGAATAAACCAATGGCCACCACACCCAGCGAAAACAGGGCAACCACAAAGGCAAAGACCAGGCAACCGAGGATGAAATAGACAAATACTTTCACTAAAAACGCGATCACGTCGCCCAGTGAACGCCCGCCCCTTTTGGCTACGCGGCCGATATCGGCACCCATGGCCTGTGTTTTTTCGGTGGCGATGGCGCCCGCTTCCTTGCCGAATTTTTCGGCACGATGCTGTACGCCTTTCAGCTCTTCCATCACAGAGTTTTTAATGGAGTTCATATCCACTTTCTCCCCTTTCATTTCCAGCTTTTCGGTGGTGGTTAAGGCTTCGGGGATCACGAGCCAGAGGATGATGTATGCCATCAGCGCGCCCGGGCTGAATGATACCTGTACGAAATCAAAGAAATCGTAGTTGGCTCCCCAGTTTCCCCAACGGGTGGCAAAACTCAGGAAAGGTAGTAGGAACAATACGCGCGGGATCCAGGCATTGATGCCAAAATAATTGCCGATGCCGCTGCAAACGCCCGCGACGATTTTATCATCGCTGTCGCGGTATAATTTTTTCCGCACGGCGCCGATCTCTTTTGTTGCGGAACTCGGTACGGCGATCCACAAGATCAGGTATGGGATCAAACCAAAACCGAAGGATACGGCAAGGATGATAAAGATGATCCTGACCACAACTTTGTCGATGCCGAAATAATTGGCCAGGCCGCTGCAGACACCCCCAAAGACTTTATCGTTCTCGTCCCTGTATAAGCGTCTAGCCTTAACCGTTATTCCTGGTTCTGCGCTTGTGTCGGTTTCCGCTTGTTGCTGCGTGCCGGCTGATTCGGTTGCGGAAGATTCTACGGTATCGAAATCTTCGGGCCTTCCCATGCTGCGGATGATGGCGTTAACATCCTCGTCGGTGATGCAGGTGGCGCCTGATTTCAAACGCTCCTGGAAGAGCTCCCCGATGCGGCTTTCGATATCATTGATGATTTCTTCCTTTCCATCTTCGCTCGCGAAGAAACGGTTCAGGCTGGCCGTGTATTCTTTTAATATGTCAAAAGCAGAAACTTCTATCGGCACTACCCGTCCGTGGAAGTTGATATTAATGACTTGTTTCATGACTACTTGTTGGTTTTACAGGCCCCGCAGGAACCTGATGGGAAATGTTGTTTCGGTTGTTGAGGGTTGGTTTTATGCAACAGGATCTGGTGGGCTTGCCTGTATCGGGCTGGTCAAGGCTGCAACCGCGTTGGCCAGTTCGTTCCAGGTGGCTTCCAGTTCGGTATAAAAGGCCGCGCCTTTCTCCGTTAAACTGAAATACTTCCTCGGGGGGCCGCTGCTGCTCTCCACCCAACGATAGGTGAGCAGTTCCGCGTTTTTGAGCCTGGTCAGCAATGGATAAAGCGTGCCCTCGAAAATGCTCAGGTTGGCTGCCCGCATCTTATCTATGATGTCTGAAGGATACGCTTCCCCCTGGCGGATCACCGATAAGATGCAAAATTCCAGCACCCCCTTGCGCATCTGGCTGGCTGTGTTTTCGATGTTCATTGGCTACTGTTTTAAAAGTTCATGGCTATACTTTGTCGCCAGGCGCCCGCATCCGGAATCGGGTTTCCCATTGACAACACAAATATAGGAAGATTTTAGTACTATGCAACACATAATACCATATTTATCAAAGTAGCTTGTGGTGGAAAGAAGTGTCATGATTGATATAGTATTGATTTTCAAACAAATACACTTGCGTCAATCCCCAACACATAATTAGGGTTTGGGATAAATGGTGCTGAAAAATGATGAATGGTTGATATATTTTAGATATTTGAAGTCAAATACAGAGGGCTTTATGTAATTTTTCCACCTAAACCATGCGTATGCGCACCCTGCACCTCAAATGGATGGCCTGTTTGCTTAGCGTCAGCCTCTTGCTCACCTCCTGCCAGAAGAAGAATTACCTGGACCGTGCCAATGAAGACAAGGCCCTGGCCGACGCCATTAAGCAATTGAATAAGGATGAAACCGACAGCAAGGCACTGGATGCCATTCCTGTTTTATACGCGCGCATCCGGGAAAACCGGTTGTCGGCCATTGAAAGCAGCCGCAACAGCAGGGACCTGGGCAGGTGGGATAAGATTATCAGCCATTATGAGGCCTTGCAGGAAGCCTATGATGCCATCAACAGTTCGCCAGCCGCGCGTAAACTGGTAAGCGCCGACAATGTTTCAGAAACACTGATCAGCGAAAAACAACAAGCGGCAGCCGCGTATTACGAAGCAGGCATTGATAACCTCGACAGAGGCGGCCGTGACTTAACCCGGAAAGCATATAATTATTTTAAAAAGGCAGACCGCTTTGTGCCCAATTATAAAGACAGTCGCCACAAAATGGAAGAAGCTTTCGGCCTCGCGATGGTGAAAGTGCTGGTGAACCCGGTGCAGGACAATTCCTTCTTTGTGAATAATGGCTGGGGATGGGGCCCCGGATACAGCCAGGAATATTTTCAGCAAACATTGCTGAGGGAATTGAATAACCTGGGAGACCGTTTCCCCGCGAAATTTTATGCGGACTGGGAAGTCTCACGTGACCGCATAGACGCGAATTGGGTGATTGACCTTGTGTTGCGCAATATGGAAGTGCCGCAACCATTTTCGCGGCAATACACGAGGCGTGTCAGCAAGCAGGTGCAGGTGGGTACCGATACGTCGGGCCGTCCTGTATATGATAATGTCAGCGCCACTTTATACATCACGCGCATGAGTTTTACCGCCCAGGCGAATATGGAGGTGAGGGTTGTTGACTTCAACAACAATAAAAATATCGGTTACCGGAATTTCCGTGAGGAGTACCGTTGGGAAGAAGAGCGGGCCAGGTACACGGGTAATAGCCAGGCTCTGTCGCCATCAGACTGGCAATTGATCAACCGCAACAGTTTCAATACGCCCAGGCAGGAGGATATTGTAAGGGAGCTTTATCGGAGGTTATATCCTTCCGTGAAAAATTATATCCGGCAGGTTAGTGATTGGTAGCAACTTTTTCCGGCAATGCTCTTTTTTGCCCGGGATTACTAAGCAGTCATGAGTAAAGTAAATGTCAGGTAGTCGCCCATCGACTCAGTGGCAATGGGCCAAAAAAGATACCACAACAAAAAATCAAATATATATTCGTCCTGCCGGCTGGATGCAGTAATCCTCACAGCAAGCGGGTCGCGGTTATCCGCAGCATGTAAACCATAAGCAAGGATGTCGCTGCCTTTGTATGTTATGGCCATCTCCGCCAGGGGGTTGTTTCGGGTTATTAGCTGGTAGCTTTGGCCCTGGTATGTAAGGGTTAGCGTTTGAGCATACCATTTTTCGATGCGGGTATGGGCAACAACTTGGTTATTTTCATCGCTGATCTCCACATTATTTTTCCATATTCCCGTCCGTTTAATGCCATATTCTTTTCCCTGGATAAGGGCAATAGCCTGTACACTGGAAGAATGGGGTTTCATTATCAACTGCCCAATTTCTGTTTTATCCACAAAAAATGCGAATGCATCATTTTGTATTTTTTCCCAGCTTCTGTTCATGTTTCACAATTTGTACCCCTAAACTATTTGGTTTCAGACTGAAGAGCAAGCCGTTCATCCCAGTTAATAATCCGGTAACATACTCTTTCCCGGCAACGCCTCCCGAATGGGATGCTGCGAATTGATAATACCCTTTACATTGAAGAGCGGTTGATAGCAATAATGTTCTCCGATCCCCACCCGCCTTGGTTCGTGGCACACGAAACAAAACCCCGCCTTGGTTCGTGGCGCACGAAACAATACTAACGCCTCCCGAATGGGATGCTGCGAATTGATAATACCCTTTACAATGAAGAGTGGTTGATAGCAATAATATTCTCCGATCCCTTGTTACTGAAGTTGAGGTTACAGTAGTGCAAAAGCTTAATCAAGGCACTTCCCGCCGCCCGGCCGTCATTGGCGGCGGGTGCCTTTTTTCGTCCTTTTTTGGGCATGCAAAAAAGGACAAAGAAAAACACATACCACACGCCTTGGTTCGTGGCACACGAACCAATACTAAATACTTAGCAACGCCTGACGGAGGGGACGTTGCGTGTTAATGCCCAGTTACAATCTGGGCTGATTTGTCGGGTACAAATGACCGGCTGTGTCGAACACTTGCGCCAGTTGTGATTACTTCAAATAATCGTTTGTACGTACCAACCTGAACTCGGGAGATGCATGAATGAAAATATTCAAGAGGTTCATATGGCCGGCTCCGTAGATAACCAAAATCCTGTCAGTTGGCGTTCTTTCGATCTTTTGGATATTCCTGAATATACGCAAGTTACGGTTGAACCACCAGCCGGTTACAAAATCAGCGCCCATAAACGGCTCTTGCCCGGTCTCATATTTGAATATGCCTATGAAGTATGAACCCAGGTCTTTCTGAATATTTTTCTCATCATTCTTTATTCGTAATTCAGCCTTTATCCCTTTTGTAGCAAATACGGGAGTCGGAAAGCTTTCCCTTATTTTTACAGAGTCGGGGTTGTGGTAAAAGAAATCCATAAATTTTTTTCTGGCAGTCGAATCCGTTTCTAAAAGGCTGTCAATAGAACTGTAGTTCCTGCCCCAGTCATTGACACAGTACATCTTTTTTATGTTAAGTTTTTTTCCAACCCTGAAACCAATCTGTTCATATTCTTCCCTCCCAAGATCATAGGTTCCCGCCAGGTAAGCGTTGTATATTGAGTCGATCCTGGGTTGAAATTCTGGGGATTGCTCGATTGCAATAATGGTTGGATTGAACGTTATGATCTGGCTGACTATGTCTTCTAACTCAACCTGGTATTTTTTATCAAGTACATCTATCTGGTCTTTTTTCTCAGTCTTTATCAGGTCCCGGTTATGAAATGCAAAATGGAATGTTCCCATTGTCAGCACCTCTGTTTGGGGTCTCTGCCCTTGCGCGTACATGAACAGGAGCAAAAAACCAACTGTAAGATTAGCAATTCGTTTCATGATGATTAATTAATTTATTATAAAACGTTTTTCACTTTCCCGACAAAGTCTACAGAAGGGGCAATGCGTATTATTAACTAGTACTTTGATAAGCGGCATTTCTACATTAAGGTAGAGAATTCTATTTGCTTTTTCCTGTTACTTATTTGCCGCTAAAAGACAATCAAAAAAGCAGCCGTTGCTTTACAACCGCAGCACAACGGGGTTCCCTGATCAGGCGGTTGTGCTATCGTAGTTTGAGCTTCAGTATCAGGAAGGTCGCCTGTATAAAAAAGAAAAGTACCCGTTTTGTTTCAGCGCTTACAAAAAGTTATTTCTCAGCAATGTCTCCCGGAGGGGACGTTGCGTGTTAATGCCCAGTTACAAACTGGGCTGATTTGTCTGGCACAAGTGATCCTTCGGAACACTTGCGCCAGAGGACAAATACGTATGTCACTTATGTAAAAGAAAACTGACCCTACATTGTTTCACTTGCTGTAGCATTAGGGCCGTTTCCCTTTTCGGAAAACGACCCGGTTTTACATAGCATTAATATGGTTTGATCACCTGGCCGGTGCCAGCCCCGAAAACACTCTTCCTGAAACCAAATTCCAGTTGTTTCATCGTAACCGGTATCTCCCCGGGAAAGAACGGAAAATATTGAGGTGAGTTTTCAATCACAGTAGGGCTAACTGCATTAATACGAATACCATTTTCAAGTTCAATCGCGGCTGCCCGCACAAATCCTTCAACTGCCGAATTAGCTGCAGAAGCATTGGCGAAATTCTTTTGAGGCTCATGGGTTAACGCGCCCGATATCAGCGTAAACGATCCTTTGCGGTTGATGTAATGCTGGCCGATCAGCACCAGGTTGATCTGTCCCATCATCTTGCCTTCCACACCATTACGGAAGGTTTTATCCGTCAGGTTAATCCATGGGCCAACATATGTGGGTCCTGCCGTACAGATCAATGCATCAAAAGGCCCAACCCTTTTATACATGCTTTCAATAGACTCCGTTGAGGTGATATCTACCTGTACATCATGATTATTTCTGTCGGCCCTTACGATCTCATGTTCTTTTTCCAGGGCACTGGACAAATAAGTACCCATCGTGCCGGAAGCACCAACGATGATAATTTTCATTTCCTTAGTTTTTATGATGAATGATTAGAAATTGTATTAAACGAATGGGAAGCAAGCGAGGCTGACAACAGCATTACAACCAAATCTTTCCAAAAGATTGTTTGTTGCATGATTTCTTGTTTTTATAATCTAAGTGCATTTTCTCCATTATGGCAATAGTTTACCCGCCCATTTCAATGGTAATTTTTTTTAATAACCGTTTGTTGATTGATTTCTAAAAGACTAATCCCGAATGAATCGGTAGCCTTAAATTGACAAAACAAAGCTACGATCATGAACCGCCCGGTTGGTAGGACGATTTGCCATTAGAATAGTACTTATGTCAAGTTGTTGGATTAATCAGTTAGGTTCTGTTCATTTTTCCACTGCATCACTACTTTACCCCTCGTGCGCATTGCTTCGATATAGCTTATGGCCTCCGGAATCTCTTTGTAAGGATATAATTTTTCAATTGCAGGGCGGATTTTACCTTCCGCCACCAAGTCCGCCAGGGTTTGCAGGTCTTTCGCATTGGCCTTTGCTGTAAACTGGATGAGAGGAAAACCGCCGAATAGCTTTTTGATAAGTGTTGACATCATAAGCCCTATTGTGGTGAACCCGACCATTACGCCCCTTTTACCCATTCTCTTATAATCTGCATAAGTAAGATTACCGTTTGCATCTATAATCAGATCGTAATTACCCTTATGCTGATGAATATTCTCCTGATCATAGGCGATTACCTTATCGGCACCTAAGGACCTCACGAAATCAACATTCCTGCCGGAACAAACAGCGGTTACATCTGCGCCATATGCCTTTGCAATCTGTACGGCAAAATGACCCACACCACCGGAAGATCCGTTTATCAAAACGGTTTCACCCGCCGAAACCTTTCCATGTGTAACAAGCGCCTGCAGGGCGGCAAGCCCGGCTACGGGCAAACTTGCCATCTGAACCAGGCTGATATTACTTGGAACTTTGCCACAAACAGATGCCGGCACACTTACATACTCCGCAAATGCACCGCCCAACAAAGTTTCGCCAATCACTGTATCGCCAACTTTGAAATTGGTAACCTTGCTTCCTGTTTCAACTACGATACCGGCGAAGTCGGCACCGGGAATTTTTTCTTTTGGCTTGAAAAGTCCAGCGGCAAATCTTGCAAAAAATGGCTTTCCCCTCAAAAGATGCCAGTCTGCGGGATTAGCGGAATTTGCAACCACTTTTACCAAGAGGTGATTCTCTTTCACCATAGGCTGATCTACTTCCATTAATTGAAGAACTTCAGGGCCCCCGTATTTTGTTTTTATAAAAGCTTTCATGGCTATCCTTTGAAGTTATTAATTATTGCGGCTTGTTCCGGGACAACTGCAAGCAGAACCAGGTTAGCGATAATTTTTTATTTCTTGAATTTCCCTTTTTATTCTTTCTCTCATATCAATTTTTGCAGCAATAAAAACAAATATTGTTGTACCATATTCCCTTGCATATTGATTAGTGATTGAGTCAGCAATAATAGAGCGCTCAAAAAAGGCAGATGTTTCCTGCAGTTCCATATTTGGGTCACTGGCTTCTTTTACCCTGATTAAGTTCTCATACTTTTTTGATAAATCAAACCAGTTAATATAATCGGCATTAAAAGACACGGCATTTAATTTCTGTTTTGAATAGAAATTGATGGCTCCGGCCTGTCCATAATTATCGCAGATGATCAGCGTATTGCCCTTATTTTGTAGTCCTGCATAAACATGATCCACTTTTGATGCCAATTCCTTCCAACCGGTCATATCAGCAAAATCCTGAGGTAATTGATGGTCTTTACCATCTTCCCAACGAAGCAATCCTAATTTCTTATAGTCATCTGAATGTTGAATAATGTATTCCGGGCTTTTATTTGGAAAAGCGACATTATACATCGGAATAAACAACAGTACAGGAAGTGCAACTGCAACTGGTTGTAAATATTTTCTCCAGCCGTCTTTCAGGACATCAGCCAGGTAAACAGAACCAAAAGCTATATAAATTGGGTAAATGCCAATAGCGTAATAATCTTTTGCCTTAAAATAAATAAAGGCCAATAAAGTAAATAGAACTGAGTAAATAAATGGCCTATACTTATGAAAAGGCTTGTAAAAAAGTAAAGCATAAAACGATGCAATTATTACAATTGTTGAGCCTAAAAAGAAAAACACCTGGTTCTTTATAAAATCAAACCTGTTTACATGTATCAATTGGGTTTCTTCCAATTGTTTTAAGTGGTGAAAGACTGGAAAATTGTTATTGTATTGCCATATAAGATTTGGGGAAATCAACATCAATCCCAACAAAATAGCAAGGTATAGGCCTGGTTTTACAAACAGCACCCGGTGTTTTGTTGCCAACAAAGAAGGCAAAAGTCCTATCAGCAGAAAAACAATGTTGTACTTGTTCAAAAAGCCTATTGCAAATACAATAGCCCCGGCATACAACCATTTGATGTTACCTGTATTGATATATTTTATCAGGATGAAGTATAAAGCTGTCCAACATAAAACATCAAAAGAGCTGGGTTGATACAACATATTTAATCGCAATAGTGCTGAAAACAAAATACAGGTTGCACCTAAAATCAAGGCGAACAGGTTTCCATTTAGTGTTTCTATGGCTTTCCAAACTATAAAAATTGTCAATGCGCCATACAAGGCAGGGAAAAACTTAATCAGAAAATATGAATTGCCGAATAGATGAATCAGATAGGCTGTCCATGAATTAAATGGTGGAACAGAAAGGTACCCCCAGGATAAATGCTTTCCCTGGTCAAGATGCAAATATTCGTCCCTATGCAAATCATACGAACTGCTTAACAGAAAAAACTGCAGAAAGAATTTCAGTGCGATGAACCCGATTAATATGATCGTCTTTTTGGTCATTGTGCAGTGTCGGTTAAAATTCCTTTATCAACTAGATATCCTTCAATGATTGTTATTAACTTCTCTATCTTTTAATTGCTGCCAGTCTTTCCTGAGCATGGCAAACTGGTATTCGCTGCCCCATTTGCCCTTAAAGAAAATGTTTTCGATGAAATGGCCTTCCGGCCTGAATCCAAGGCTTTTCAGGAGTTGTATGGAAGCTTCATTTTCCGCATCGACTATTTCCGTCACACGGTGAAAATCATCCCGACTGAATAAATATTCCAAAATGCCCAGCATGGTTTCTTTGGCAAATCCTTTTTTTTGTTCACCAGGTGAAATGGTAATGCCGATTTCTGCCAGCCTTATATCGTACTGATCCAATTTAATGGCGCAATCCCCGATCAGCCGGCCTGTTGTTTTGTTTTCAATGGCAAACTGCACCCACTCACCGGGCGTTCCAAATTCCTTTCTGGCATTTTCCTCAATAAAGGCCTTTGCCTGTTCCAGGCTAAAGACATCAAATCCCTGGTACTTGGTTACTTCCGGGTTGGAACGATAATGGTGAAAGTCGTTTATATCAGAAGATACCAGGTTTCTGATGGTAAGTCGTTCAGTGTTGATAAGCATGTTAACTGCTGATTTTTATTTTAAATTTACCCTTGCCGGGTCTTCTATAAACAATATTTATTTAGCGCATTTTATGTTTCATCCGTTTAGAAATCCTCTTCGATCAATTCCTTATTTACCATCATGCCGGTTGTGGTGCCCAAACTTACTGCATTCGCTACAGTGCGCATACGCGTTACATTATCGCCGCAGGCAAAAACTCCGGCTACTGTCGTCTTTTGTGCCGGATTAATTTTGATATACCCCTCTTCTGTCAATTCGCAACCCAGCGATTCGGGAATGGAACAATGTTGCTCAAATGGAAGCCTTGCATAGATGGCGTCAACCGGCGATTGGGCGCCATCAACAAACAGGATGTTCCGCACATACCCGTTTTGTTGTTCAAAAGATCTAATTTCAGTTTCTACAACAGGAAGTTTGTACTTTTTCAGTATTTCCGTTTGTTCATCAGAGAAAGCAGATGGGCCATTTGTATATACAGTAAGGTCATGGGTCCAGTTTGATATCAGCATGGCCAGTTCAAAAGCGTTATCTCCGTTTGCATAAATCCCTGTTTTTTTATGCTTCACTTCGTAGCCGTGGCAATACGGGCAATGCAATACACTGATACCCCAGCTTTCGGAAAATCCGGGAACGGCAGGCATGATGTCTTTGACACCGCTGGCAAAAACCAGTTTCCTGGCATTGAAAATTTCTTCGGATGACACTTGTACCGCAAAGCCGTTTTCTGTTTGTTTGGCCCCTGTTGCCAGTTGATGCAAAAACTGAACCGTAGGGTACCGGCCTACTTGCTCCCTCGCAATCATGGCAATTTCTGTTGGCGGTACACCGTCTCTTGTAAGAAAATTATGCGAATACGGCGTTTGTTTATTACAGGGGTTACCGTTATCAATAACCAGCACTTTTCGTAAAGCCCTGCCTAAAGCCATAGCCGCTGCCAATCCGGCATAACTGCCGCCAATAATGATCACATCGTATTGATTGTTACCTGTCATAGTTGTATTTGCAAGGCTGCGTATGGAAGGGTTAATGAGTAATCCGCCAAATACAATGCCTGTTTGTTTGATGAATGTTCGTCTTGCAACCTGTTTCATATTTACAGATTATCCTTACCGGTAACCAGCATTTCATTTTTAGCTTCCCTGGCTGTCAGTTGCCGGATCATAAAATCAACAAAAGGCACGCCGATGAACATCATCCAGGGAACCAATGTGATCGTCAGGATAAAAGTTCTTTGATATAAAGGGAGAACCGATAACTGTTCTCCGAACAGGAATAAAAACAATGTAATCGAAGGATAGATCACCATCCAGATCTTTACAGACATCATCAATCTTGCTTTTACTTTCATGTTCTGATATTTTTTTGTGGCCAATTATTTTCAAACACAAAGATAGAACCGGTAAAAGCCGATTTAATAGGACGGTTATTCAGTTGAACAGGACTTATGCAAAATTCTTGCGGAATGCCTCCGGCGAGTGCCCGGTATGTTTTTTAAAGAAACGGATAAAATAAGATACATCTTCGTATCCCAGGTGATCGGCTATATCCTTTACCTGGCTGGATGTTGCCAGCAGGTAGCGCCGTGCTTCGAGTATGATTTGATCATTGATCAGGTCAGAAACATTTTTCCCTACGGATGTTTTTGTAATGGCATTTAACTGGTAGGATGATAGGTTCATTTTTGATGCATATTGAGAAGCATTCTTCATGCTGCCGATATTGGTTTCCAGCATCTGGGCGAATTCTTCAAAACGTTCCTGTATATAACCACTCCCTGGTTTAGCATTTTGCACGGCTTGATGGCTTTGGCGGATATATGTCAAAAAAAACAGGTCAAGGTTGGCTTTTACCGCCTCCGCATAACCCTCTTGCATCGCAGCAAACTCTTCGTGTATATTTGATAGAAAACTGTTCAGTTTAATAAACCTGTTCTTTTCCACATCGCAATAGTTCTTCGCTGTTGCTTCTTTCCAGCGTTGTTCAGTGATGCTTTGCCTGGGCTTGTAGAAACCGAGGTCAAACTCCATCAAAAAACCTTTGCTGTCTGCAGATAACTCAAGCCGGTGTACCTGTCCGGGACGTAATAAAAAAATGGAGTGATTGTGTACTTTATAGGGTATGAAATCAATTTCATGGATGCCTTTTCCGCTTTCTATGGCCAGCACAAAATAAAAATCATGTTTGTGCAAGTCATGCACCAGGTTTTTCCCTTTAAGCACTTCTTGCAGGCTCCGGATGCTAAACTGTCCGGCGCTTTTTTGAAGCGGCTGAGATTTGATGCGCCTTACCGGTATCGGTTTCATTTTTAAAGTTATTCAATAAATGGGATTTACTGAGAATGGCCGTTGTTCATGCGTCATTGAATTTCTTCTTCGCAGCAACATCTCCCGTAGGGGATGTTTCCTATTTTATATACGTACTCCGCTCATCTGGCGCAAGTCTCCCTCCGAAAGACTTCCTGCCACAAAAATTCGCGCTGACTGGTTCATATTAATCTTATATTTATATGTCACTACCCTCTGCAAGAGACTCGCACCCGACCATTCTTTAACATCAAAAAAAAACAACATGAAAAAAATCAAAACATCCGGTGCGGTATTGCTAACTGCACTGGTCATCTTCATCAGTTCCTGCGGAGGCGACAAAAAAAGTGAAGAGCCTGCACCGGCGCCGGCGGCAGACGCTACTGCCAGTGCCCCCGAACCGGTAAATACAATTGTCACAACTCCGCAAAGCATGGTAACCATCCGGCACCGTGTATCGGATTTTGCCAAGTGGTTGCCGGTATTTGAAGCACACGACTCGGCGAGGCTTGCGAGCGGGTTACACAAATATGTTATCGGCCGTTCATTGGAAGACTCAAACATGGTGCTGGTCGCTTTGAAAGCGGATGACGTAGAAAAAGCCAAAGCATTTGCCAAAAATCCCGGATTGAAAGACATAATGAAAAAGGCCGGAGTGACCGGCACGCCTGAAATCAACTTTACAAACATCGTCTGGCAGGATACGGTTAACGTCGGAAACATCCCGCGTGTACTGACTACTTACTCAGTAAAAGATTGGGATACCTGGAAAAAAGCATTTGAGGATGGAAAGCAGGAACGGCTGGACAATGGCGTTAAAGACAGGCAATATGGTCATGATGCAGACGATAACCATAAAATATCGCTGGTCACGGCAATAACTGATACGGCGAAAGCCAGGTCTTACTGGACTTCCGACGCGCTGAAGAAAAGAAGGGAAGCCGCCGGACTAACGAGTGAGCCTAAACGCTTTATATTCAGTATTGCAAAGCGTTACTGATCTTCCCAGCAGACGATTTTTATTACCACGGGGCCACTATGACAGATAGCCACACCGAGATTTTCTTTGTCGCGCTTTGTGTCGTAGTGGCTTTGTTTATTACGAGATAAAATTGCTTTCTCAACAACGTCACCTAAAACGGGCGTCATTTTTCAATATCCCTGCCATAGAAATAAGATATTTTTGCGCTGACATCGTCATAAGTAACCAGTTCCTTGTCCTTATGAAACGCAAAATAACTCAACAGCCCGAAGTCACCGGCGCACATGGACGTATGGGCAAGCAAGGCCGCTGAAAAACTGAGGGGCCAGTTTGCATGTGTAAAACAAATCGGAACAATAAGTAAGGTGCTGATGCAAACAAATGGCGCAAGGGCCACAAATAAAAATTCCCTTTTACTGGCAACAAACTGATCCGCCAGAGCCATAAAGTAAAACTTTTTGAGATTGGCGTCATAGGAAGTGTTTTTGGCTCCCTGTGCCTTATACGCCAACGCATGTATGTATTCATGCAATGGGACCAATGCAAATGCAATAGCCAAGCCATAGGAAAAATGCACAAACCTGTCGCCAAATGAAAATCCAGGTTTTCCATAGCCTGCCATGAATAAATAACCCGTAAAGCCGAAAATGAAAATATTAATTGCATAATAGAATATGCTATACTTTGTTTTTTTCTTCAGGTAGGTTTGTAAAAATGGTACCAATTCCTGGTGATGCAATTTGTCAAGCAGTTGATAGCCTAGAGATGGCAATTCGTGAGGAGTCAATTTCATAGTTTCATCATTCTAATGCTAAATCCATATACGGTCACCTGTGTAACCAAAATGCATATAAAAAGTTCAATGCAATCATATCACTCATCTGGCGCAAGCCTATCGGAGAGAGACTTGATACCTCAAAGGTTCGCCATGGTTCGTGGCGCACGAAACAAAACCCCGCCTTGGTTCGTGGCGCACGAACCAATACCAACGCATCCCGAATGGGATGCTGCGAATTGATAATACCCTTTACAATGAAGTGTGGTTGATAGCAATAATATTCTCCGATCCTTTGTTACTGAAGTTGAGATTACAGTAGTGCAAAAGCTTAATCAAGGCGATTCCCGCCGCCCGGCCGTCATTGGCGGCGGGTGCCTTTTTTCGTCCTTTTTTGGGCATGCAAAAAATGACAAAGAAAAACACATACCACACGCCTTGGTTCGTGGCACACGAAACAATACGAATAAATATGTTCATCGCAACAAATTCTTTAATCAAAACAATACCCGGTTGCAAACCGGGTAATTTATACGGCATCAAGTGATCCCGTCAAATTCCCGATAACCGAATGGCTGTATCGGCGGGAACACTTGCGCCAGTGGGAACATACAGGTAACGGGCAAGGGATTACATTGAAAATGATTACCAGGAACAGGAGCGGTGTTTTTCGTGTGACTGTATACTGACATTTACTGTATCCTGTACATCATTTTAGTAACCGGCTATCAAACCTGAAGTCTTCTATATCAATAATTTTTATCCTTGAAAACTCCGGGTGCCTGGGATTCATTAAGTAATTAAAATCGCCTTTCGTAACGGCTGAAGGAATTTTTAACACACAATACTTATTGTCGGCTATAAACTTATCACCAAACATCTTTGTTGAGTCTGAGTGTGGAAATACTGCCCAATCTGATGGCAGGTCCTTAATACTAATCGTTTTCATCGAAATATCATCGGGGATATAAATCGTCACCATCTTATAATCAGGCGGTGCCGTAGCTACGGAGAAATGCACCGCGACTTCCGCCATGGCAAGTGACCTGTTCGCGGCGGTATAAATAATTTCAATTCCTATAGAATTCCACCTGGCCCCTTTTAAGGCTGCACCTATTCCAGATAGCGATTTCGCGTATGCTTTATTAGATAATCGAAATACTTCCATTATGCTAAAATTCCATAATTAATCCTGGTAAGCTCACCGACAACCAATTCCTTCCCAAAAGAGTCTTTCAAAAGTTCTACAGGTTTTACATTACCCAATGCAAAGTTGGGTGTATCTAGCCATGATTTAAATTTATCCATGGCTCCAAATACTTCCAATCCCAAATCGGTTACTTCAGCCATTTCCATAATTTTCTCCGACTGGGTCAGCTTAAATGTTGTATCATTCTGCTTATACCTGAGTAAGGATTTCGTTGAGATATCTAAAATATCGGCCCAGTCCTTTTCTGAAAAAGGTGTATTCATGCTAATCAGGTCAAACAATGAATAGGGTATTCCTTCCCGTATCAAATAAATGATCAGCATCTTATTATTAAACAGATCAGAATAAGAAACTGCAACTTTCAGATTAGGAACCTGTTGCTTTCTCTTGATCCGTTTAAATATGCTGCTAACCTCCTTGTCGAGGTAGGTTTGCTTTTTATAAGTGGTCGCTTGCATACATTAGAATTATGTCCACAAATTTAGGACATTTGTCTGTTATTAGCAAGGCTCCTATGTAAACTAATGCTAAAGTTTTGCATATAACATATGAGGCGGCGGCAAAAAAACGATCCCTTGCTTCAACCACGCTGGATACCATTTCAAAAAAGCCTCTTCTGGCGCAAGAACCTACACGCCCTGGTTCGTGGCACACGAAACAATACCAACGCCTTCCGAATGGGATGCTGCGAATTGATAATACCCTTTACAATGAAAAGTGGTTGATAGCAATAATATTCTCCGATCCTTTGTTACTGAAGTTGAGGTTACAGTAGTGCTAAAGCTTAATCAAGGCACTTCCCGCCGCCCGGCCGTCATTGGCGGCGGGTGCCTTTTTTCGTCCTTTTTTGGCATGCAAAAAAGGACAAAGAAAAACACATACCACCCGCCTTGGTTCGTGGCTCACGAAACAATACGAATAAATATGTTCCTCGCAACAAATTCTTTAATCAACACAATACCCGGTTGCAAACCGGGCAATTTATACGGCATCAAGTGATCCCGTCAAATTCCCGATAACCGAATGGCTGTATCGGCGGGAACACTTGCGCCAGAGAGGAGAATCTGGTACTCGATGGCGATGCCGCAGTCATCCGGTATTGAAGGCTCCCGCAGGATGCGGTCCATATACTGCAGGGAGTGCGCCCATGATTTGATTTCGGAGATGCTGACACCTTTGTTCAGTTTTCGTTTTACATTGCCAAGAACAATGTTTTCGATATCGTTTGAAAACACATCATTTAAGAATCCGGACTTGTTGGAGCTGTAAACGATCATAATTCGTTGTACTTTTTCGCTGTTCCTTTCGCCTTGTCAACGGGATATTTCTCTGCATTCTTTTTGATCTTCTCCAGCACGATCTCCTTCACGTCAAACTGGTATTTATCGGCCAGCAGGAAGGCATAGGCAAACACATCGGCTAGCTCTTCCTTTACTTTTTCCCTGTCTGCCTCATCGGGGCCCTTCCACAGAAACTGCTCCAGCAGCTCATTGGCCTCTACCGAAATCGCCAGCGCCAAATCCTTGGGGTTGTGGAACTGTGCCCAGTCGCGTTCGTTGCGGAAAATGAGGAGTTTTTGAATGACGGTACTAAAATCAGACATTTCTGAATTTAAATTTAACCAGTTGCATGAACCGTTGAAAATAAGTATGTTTCAATTTAAGTTTTTTCAAATACTTATTTGCCCGGAGTTATAAATCATAAAT